>JAFASY010000206.1 GCA_019244235.1 Chroococcidiopsidaceae cyanobacterium CP_BM_ER_R8_30
TGGGCTTTATAAATATAAGCTAGCTACATATTAATAGGTCTGATCATAACCAAAATACTCTTTCCCACCCTGAAGCAATTGAGAGTATACAGCTATAGTAAGAGAAGTAAATAGGTATCCATTGGATAGCCATATGAATAGAGTCAAGCAGTATCGAGTCAGGCTAACGGAAGAAGAAGATGAGTTGCTGAAGCAGAAAGCTAGAGATCTAGGTCTCAGTGCAGCTGATATTATCCGACTTGGGATCAAGTATTACTTCGAGAAACCAGGTTTTGGCATGTTCATTCAAGAGCGCAGTTTCCCCGAACTCAAAGAAAATTCGGAGTTTCTAAGAAACTGGGAAAAAACCTTTGAGCAATCTATCATCCAGGAATTTGGAGTCAAATGGCAGAACAAGTTAAAACTTGCCTATCTCCAAACCTTGGAGAAGTATAAAGGCATTGTTTACTACAGAGATGGAAAATTTATGTCAAGTATCATTGTCACTGAGGAAAATAGGAACACGCTTCTTGAGGAGGAGACACAAACAGAAACTCTATCTGAACAGGAGGTAAAAGAGGGTATTTGTCAGTCTTTGACAAAGTACCTAGGGGGTGAGTGGAAGGGTGATGAAGGGATAGTACATACTTTTCTTGCTGGGTTAAAAGTTGACCTAGGCACGTAGCTCCTACAAAGGAAATTCAGAGGATTTACCACTGCGGATTTGCTGCAATTAAAGCTTCTGCTGTCGAGCTGTCCAAGGGACGGGAAAAAAAATAACCCTGACCAAATTCACAGTTCAACCGTCTAACGAGTGCCAGTTGCTCGGCTGTTTCCAGCCCTTCCGCTGTCGCCTCTACACCAAGTTTTTTAGCCAGTGTGACGATTGTCTCCACAATCGCTAATCCTTGCTCAACGTCGCCACCACTAATGAATGAACGGTCGATCTTCAAACCATTGATGGGGAAGCGGTGGAGACGCCCTAAGGATGAATAGCCGGTGCCAAAATCATCAATGTCCAAGTGAATGCCTTCATTTCTCAAGAGATTGAGCTTCTCAGTAACTCCATCGCCGTGTTCCATCAGGGCGCTTTCTACGATCTCCAGCTTCAAACTCTTGGCGTCCAGACCAGTCTCTTGTAAAACTTGGCGAATTTGCAGCACTAACTGTTGCTGCATGAACTGGGGTTTACCAAGATTGACGCTAATCGTCAACTTTTGGACATTTAAGGCGACTGATTTGCGGGAAAACTGCTCTTGCCACTGCTTAGTCTGACGGCAGGCTTCATGTAGCACCCACTGATCGATGGCGATAGAAAGTCCGGCTTCTACCGCCATGGGGATGAACTGCCCTGGTAGAACAATTCCCTGTTGAGGATGCTGCCAGCGCACCAGGGCTTCAAAACCAGTTAACCGTCCGGTAGCTAGTGACACAATTGGTAGGTAGTAAACCCGAAACTCCTGACGATCAATGGCTTGGCGCAGCTCTGTTTCTAACTTCAGGCGGGTCACAGCTTGCAGGTGCATGTCTGTAGTAAAAAATTCATAGCACCCCCGACCTTTTGCTTTGGCTTGGTACATTGCGATATCAGCATCTCGCAGGATATCTTCTGGCTGGTTGTAGCCTGTTGTACTTAAAGCAATGCCAATACTGGCAGAGGTGAACATCTCTTGCCCGTTCAGAGTAAACGGTATTGTTAGCTCTTGTTGGATACGGTTGATCAGGCGAAGTACGTCGCCGAAATTCTTAAACCCCTCAAGCAAGATTGTGAACTCGTCTCCCCCAAGTCGGGCAATTGTATCTGTAGGGCGTAGGTGGGCCTTCAGCCGACTGGCAATGGCAAGCAGTAACTGATCCCCAAACAGATGCCCAAGGCTGTCGTTGATCACCTTAAAACGATCTAAGTCGAGAAACAGTACAGCAAATAGATAATCCTTATGCCGTTTAACCCGTGCGATCGCCTGCATCAGGCGGTCCACAAACAAAGCCCGGTTGGGTAAGCCAGTTAGCGCATCGTGAAACGCGTTGTATTGCAGATGTTTTTCTGCCTGCTTGCGCTCGGTAATGTCGAGTAGTAACCCATCCCAAACCATTCCATTGTCTGTATTCTGTGGACGAGAATTGCCTTGAATCCACTTAATTTGACCAGATGGTGTAATTATTCGTCCTTCCCATTGCCAGGGCAATGAGTTCTTAGCTGCCACTGCGACTGAATGTTGTAGAGACGGTAAGTCATCAGGATAGATCAACTTCCAGAGAGAACCAGCATCTTGTAGAACTGTCTCTGGCGCTAATTCAAAAAGTTGGTGAGAACTCGAACTGACATACATAAAGGCATCAGGACCATCTTCACAAGGTAAGTACTGATAGACCATCCCTGGCAGATTCGCGATCAACCTTTGATACCTGATTTCACTTCGGCGGAGTGCTTCCTCTGCTCGCTTACGAGCAGTAATGTCAGTAATGCTGCCAACCAGATGGAGCAAGTTTCCCTTGGCATCTCGTTGCCCCACAATTCCCTGGTCTAGTACATCAACGTACTGGTTATCCTGGTTAAGAACTCGATATTCAACAGCATAGCGATCGCGGGTTGCCAACATAGCCGCAGCCTGATCTCGTAGGTGCTGCCTATCCTCTGGATGAATGCGTTCGCGCCACCAGTTTCCCGTTAGTTCAGCGTCTTTGAGCGAATACCCCAAAATTCGGGTTAACCCCTGAGTTCTGTCAACAGTATCCTGCTGAAGATTCCAGTCGTAGATCATGCAGTTGCTTGCTACTGCTGCTAGCTCGAAACGCTCGTTAGCTAATCTTAGATGCTGTTCCTGCTCTTTGTTGGAAGCCTCTGCACATTGAGATGCTTTTGTAACTGTATGTAAATTCTGCTCCCGATGCCTGGTTGACTGAGGCAACTGAGCCAGCTTCAGGTTGACCTTAATCCGTGCCAACAGCCCATGGGCAAAAAAAGGCTTGATGACATAGTCATTTGCCCCAGCTCTCAGTCCGGAAACAAGAGCATCTTCCTCAGTTTGTGTAGACAGCAGGATGATGGGCAGCTCTCTTGTTTTTGGCTCAGCTCGTAGCGAACGCAGCCACTCGAAACCTTCTGGCATCGTGGCATCAGCCAAAATCAAGTCAGGAATCTGCTTTAATTGATGGACCGCAATTAAAGCATCTCCCCCTTCTGCCACGACCTCCAATTCATAGTGTTGGCTTAAGAGACGCTGCAATAACTTGCATGTGTTAGTCTCAATGCCAACTAAGAGAATTCGAGCATTGGGGATAGCTGTCTTTGCTTCCTGAGTCACAATCCCTGGTCCTGGTTTTGTAAAGTATGTAGCTATCAGAGCCTTACTGTGATGCCCATTAATAGAAACACCCAGCCCATTTCAATGTTACAGTGTTCTTAGCATATCCGTTGTATAAAACCATGCCTTGATTGAGATAAGCTGGAACTGTAAGTACAACCTAGGTAACTTGCCCATCTAGATACTGGCTGGCATCATCCGCCAACTTACGCAAACTCTGAGCCCAGACTTCTTCTGGTGTGAATTGTTGATCTAAGACTGGACAATCAATCTTGACTCTTCCTTCGGCATCTGGCAAAACTTTGTAAGGAACTTGTTTAGCCTTTTCGGAGATGTCATCATACTTGTATCCAATGAAGAAGACCGAGAAGACCGAGAGGTATTTATGAACTTGTCCCCGGCTTACTTACAGCGGCGAGAAGAAATTTTACAGGAGGGAGTGCGACAGGGGCAGCGAGTGATAATTGAGAATCTTCTCAAAGTTCGTTTTGGTTCATTGGACGAGCAGCTATCCAAGCTCGTTGAGCCGTTGTTAGACTTGTCACCAGAAGAATCCACCCGCCTGCTAACGCAGCTCTCTCGAGTTAGGAGTTGCTGGCAAGATTTGAGCAATGATGACGGAGCAACCACAAATAAGAAAGTCAGGAGCGGAGCCTATAATAGCTCCGCCGCTCCAACTAGTGGTTAAATCCCAGAAGGATCTTCGCGTTCAATGTATAGAAACAAGAACGCCATAGCCACTGCAGGCACAACTAGACCAACTATGGGAACTAAGAAAGCGGGTAAATATGATGCTGCAAACATAGTTTTCCTAAGGTAATCACAAACTGAATCTACAGCAAATTGCAACCAAGAGCTGGACTGCTTAAAATTTTTAACAAATTGGAGGAGATTTTACCTTGCGGTAAAATTATCTAGCTGGTGGCGCAGATCGTTTGTCATTGATACCAAATCGTCTTGCGCGATCGCCTGCTGTGCCTTAGACACCATCCACTTGAGCTGGACAGTTTGGTTTTCTGCTTCCTCATCTCCTAAAATCAAGCAACCAATGGCACCACTACGATCGGCACGAGCAAATTGTTTTTTAAAAGCACTGCCACTTAAATCTAATTCGACACTAAACCCAGCATGTCTCAACCTGTAAGCCAATCTGAGGGCTTGAGCTTGGGCTGCGTCACCCCGCGAAATTATATAGAAATCTAGCTCTGGCTTCGGGGCGGATTGCAGTTGCTGTAGTAACAAAATTAGCCGCTCCAAACCAATTGCCCAGCCTACAGCTGGTATATCTGGTCCACCTAGCTGAGCAACTAGCCCATCATAGCGACCGCCGCCACAAATCGTTGCCTGCGTTCCCAAATCACCTGACTGAATTTCAAACGCCGTGTTGGTATAGTAGTCTAAGCCCCGCACTAATCGGGGATTAAGTTGATAATCGATCCCCAAATCACTCAACAGTTGCTGCACCTGCTCAAAGTGACGCTGGGAACTTGGACCAAGATAGTTCAAGATACTAGGAGCATTTGTGACAATCCTTTGTGTCCGTTCATCCTTACTATCTAAGATCCGTAGTGGGTTACGACCCAAACGATCCTGTGAGTCCGGATCTAATTCATCTTTATAGGGCGTCAAGTAGTCCACTAGGGCTTGCCGATAATGCTGCCTATCTTCTACATTCCCTACAGAATTGAGGTAGAGTTGTAAACTCTTTAGACCTAGCCTCTGTAGGATATCTGTTGCGATCACAATCACTTCAGCATCGGCTCGGGAATCGGCACTACCTATAACCTCCACCCCTAACTGGTGAAACTGGCGCTGTCGCCCTGCCTGCGGACGTTCGTAGCGGAACATTGCACCAGTGTACCATAGACGTTGAACTCCACCTTGGGTATGCAAGCCGTGTTCGATCAAAGAGCGCACTACCCCAGCTGTGCCTTCAGGACGTAGAGTAATCGAGCGATCACCTCGATCTAAGAAGGTATACATTTCCTTCCCTACCACATCAGTCGCTTCACCGATGCCACGCTCAAACAGCGATGTCATCTCGAAAATTGGGGTACGAATTTCTTGGTAAGCTGCTTTAGTTAGGAGTGATCGCGCAACTGACTCTACCCATTGCCAGTATCCTATTTCTTCAGGCAGAATGTCCCGCGTGCCACGTAATGCTTGAATTTCACCCATCAACTCTTGTTTAGACCATAACGATCTCGATAGTACGCCAAAATTTGCTCTACCTGCTGCCGACTTTGAAGGCTAGCTGTTTGGGCATACTGAATCCACAAGCCACCAACTTGGCTCTGATTGTAATTGAACTCTTCAGTTACTGCTGGGCACAGTCCCGTCTGTATCCCTTCTACCTGAGATAGATGAGCGGCGATTTCCCTGTACACCGTCAAGGGCAAACCGGAAAACTGAATTTCCTCTCTCTGCTGCTCCATTTTATGATGATTATATAACCAAACTATCTTTCATGGCGATTGTTCCACCCAGGAAGTTGGCTGGGAGGCGGCGGGTAACTAGGGGGAGCTGAGGTAGGTGTACCTGGTGGTGAGTAACTAGGGGGAGCTGAGGTAGGTGTACCCTGTGGTGAGGAGTTAGCAGGTTCTTCCCCTATAGCTTTAGCAACCTCAATCCCATACTGCTCTAGAATTACAACTGGATTAGGACCTTGATTCATTTCAATCCGCTTGACAAGTACTTGCCCATTTGATAATCGTTGTCCCACCTGAACATAGCGGCTTGTCGCTTCATTTGGGACTTTGACTATTGCCTCAGCTTCGTTGCCCACTTGAACAACACCCGTAACGAGAATAGCTTTTGCCAAATCTGCCTGTGGTGGGGGTGGTAGGGCAGCAATGGGAGGCGCTGGCGGTAATAGATTACCTGGATGAGGATTAAACTGACTGCCAGCATTGCCATTGGTCAACGGCGGCGGTTTCAGCACTGGTGATGAAGCGACTTTCTGGGTTGGTACTGGAAGGCGAGGAGGTTGTGTGGATTGAGGCTGATGCTCAGTAAACTTGGGTGGGGACGGGGGGATAGGAACAGCTTCCCCAGGCAGGAGAGCAAATGGGTCAGGACGCCCTTTTACTACCTGTTTTGCCCGCTCATCAGGATTAGTTGATTGAATCAATCCAGGTGCAGCCGGAGGTGCAGCTGCCACTTCCTGCTTTACAACTGGCGGTTTGGTAGATGGTTGAGCAGGTTGAACAACAGGCTTTTGCTGCTCTTCTAGTGCAGTAGATGGTGTGGTCACGCTACTCACATGACTTCCTGACCCACTACAACCAGCAACTGTCAAAGCCAGCATTCCTACACACGAAATCACAGAAAGTCGCATCATTGCCAGTTCCTCACAATCTTCACAAGAGAGACTCTAGCCAAAGATTTCACAATGCATTGTCCTTCTTCAAAAACTTTTTCACTTCAAGATTCGGCTACGCTACCGACTTTAGATTTAGGGTCTCTTATCCCTAGCCAACTTCTTTCCTTCTGCCATCTGCCATCTGCCATCTGCCTTTCTTCAATCATCTGTTCCCAGCATTGACTGCTGCAATAAAGTTAATCCCTTTTTTACTTGACGGGCAACTGTGACTACACTAATCCCTAAGATTTCTGCCACCTCTTTTTGTGTTAAATTTTGTAAAAAAATGAAATCCAGGACCTGATGTGTCCGTTTCTCTAGTACAGATAAGCATTGTTGTAAGCGAAGCTCATCCTCTTGCGCCAGTTGAAAACTACGATAACGACTATCAGGAACGAGTTCTCCCAAGCAAGTCGCGCCCTCTTCTCCATCCTGAACTGGCATGTCCAAGCTTAGGGGAGCGCGGTTAGCCCACGCTAGTTTAATTTCCTGCCATTCGTCTAGAGTAATTGAGAGCGCAGCTGCTAATTCTGCGTCGGTTGGTTGCCGATTGTACAGCTTGAGCCAGTCTCGTGAAACCCCTACAGCCTGTTGATGTAGTGCTAGCCAGCGCCGGGGAATTCGCACTGTCACTCCTTTATCTCGCAGGTAATGTTGAATTTCACCACGGATATAGGGAATTGCAAATGAACTGAAGGCATGTCCTCTAGCCAGATCAAACCGTTCGATTGCCTGAATTAATCCTATACAACCGACTTGAAGTAGATCGTCATAGCTTTCATTGCATTGATTGAGCCAGTGGTATGCTTGTTTTCTGACTAGTCCAAAATTGAGTTCAACCAGACGATTGCGGATATCTGCTGAGGGGCACTGCTGATATTTTCTAAGCAAAGATGCGCTCTCACGCTTTAGCTCAGTATTGACATCAATAGGGGTATACGCTAAGACCATAGTTATAAGTTAAGGAGTTAAAGATATAAGGTGCGATTATTGCTAGCGCTTGAGGGCAAACTTGATGCGGCAAGGTCTAAAACCATAACCATTCAAAGTGCTGCACGCTTATCAAGCAGCTGCATTGGTGTTTCGCTTTGACTAAAGCAGAATCGCAGGTAGAGGGGTTGTTTCCAACTACGGCTTAACGCTCTGTCTCCTATCAAGAGTAAGAAGTTTTCTATGCTGACTACTACCGAAAATCCACGGAAATTTACCTACAGATAGATGTTGTTCTGGTAAAACAGCTATAGATCTGTGAGGACATGAAAAAGGGGCATATGCCCCTAAAATAGCTGAGTCAAGCGCCCTTTGGGCGCTTGTCATCTTATGAAGGCTGAACCCGAGCATAAAATAGACCGCGAATCTTAACATCTTTGGGATCGAGCGAACCCAAATCTGTATCAGAAGGCTGTTCGCTCTCGAAAGTACCAGCGATTTCACCCGTAGTGCTATCTACCTTCGCAACCTGGAAAGAGATCCGCCCCTTGAGAACATCTGCCTGCTTGACATTTGCCCGTTGTAGCTCCTCACTATCTGCTCGGCTAGGCAATGCGATCGCATTGTCATAGCCAGCAGTGACGCCACGACCTTTAGGATCGAGGAAGGCAGAACCCCGGTAGGAAGGAACTTTGAATTCGCCGTCAAAGTCTGTTGAGGTATTAATGCTCGTCAAGCCTGGTTGGGTTTGAGCTACCAGATTTTTAACAGTAAACAGGAAAGGCACTCGTTCCCCGCCAGGGAGTTGGACGGTTATGGGTTGGAAGTCAAGTCCATCCTTCTCTAAGAAGGTCATGCTACTATCCTCATTGATTTTCAGATCGCCTTGTACTTGGTCAAGGGTAGAGGTGTAGCGAGTCAGCAATTTGCCAGCCACATACTCTGCTTCTTGCCGCTTGTTAACGGGTTCTTCTTTCACAAAGAAAGTGGTTGGCTCTAAACACAGTTCTTTCATCACATAGGACTGACTCGAATCGATCGGGATGGAGCCGCGACTCGTTTCTGTCAGTTGCGGACATTTGTTAGCTAAGCCAGTGCCTCGGATCTGATCGTAGGTCAGCAAGTCCCTGGTGCCACTAGTGCCAGTTGTTGGTCCCTCACTGCAAGCAGTTAATACCCCTAGGCACAACGCCAGGAATGCAGCAATTAAAGCGCGATACCTCATGTCAACCTCAATGTTTGAGTCCAATATTTATATTTTCTTATGGGTTCTATAATGGTTTGACCAAAAGCCCAGGACATAATTTTACACGGGTTTGTAGTATTTTTTGCAGTATTTAGGGTGCTGGCAAGAGGGACGACACTGGGAAATCTCCGGTAAATTTGAGGTGACTGAACTTAGCAGAGTAATGATGGCATGAAAAGCAGCAGCAATTTCGATGTGGAGCAATGGCAGTCAGAGCTGCAAGCTGTTGCCACTGTTGTCCGAACTTTAGCTCAAAAGAAACAAGGGGATAGCCTCGCCCTCTTAGCACTGCTAAGGAAGTTAGAGGAATTGCATCGAGAGATCCGGGAAGGAATTTTCCAGGCCTCTTTACCAGATAACCGTCAGGCACTGTATATGTTGCTAAAAGATATTCAGTCGGAAGGAGGCTGGCCTTACATTCAGCATATGAAGCTGGAAGCTTTTTTAGCAAATTTGCTAATGGAGGTAGAAGCGAAACCTGATGATTTTGCCAATGATAAATCAGAAGCCGAGTGAATTTTTGTGTCTGAATTGATGACAAGCGAGTTGAATCATTGACAGACCATTGTGTAAAGTACATACCTGTTGTATTCAACACTGTCTTTTGAGGGTTAAAGATGACCAGTATTCCATCAGGCACTCGCTCAAGGCTAAGCCAACGGCGGCATCCCCCACAGCTTAAGCCTAGGGTTGAATTATTTCAGACATTTTGGCGAACATTAGTAATTCTTGGGCTCTCAAGCGGTTTGGCTTGGGAGATGACCAGACCAATTTGGGTCTTACGGCAATCTAGCCAAATTGTGATTCTAGGCAATCACTTGCTCTCAGCGCAGGCAATTCGGTCACTTTTACCGCTGTCATACCCTAAATCGTTGCTGAAAGTTGAACCAGCAGCACTTGCTCATGTTTTAGTCGCACAACCAGCCATTGCTAATGCCAACGTCACTCGTCAACTCTTTCCTCCTGGTATAACTGTCCAAGTCAGAGAACGAGTCCCTGTGGCAATCGCCCTGAGACAGGGCTCTCTAGACAGCGATACCACATCAATAAAAGCATCGATGGGGTTACTAGATGAGGATGGTGTATGGATACCGCTTAGGAGTTATCTAGCTCTGTCTCGTACCTCGCAACTACCGAGCCTCAAAGTGATTGGTTCGCCAGAGCAGTATCACTCCTACTGGGCTCAAATATACCAAACAGTCATTCACAGTCCCATAAAAATTTCTGAGATCGATTGCCAAGATCCAGCAAATTTAATGCTGAAAACTGAGTTAGGAATTGTGCATCTTGGTCCTTACAGTTCTCAGTTGGCTGAGCAACTTGACGTACTCGCCCGCATGCGGCAACTACCCACACATGTCAGTCTTAGTCAAATCGCTTACATTAATCTCAAAGATCCCAGACATCCTTTAGTTCAGATGAAACAGACCATGAAGCCGATCAGCGCCGACTCTCCACAGCTCTAAGCAAGCTTCAAAAGCAACAAACAGACTGTTTAAAAAATTTACCTTCTTCGTGCCTAGTTACACCATTGAATCTGAATTGCTCGTACATAATATCTAGTAATTTTGTGCATTATGTTGGACAATCTTGATGAAGCCGACAGCAGAGCTGAAGCTACCACACAATCTCCAAAGGAGTTAGATGGGTAGCTGACTGTAAAATCGTTCCTTGTTTTCCACTTCTTTGGGGAAGTGAGGCGAGACAAACTAGTTGAGGTTTGCTCAATAAGTCTGTAGGGGGTTAATACAGTAAACTTTAAGCAAAATCTTGCCTTAAAAATTTGTTCATATACTATTCCTGATTCCAATGACACTCAATAGTAAAAGTGAGCTTGCCAATCAAAGCTCCCAGCCTCCAGGGCAGCCAGGGCTACCAGGGATGATTAATTCTACCAATCCTTTTAACGCCTCTGGGCTAAATTTCGATCAGAACCACGATCCTAAGGGTCTACCAAAAGTAGGTGATCGCTTTGACGATATTGTGCCAGGTCGAGTAGCCAACATCAAAGTCATTGGTGTTGGCGGCGGTGGCGGTAATGCGGTTAACCGCATGATTGCCAGTAATGTATCTGGGGTGGAGTTTTGGTCAATTAACACCGATGCCCAAGCCCTGACTCAAGCTGCACCCCTTAAACGGTTACAAATTGGTCAAAAGCTCACACGGGGTTTGGGAGCTGGCGGGAATCCTGCCATTGGTCAAAAAGCAGCAGAGGAATCACGCGATGAGATTACTGCCGCTTTAGAAAATGCTGACCTGGTTTTTATTACGGCGGGGATGGGAGGTGGCACTGGCACTGGTGCCGCACCAATTGTGGCAGAAATAGCCAAAGAAATGGGCGCTCTAACTGTTGGGGTGGTGACACGTCCATTTATCTTTGAGGGCAGACGCCGTACTGGTCAAGCCGAGCAAGGAATTGAAGCACTGCAAAGCCGAGTGGATACATTGATTGTGATCCCGAATGATAAGCTGCTGGCAGTGATATCTGAGCAAACTCCAGTGCAAGAGGCTTTCCGGTTCGCTGATGACATCTTGCGTCAAGGGGTACAGGGAATCTCAGATATTATTACAATCCCAGGGCTTGTAAATGTTGACTTTGCCGATGTCAGAGCCGTTATGGCAGATGCAGGGTCAGCTTTGATGGGGATCGGTCTAGGCTCTGGCAAATCACGCGCGAGAGAAGCCGCTAATGCTGCCATATCCTCACCCTTACTAGAGTCCTCAATTGATGGAGCTAGAGGGGTTGTGTTTAATATTACTGGCGGCAGCGATCTTACCCTACATGAGGTCAATGCAGCAGCAGAAACAATCTACGAAGTTGTCGATCCCAACGCCAATATCATTTTTGGTGCAGTGATTGATGATAAACTTCCGGGCGAAGTCAGAATTACCGTTATTGCTACAGGATTCTCTGGTGAAGCTCAAGCCTCTCCTCCTCTCCCAGCGAGAGCAGCATCCAAGGCACGACCAATTGCTGCAGCTCCCCCACCAACTTCTGAGCCGGAGCCTAAAGAAAAACCTGGGTTAGACATTCCAGAATTCCTCCAAAGGCGGCGTTTTCCACGACCGCAGTAAGAGGAGTGGGGGTTACCCCCTCCTCTTCTCTACCCACTGAATCACCTGCTCACCCAAACGGGTACCCTCTAACCGATCGATTTCTCGTATGCCAGTCGGGCTAGTGACATTGATTTCGGTCAGATAACCACCAATGACGTCAATACCAACAAAAAATAGTCCATCTTGACGGAGTTTTTTCTCGATCGTGGAGCAAATCTTTTGCTCTTGTGGTGTGATTTCAGTCTTAGCTACCGTACCACCAGCTGCCATATTGTTGCGAAATTCACTACCACAAGAGATGCGATTGAGGGCACCGATTGGTTGACCATTCAGTAGAATGATCCGCTTATCTCCCTCCTTAGCTGCAGGTAAGTAGGTTTGAACCATAACTGGTACTTGACCTTGCAGCGTACCAAGTTCAATCATGGAGTTGAAATTGCGATCGCCTGTTGACAAAAACACAATTCCTTCCCCAGCTTTGCCGCCCAAAGGCTTGAGAACCGCCTCTTTTTTTGCCTCGACAAACTGTCTGATGAATTGCTTATCAGCGCTAACAATTGTTTCTGGCATCAATTGAGTAAACTGAAGACCATACATTTTTTCGTTTGCGGCTCTCAGTCCATGGGGAGCGTTAATCACCAGGGTCTGGGATTGATCGATGTAGTCCAGAATATATGTGGCATAGAGATAAGCAACCGTAACTGGCGGGTCTGTTCGCATGAATACAGCATCCATGGTTTCTAATGAGACGGCTGTGCGCTCGCCCAGCTTATACCAAGGATTTGCTGCCACCCAGCGCCCCTCTACAAGCTGCACTGGTTCTAACTGTAGCGGTTCTACGACAGCCCAAGCTTTGCCATCTACCACACTCAGCAGGTTAGCTTGACTCACGAAAACCTCGTGTCCCAAAACCTGTGCTGCTTCCATCAGTGCCACACTCGTATCGTGCCCTGGGTCGAGTTGGTGGATAGGATCGATAATAAAAGCGAGTTTCACTATTAACTATCCACTATCTGCTGATCTGCTGTTAGGAGTTGATCGAGCTTACCCTGCGCGTCCAAGGCGTAAAGATCGTCACAACCACCCACATGCTGGTCATTAATGAAAACTTGAGGTACAGAGCGTTGCCCGTTTGCCCGCTTTTGCATCCGAGAGCGTGCAGTTTCATCCCCATCAATCTTGTGTTCGATAAACTGGACGCCCTTCCTGCTCAGCAATTCCTTAGCTCTGATACAAAATGGGCAGGTTCTCCAAGTGTAAATTTCAACCTTAGACGCCACGATAACCTCAACTTTGGAATTGCTCAACGTCAGCCAAGGAGCTACCAAGGCACAAAACGTTGAGTCATATTTATTAAATTCTAGATTGCTTCTCTATTGTTGTAGTTGGTCAACTCAAAACCTTTGGCAATCAATTCTGCACGGACTTTTTCACTCATCAGGGCATCAAGTTCTGCCTGACCATTGCCTAACGGTCCATTCGTTGGCTCATCAGCAACCGCGATTGCTGGGTGGGAATAGATTTCTACAAGATCCGCCTGGATCTGTGGAATCAGAGCGAGTAAGTACGCTTCAGTCATGCGTCCAGTAGCCAGTAGACCATAAACGCGCTCAACAAAACCAATGCCTTTTAATTTCAGCTGCTGCTCCCCATAGTGACGAAGCCTGCTAAAGACAAAAGACCAAATCAGCTTAGTCATGAGATTGCTTTTGTCAAGCCCCAATGTTAGCCTCAGTTCCTCAGAAGGGAGCCGGATAGCCTTAATCTTAAATTCGTCAGCTAATTCGACTAGAATGCGTAACACGACTGGATGCATGTGCATATGCAAATGCCCGTCAACATGAGAGAGCGGTAACCCAGTGGCACAAAATTTTTCTAGCTGAGCGCGGATTTCCAGCATGAGTTCCTGACGGGAAGCCCGGTTAAACTGGTAGCGCCATCCAATCTGCAAGGGGTTGTTAGGAAAGTTTCCAGTTGTGTCAACTAGATGTGAGATTTGCGAGGGTGGCAGTACTGCCTTGCCGCAAGTGAGAACCAGATGTAGCCCAACTGCCAGATTTGGGTGAGCTTGTGCTAGAGTCACTGCCTCATCAAACGCTCTTCCAGTCACCATCAGACTAGTACTTGTCAGCACACCCCGTTCGTGTGCAGTGATAATAGCGTTATTGACACCAGTAGAAAATCCAAAGTCATCACCATTGATAATGGCAAATCGACGACGTGACTGGGGATGAGTTTGGTTCATGCTTCTTCAGCATCTTGGTATAGCTCTTGCAGCACTTGTTGTTGTGTGCGACGGGAGAGCCGACGATATTTCTTAGTCTCCAGTTTGGGTTCATACTGACTTTGACCCTTACTCTTCGTCTTCACCTTTAACTGGGATTCTGGCTCGGCTTGTTGGTTCAGCTCATCTTGGCGGGCAATGACCTCTGCCAAAAATTCCAAGTAATGTTCGTAACGCTCCCAGTGCCCTCGAACCACACAATTTGGCTCATCTCGATGTAAACAATTGCCGAATTGGCAATTGCTTACAGCTAATCGTTGCCGAGCTTCTGGAAAAGCATACACCAAATCTTCAGGACTACAGTCGATATCAGGTTGGTTAAATCCGGGAGTGTCTGCTAGTATACCTCCAGATGGTAGCTCAAAGAGCTCGACATGGCGGGTGGTATGACGACCACGACTGAGTTTGCCAGAGATTTCTCCTACCCGTAAATCAAGTCCTGGGATCAACCTATTAATCAGGCTAGATTTACCAACACCAGAAGGACCAGCTAGTACAGTAATACAATCTTTGAGTAGCTCTGTGGAAGTCGCTGGAGCTGCTGAGAGCGAACCCTTGAGTTGTTGTCTCAATTCTATCAAGCCCATGCCGCTACTGACACTGATAAATAAAGGCTGGTATCCCCAGCAGTGAATGCGAGCATCAGTCGCCTGCAGCTGCTGTTCTGTAATGAGATCGCGTTTATTCAGACAGAGACAGACTTCTAAGCCAGTTAACTCGGCTTTAACTAGAAATCGACTCAGTTGATATGCGTCTAATGGGGGGTCTCTTACGGCAAAGACTAGTAAGATTTGATGAGCATTGGCGATGGGGGGACGGCTCAGTTCAGTTTGGCGAGGTAAGACTTCAGCAATTGCGCCTCTGCCACCAGCCCAATCAGGCTCTACCACTGCCACGCGATCACCTACCATGACTTGTTGCCCAATTTTTTTAAGGCGCGAACGGCGAGTGCAGAGGAGGTGGGGAGATGAGGGGGTGGAGGGAACTCGGGAGCTAGCCCCGCGCGGGGGTTCCCCCTGTTGAGGGGACTGGCGTGGTCCCCTTTGGGGATTAGGGGGCAGAGGTAATGGGGGGGTGCTAGGTTCTGGCGTCTGATCTAAACGCACGCGGTAGTAGTTGGCTTGCGCTGCCAGCACTGTACCCAGTAGGGGTTTTAATTCTTCCAAGTCTGGGGAATTCCTCATGCCGGGGCAGTTGGACGCCGTACTTGCAAAACAAAATAGTCAGCGCAGTCTGTAATTTGTTCAATTTTGTAACCCGCCACAATCAAGCTATCGGGCACCTGCTCGATTGGTTCTCCTGGATCTAGCCATACTTCTAGTAAAGCACCTGGTGCCATTCGTTCCAACCGGAGTTTAGTCCGAACAAAATTGAGTGGACAGGGGGTGCCGCGTAGATCCATCTGGGCATGGTTTGCCGCTTGAATTTCTTTATTCATCTTTGGAACAGATTCCCCAAGAAGCCTTCTAAACCACCTTTACCAGTACGATCCCCTTTAATTTTAGCCAGCTTTTCTAGCAGTTCCCGCTCATCAGGAGTGATTCTTGTAGGAATGTCGATTAAGATTGTGAGCAAATGGTCACCGCGACTTACCGGGTTTCCCAATCTTGGTACACCGCGATTTTCCAACGTCATAACTGTATTAGGCTGTGTCCCTGGTGGGATCAAATGCTCCACTGGTCCGTCTACAGTATTTACCTCTAACCGACAGCCTAAAATTGCTTGGAGGTAACTGATTTTGATTGTTGATAGGATGTTAATCCCATCTCGCTGGAATTCAGAACTCTCATTGACAAACAAGTACACGTACAAATCTCCAGCTGGACCACCGCGTTGCCCAGCGTCCCCTTCACTGGAGATCCGTAAGCGAGTGCCATTGTCTACCCCGGCTGGAATAGTTAGCTTGAGCTTCTTAGTCACTTGATGTGCGCCCTTGCCATCACAAGTATCGCACTTTTCCTCAATGGTCTGTCCTGAACCATTACAGGTGGGACAAACAGAGACTTGGGTGAAACTACCAAAGGGTGTTCTTGTGACGCGCCGTACCTGACCCGAACCACTACAGGTTGAGCAGGTACGAGACTTGGTACCTGGCTTAGCTCCAGAACCCCCACAGACTTCGCAAGTTTCTAGATGAGAAATGCGAATTTCCTTCTCTCCGCCAAAAACCGCTTCCCGAAATTCTAATTTCAGGTCTAAGCGCAAATCATCACCGCGAGTTGGACCACTACGCCTACTAGAGCGTGTTTGACCTGGCATCCCACCAGCAAAGCCACTAAAAAAGCTCTCAAAAATATCAGCAAAACCGCCCATATCCCCCATGTCGCCAAAGCCAGCTCCTGCCCCGGCTGCCACTCCGGCTTCACCAAAGCGGTTGTAACGTTCGCGGAGTTCTGGCTCTGAGAGAACCTCGTAAGCTCGGTTAATCTCCTTAAAGCGCTCCTCAGCACCAGGTTCCTTATTCACATCAGGGTGGTACTTCCGGGCTAAGCGGCGATAGGCTCGCTTGATTTCTTCTTTATCTGCATCACGAGAGATACCCAGAGTTTCGTAATAATCGCGGGCCATAGAGCGCTGCTTTAGTAGTGAAGATGAGAAAAACTAGTTTTTTTGTTGTGTCAGATGGTTCTATCATCAATCTAGACTAAGAACCCCATTTACAGCAAGGAAGCCTTGTCCTCTTCTTGACCTCCGTTCTCTTACTCAATCGCTTCGTAATCAGCAGTCACCGTAGTATCATTATCAGTTCCAGCAGGTGATATCCTCTCTTGCTTTGGCATTACAGCTTCTGTCGATAAGCTCACTTCACTTCCTGCTTGCCGATAAACCTCAGAACCAATAGCAAACAGTACTTGTCGAAAGCTTTCCACCTCCTGTCTTGCATGTTTTACCGTAACAGCAGGATCAATAAGTAGAGCTTTTAGCCTTGCCATCTTCTCGCTAGCCTCAGCTTTGAGTTCCTCACTGAGGAATTTCCCATGATCATTTAAAGTCGATTCATAACTGTAAAATAAAGTATCTGCTTGGTTTCTCAACTCAATCAACTGCACGCGCTGCTTGTCTTGCTCTGCATACACTTGAGCTTCTTGCTGCATCAGTTCTATTTCAGTATGAGTTAAGCTGCCAGTATGTGTAATCCGAATGCTCTGCTCTCGACCAGTGCCTTTATCTTGAGCCGAAACTTTAAGAATCCCATTGACATCAATTTCAAAAGTCACTTCGATTTGAGGGACACCACGTGGAGCGGGGGGAATCCCTGTCAATAGGAACCTGCCTAGACTTTTGTTGTCTTTCGCCAGCACGCGTTCACCCTGAAGGACTTGAATCTCTACTGAAGTCTGTCCATCAGTTGCTGTGGAAAACACTTGGGACTTACTGGTAGGAAGTGTCGTGTTGCGCTCAATAATTTTGGTGAAAACTTCTCCTAGGGTCTCTATCCCCAGTGATAGGGGTGTAATGTCCAACAGTAATACATCCTTAACCTCTCCACTCAGTACCCCTGCTTGAATAGCTGCCCCTAGGGCTACTGCTTCGTCTGGATTTACTGAGCGCTCAATTGTTTTACCACCAAAGAACTTTTGCACTGCCTCTTGGACAGCAGGGATGCGGGTCGAACCTCCTACCAAGACAATCCGGTCAATCTCTGATGGTTGCAAATCAGCATCTTTTAACGCCTGGGTCATAGGTTGGATGGTGCTTTCAATCAGATGACTAACCATCTGCTCAAATTTGGCACGGGTGAGTTCCATTTCCAAATGCTTTGGTCCCGTCTCATTAGCTGTGATGAAAGGGAGGTTAACCGAGGTATTTCCCAAGGTAGAGAGTTCAATTTTGGCCTTTTCGGCGGCTTCACGTAAGCGCTGTAGAGCCATCTTATCGAGGGAAAGATCGATTTTCTCTTGTTCTTGGAAGTTTAAGATCATCCAGTTCACGATACAGTGGTCGAAGTCATCCCCACCCAGCTGGTTGTTGCCAGAAGTGGCACTAACTTCAAAGACTCCATCTCCTAATTGCAGAATTGAGACATCGAATGTACCGCCGCCCAAGTCAAAGACCAAGACTGTCTGCTCCTGCTCCAGCTTGTCTAAACCGTAGACAAGGGCGGCGGCAGTCGGCTCGTTAATGATGCGCAAAACTTCTAGTCCCGCTATGGTGCCTGCGTCTTTGGTTGCTTGCCGTTGAGCATCTGTAAAGTAAGCAGGTACGGTGATTACTGCCTGTGTGACAGTTGCGCCTAGAAAACTTTCTGCATCCTGCTTGAGCTTTTGCAGGATCATGGCAGAGATTTCTTGAGGGGTGTAATTGTGACCGCGAATTTGGACATCTACAGTGTCATCTCGACCCTTGACACACTGATATGGGACCCGGCTGCGTTCTGCTGCCGTTTCTCCCCAACGCCGACCGATAAACCGCTTGATACTGAAAACTGTATTTTCAGCATTCGTCACGGCTTGCCGCTTCGCCAGTTCACCAACCAAGCGCTCGCCACCCTTGCCAAATCCCACACTACTTGGCGTTGTTCGCCCACCTTCTGAATTGGTGATGACTACTGGTTTACCAGCCTCTAAAATTGCAACACAACTATTGGTAGTGCCTAAGTCGATGCCAATGACTTTTTCCATAGTCTATTAATTGCGTTGCTGCTTTTAATTCCAAGAGGAGAAGCTGATGAAGGGGTATAGTGTGGGGCTGTAGTCAAGTCTGCCCACACTCCACAACGGCGTTCATATGGGGGCGAGGGAGCCTCGCCACAACGTCCTCCCCTACACCCTGTTCTTAACTTTCACTTTCTGCTGGTGGACTAGGAGAATCTTCTTCGGTTCCTGATCCGGGAGCAGCAACCTTAACCATGGCATGGCGTAGGACGCGATCGCCCAAAAAATACCCCCGGACCAGCTCTTCCAACACTGTTCCTTCGGGATGTTCATCAGTTGGTTGCCGCATAACAGCTTCATGCAAATTGGGGTCAAACTCGGTGCCCTCGGGTCGCATAACTGAGACACCCAGGCGCTTGAGGGCATCAACCATCTGCCTGTAGACACTTTGATAACTTCTATGAATGTTGATTTCAGCCTCAGTTTCTGGCTTCAAATGCGCTCGCGCCCGCTCAAAATTATCGACTATTGGCAGCAATTCAGCAATTGTAGAACTTTTTACCTGATGTTCCAGCTCTTCTTTCTCTTTAGTTGTCCGCTTGCGGAAATTCTCAAAATCTGCGGCAATCCGCATGTATTGACCATTACGCTCTTCTAGAGCTGTTCTGAGAGACTCTACCTGCTTAGCCAATTCTGACAAAGCTGCTTGGGATTCTGCCTCGGCTGCGGTATTTTCCTCCCCTGTCATGACTGTCTCAACATTGGATTGTGCTGCCGCTTGGCGCTCGGCGGGCTCTGTAACTTCCTCATGCAAATTTGTTTGGGCTGCTGTTGTATCGCTCGCCATGGCTCGCTTTTCCTCTGAGCTATCGTCCTGTTTGTGTGCCGTGTTGTCTATCTGCTTTTCCTCGTCCATATCTCTCTAGCTATAGAATGTCCAGCTTTCTAATTCGATCAGATTGGCGTCAAAAAGACAGAATGCGGGATTTCTGATCTATATATAGCAATTTTGCCTTAGCGTTTTGCTGAAATAGCGATTTTGCCTCAGCATTTTGGGAATACTCTCAATGGAACCGGAATCTAGAGATGCTCATCAATACATTCATTACCTATGGTTAACTCCTCATCACAGCGGCGTGCTCTCATTGTCAAAAATGACTTTCCGGCTTTCGGCAACAAGCTGATTGAGGCTGGATATGTCAATCATGAGCAGATGAAGTACGCAGTTGCAGAAAGTCGCACAACTGGGAAACCACTGACAGAGGTGCTAAAAGCCCTATCTGGTCGGCAACTGCCTCCCGATCTTCTAAGGCAGTACAAAAAGCAGCAATTATTTGAACTGAAAATTCTTTATGGTGTTGAGTTTATCGATCCTGAACTTAAACAGGTGGCAAACCATCAGGTAGAAGATCTGATCGATAACTTGATTCCGATAGAAGTCTGTCAGCGCTACCGCTTAGTGCCACTCGCGAAAAACGCTCGGCCGCCTTCTGTCTTGGTGGCAATGGTTAATCCAGACCATCTAGAGGCTCAAGACGATCTAAAACGGATTCTGCGCCCCCGAGGTTTAGAGCTACAGCGCATGGTGATTGCCTTGGAAGACTGCCTACAACTGCTCGACAAATACCGGGAAGAGCAGGGGAAACGCCAAAAGCAGCTGGAACTCCAAAAGGCAGTAGATGTCAAAGCAGATTTAGAAGAGCTGGAGTTTCTTGCCCTCGACAAAGTAGCCGATGAACTTGACGATGATTTGAGTGACGTGATGAAGGGGGCTGATGATGCTCCCATTATTAACCTTGTCAATAAAATCCTTGCTAAAGCTCTGCAAGAGGAAGTTTCTGACATCCACATAGAGCCTCAAGAAGAGAGCTTACGCATCCGATTCCGCAAAGATAGTGTGCTACGTCAGGCATTCGATCCGTTGCCCAAAATGATTATTCCAGCTGTCACAGCCCGCTTCAAAATTATCTCTAACCTAGATATCGCTGAACGACGTATGCCCCAGGATGGTCGCATCCGTCGGTTATATCAAGGTCGTAAGATTGACTTTCGCGTCAGTACCTTGCCCAGTCGCTACGGGGAAAAAGTGGTGCTGCGGATTCTCGATAACTCAGTTACACAACTTGGCTTAGATAAACTAATTGGCGATCCACAGAGTTTAGCAATTGTACAGGAGATGGTTAGCCGCCCTTTCGGTCTGATCCTAGTGACAGGACCAACTGGTTCTGGTAAAACGACAACACTATATTCGGCTTTGGCAGAACGGAATAGCCCAGGCATCAATATTAGCACTGTGGAAGACCCAATTGAGTACACTCTACCTGGTCTGACACAAGTACAGGTGATCCGGGAGAAGGGACTAGATTTTGCCCTGGCACTGCGGGCCTTTTTGCGGCAAGATCCGGATGTGCTGCTGGTAGGTGAGACTCGGGACTCTGAAACAGCCAAAACGGCAATTGAGGCAGCTTTAACTGGACACTTGGTGCTGACAACTCTACATACAAATGATGCTGCTGGAGCAATTGTGCGCTTAGAAGAAATGGGAGTTGAGCCGTTTATGGTTTCTAGCTCTTTGATTGGGGTCTTAGCACAGCGCTTGGTACGGCGTGTTTGTACTGATTGTCGCGTTGCCTATACACCTAGCTCAGCAGAACTAGCTCACTTTGGTCTATCGGCTTCCCCAGGAAACGTGGCACTCACTATATACAAAGCCAACACCCTACAACCAGAAGCAGTCCAGGCAGCTAAAACCAAGGGCCAGCTCTGCCCGAAATGTTATGGCGTTGGCTACAAGGGGCGATGTGGGGTTTACGAAGTGATGCGGATGACTGAGCGGCTGCAAGGCTTGATCACTGAAGGGGCACCAACGGAGCGGATCAAGGAAGTGGCGGTTGAAGAGGGTATGAAGACTTTGCTGGCTTACAGTCTTGAATTGGTGCATCAGGGTCATACGACGTTGGAAGAGGTAGAACGTGTAACATTTACTGATTCTGGTCTAGAGGCAGAGCTGAAAGCCAAGCGGAAGAGTTCTTTAGAATGTCGAACTTGTCATGCAGAATTAAAACCAGAGTGGCTAGAGTGTCCCTATTGTATGAGGGTGCGGTTTCAGGATTAGGGGAGTGGGGTGGTAGGGTGATGGGGTGATGGGGAGAATATTATTTATATCATTGTGGCTTTTACGTTTAACACGATCGTTTATAGGAGATGAAGACATGGAATTAATGATGGAAGACCTGATGGAGCAGGTGATCGAAAAAGGCGGCTCAGATCTTCATATCTCTGCTGGTCTACCACCTCATATTCGGATCAGTGGCAAGCTAACTCCAATAGAGCATGAACCGTTGACACCAGAGGAGTGCCAGCGACTGATCTTTAGCATTTTGAACAACACTCAACGCAAAAATCTAGAGCAGAATTGGGAACTTGATTGCTCTTATGGCATTAAGGGATTGGCTCGCTTCCGCGTCAATGTCTATAAGGATCGCGGTGCTTATGCTGCTTGTCTTAGAGCGCTGTCTTCCAAAATTCCCAGTATGGCGACCCTGAATCTACCAGACATTGTCCGGGAAATCTCTGAAAAGCCAAGGGGATTGGTGCTAGTGACAGGACCAACAGGCTCTGGTAAGTCAACAACCTTGGCTGCCATGATCAACAACATTAACCTGACGCGAGCTGAACATATCCTTACTGTTGAAGACCCAATTGAATTTGTCTATGAATCGGTTAAGAGCATCATCCACCAACGTCAGGTAGGGGAAGACACAAAGAGCTTTGCTAATGCTTTGAGAGCGGCTCTAAGGGAAGATCCAGATGTCATCCTTGTCGGTGAGATGCGTGATTTAGAGACAATTTCTCTGGCAATTACTGCAGCAGAAACTGGTCACTTAGTATTTGGCACTTTACACACAAGTTCGGCAGCCCAGACTGTAGACCGGATGGTTGATGTATTTCCTCCAGAGCAACAACAACAAGTTCGCGTTCAGTTGTCTAACTCTCTAATTGCAGTCTTTAGTCAGACTCTCGTGCCAAGAAAAAATCCCCAACCAAATCAGTTTGGGCGAGTCATGGCTCAAGAAATTATGATTGTGACTCCAGGGATCGCTAACCTCTTACGGGAAGGCAAAACCGCTCAAATCTACTCTGCGATTCAAACCGGAGGCAAATTGGGGATGCAAACCCTAGAAAAGGTTCTAGCAGATCTATATCAAGCAGGAACCATCTCTTTTGAATCGGCAATGGGTAAGACTTCTAGACCAGATGAACTTCAGCGTCTCATTGGTGGTGTTTCTCCCACAGCAGGTTCTAGATCTGGTCTAAAGTCTGGTCTTGCTGAAACAAGATATGTCAATTAATAAACTAAAGCCATGCCAACCTACGTTGCTCGCGTTCGCGATTCCAAAGGAAACGCTAAAAAAGAAAAAATTGTTGCCGAAACACCAGGACAAGCTCGTTCGGCTCTTAGACAGCAAGGTTTTTTCATCCAAGAAATCAAACAAGCCCAAAGCCTCAGCCTTAAAAGTGATATTGACCTATCGGGAATTCAGTCAGCTCTGATAGGTGTTTCTGTTAAGGATAAAGCTGTTTTTTCGCGTCAATTTGCGGCTTTGGTCAATGCTGGAGTGGCAATCGTGAGAGGACTCGGCTTGCTGTCTGAGCAATGTCGCAATCCTAAAATGAAAAAAGCCCTCTCAGAAATTAGCTCTGACGTCCAACAAGGTGTCAATCTCTCCGACGCAATGCGTAAGCATCCTCAGTGCTTCGATAATCTCTACGTCAGCATGATTCAAGCCGGAGAAGTTGGAGGCGTTCTAGACGAAGTCCTCAATCGATTAGCCAAGTTGCTAGAGGATGTGGCAAAGCTACAAAACCAAATTAAGTCAGCCATGGCTTACCCAACTGTGGTCGGCTTACTTGCCATTGCTATCTTTATCGGCATGACTGTGTTTCTGATTCCCATCTTCGCTGGCATTTTTAAACAGCTGAATGCTCCATTACCAGCGCTAACGCAGTTCATGCTGGGTGTTAGTGAGGTCCTGAGAAGTTGGAAGCTTGTTGTTGTTATTGCCTTGGTGATTGCAGCAACTATCGCTTATCGGATGTACTACAAAACCAGAGTGGGGAAAGAAACAATTGATCGTCTTGCTCTCAAGGTGCCCTTGTTTGGTGATTTGATTCAAAAAACAGCGGTAGCCCGTTTCAGCCGTACATTTGGGGCTTTGACTCGTTCTGGTGTGCCAATTCTCACTGCCTTAGAAATTATTCGGGATACAGCAGGAAACCAGGTGATTGCTAATGCAGTAGATGCATCGCGGCGAGATATTCAACAGGGTGGCATGATTAGCGTTGCTTTAGAAAAAGAAAAAGTCTTTCCTGTCATGGCAATTCAGATGATTTCTATTGGTGAAGAGACAGGTGAATTAGACAAAATGCTAGGGAAAGTTGCCGATTTCTACGAAGATGAGGTCGAGCAAGCAGTGAAAGCCTTAACCAGCATCATAGAACCTCTCATGATTGTAGTTCTAGGGGGAATGGTAGGGATGATTCTACTCTCAATGTATTTGCCGTTGTTTGGCGTGTTTGACCATATTAAATAGTTTGGGTGAAGGCTAGGGGGGCGTTCTGCACCTCTAGCATGCAGAGGCATCAAATAGCTGGCAGCGTTGAAGTATGCCTGTTAACCAATCAGATTACGAAGAGTTACTAGCAGAGTACAGTAATAACCTGGCGGCGATCGCTCTTTTGAAGCAGCACCGTCCTTATCTAGAGATGCTCCCCAGTTTGCGCCGACCAGAAGAAAGTGCCATCGTTATTACCTTACCGATTGTGCGCCTACGCCATGCCACCTCTATCCCCAAAAGCACTGGTGCTATAGCGGCAAAATCTGCAACTTGCCTACCTTGCGACATTGCAATTTTGATGTGTGACCCAGAGTGGAAAATCAAAACTGGGGTTGAGATTCTTGTTTTCATCCACCGTCCTCAAGAAGACTTTTCTGATCTCCTAGGGCGCTGGCGACAGACTCAGATCTTGTTGGACAAAGAGTACGAGTGGTTAATGCCCACGCGCTACCAACATGTCATGAGTGAGGGAGACAATACGCTCCATCCTTTGTTCGTTGTATTTGCTGAGACACCAGAGCGAATCAAGCGGGGTTTAGAAGGAGCGCATCTTCCCTTCGTGATTGAAGAGGGCCCTCCTCCTTGACTCCTACGCCAAAGTTAAGCGAAACTTACAAATGACTGATGTAGATGGTCAGGCAACTGCTAAATTTTGTTAAGTTTTAACTATATGTAATTCGATAGATGGAACATTAGTTAACAACTGGCAAGTTAGTACATAAACGCAGTAGGGTGTACTACCTGTTAAGGTAGTACAAATCTAGTAGGTTGATCCAAAGAGTCCTATCTTGAGTTAGAGAAGAGCATGGAAACGCTGGAGTTTATAATATTTCCAGATGGTCGGGTACAAGAAAAGGTAACTGGTATTGTGGGTGCCTCCTGTGCTGAGGTAACAGCTCGGATCGAGGCTGAGCTAGGGCAAGTTCTCAAGGTTGAACAAACCTCAGAATTCTTTGCGGCAGCGCTGCAGCACTCTACTGTTGTGACGACTCGTTCGACCTTTAGTGAGTGGTAGATTTTTTATTTAGTCCAGTTTGATTTATTTACATAACCAACATGTCACACTTTAGCCAAATTAAAACTCAAATCCGTAATCTTGACTTCCTAAAAACGGCTTTAACTGATCTGGGGATTGACTGGAAATCGGGTCCGAGAAAGGTACGTGGTTATAGAGGTCAAACTTGCACTGCTGAAGTTGTTATTGAGCAAGATAATGGTTACGATCTTGGATTCAGTTGGAATGGCAAAGAATACGAATTGGTAGCAGATCTGCAATATTGGCAGCAGAACCTATCAGTAGAAGGGTTTCTCAAGCGAGTCACTCAGCGTTACGCATACAATACAGTGGTTCAGGAAACAGCCAAGCAGGGATTCCAGGTTGCTGAACAAGAACAAAACCAAGACGGTTCAATTCGCTTGTTAGTGCAGCGCTGGAGTGCGTAGTGTCTGATTGGGTATCGTCACAGGAGGCAAAGGCAACAGCTGAGCAATCAGGGCTGGAGCCAGAGTTAGGGGGTATCTGGCGAGACGCCCCCGAACGCTCTGGTCTAGAGCCAGAGTTAGGAGGTGTGCTACGGCAAAAGGGCGTATACGTTGACGAAGTCACCTGCATTGGCTGTAAGCACTGTGCCCATGTTGCTCGCAACACTTTCTACATCGAGCCAGAATATGGGCGCTCTCGTGTGGTTCGCCAGGACGGCGACCCAGAAGAAGTCATACAGGAAGCGGTTGACACCTGTCCGGTTGACTGTATTCACTGGCTGGATGACTCGGAAGTCAAGAGGATGGAGCAAGAGCGCCAGTACCAAGTCATTCCTCTGCCAGGGTATCCAGTGGAAGAGGCGCTTGTCGCTAGCAAACGGCGTCAAAAAAAGCAAAAGCTATCTCGCAAGATTCATCAATAATCTGTTTCCCCTTCACAAAGGGTCAGGATTTCAACCCCATCTTTAGTGACAGCTACAGTGTGTTCAAACTGAGCAGAGAGTTTGCGATCACGGGTTAGAGCTGTCCACTTATCGCTTTGTACCTCAGCTTCCCAAGTACCTTCATTAATCATTGGCTCAATAGTGAAGACCATACCTGGTCTAAGGCGTTTTCCTTTACCACGTGTGCCGTAGTGAGGCACCTGAGGTGCTGTATGAAAAATGTTGCTAACGCCGTGTCCCACAAAATCTCGTACGACAGAGAAGCCTTGGGACTCGGCGTACTCTTGGATCGCAGCACCAATGTCTCCAATCCTTGCTTCGGGCTTAACTTCAGCAATACCCCGCTTTAAACACTCTCTAGTTGTTTCAACTAATCTTTTTGCTATTGGGGAAGGTGTGCCCACAAAGAAGGTTTTAGATGTATCACCGTGATAGCCATCAAGTATTGGTGTCACGTCAATGTTAATAATGTCACCCTCCTTAAGGATTTGCTTAGCGTTAGGGATGCCGTGGCAAATGACCTCATTAACGCTGGTGCAGATGGACTTAGGAAAGCCATTATAGCCGAGAGGTGCGCTTCTTGCCCCATGAGCTTGAGTCCAGCGTTCGGCCTCGTCATTTAATTGCAGTGTGCTTACCCCTGGTTTTACCATTGGTTCAAGATGGCGCAGGAGTTCAGCTGCTAACCGCCCAGCCTGACGCATCTTTTCTAATTCTCTGTTCGATAACAAAACGATTGTGTCGCTCCCCATGAAATTCCGTTCCCTTACTTGCCGAAAATAGTGGGAAAGATTGACTTCTATATTTTTCTTCCCCTCAATCCGATTCTAGAAACGTTTGTACATGACCATCAGGGCTAAGTACAACTCGGATTGTGGGAGTGTGCCCATTGCTGATAGGAGAAACAAAGTGTTCGCCAATCAAGGGCATTCCAGTACGATCGATAAATCTTCTGGAGGCTTCTCCTAGAGGGATAATCCTTTGAATAGTACCGTTATCGTCAAGAATTAAGCTGTATTCTAAAGTTTGCGTCAAGCCAGGGGGTGCTTCCCATCGCTGCTTGAAATAATTTCTGGCTTCTGCCACCTGGGGGATACTATCAAACGCAGTGCCCTTGCTAAGTTCAGGAGAAGTTGAACTACTAGGTAGTGGCGTACTTTGATTTCCAAGCCCAGGAGTATTGGGTAGTGTAGGCGATGTATTGCTTCCCAAGTTTGGATTACCAGGAGTTAGTACAGGTAGGTTACTGCCAGGTGGTAGGTTAGCCAAGGGAGAATTGGGGGAGTTACTAATAGCAGGCTGGCGCGGCTCTTTGCTATGGTGCAGGTGTGTGCTATCTGTCTTTGGCTCACTACTAGATTCAGGAAGGCTGCTGTATTGCGAACGATCCTGCTTAGAAGGAGTGGTGAGGATACTCGGTGGTGGGGGAGGTGCTATCACCCCTGGTAGTTGCCCAGAAGGCAAGCCTGCATTTGTCTGGGAATTGTTTAACCCTGACACACCTTTGGAATTGGGAGGAACAGTAGTGGTACTTGTCAGCGGAGGCAACGGCGGCAATTTTTGTGGGGATGGCAGTGATGATGGTGTTGTCGAGATCGTTGGCTGCGGCGAGGGTTGCAGGGCAACTGGCGATGGGTTGCTCCGGATTGGACTTTGAGCTACCTGCCTCTGAGGGTTCGTCCGATTTAGAAATACCGCCACTGCTGTCGCTACGCCTACAGCTAGCAGCAGCAATGCGGCAATGTTAGCCCAGGTAGAAGGAGCTGCTGATGTGGGGCGGGAGTAGCTGCGAACTGGCGCAGCCTCCATATCAGCTACACATTCATCTAGTGCTGTCGCCAGATCGAACAGCTGTAGCACACTGAGTTGCATGGCTGTTCCTGATTGCTCTGTCGCAAGCGGTCTGAAGAAGAGTTTATGAGTTAACCCACTATCAGTTGGTTCTAAGTAGATCTTCTGGTTGAAAGCAACTTCCTGTGATTCGGGACGAGCAACAGCCTCATCTGTATTTGCCAGCCGGGAAGAATCTAGCGTCACAGGCACTGAGGTATCCGCATGAACCGTAGTGTTGAAGTACTCAGGCGACCGTTTCAGCAAATCCTGCACGTAGGTGCTTACCGCTGTCTGGAGAGCTATAAATTCTTGGTAATTCCCTCGAACAACCACTGGTTCTGACTCCGGCATTCGGGGGTCGTCGAAGCGCAGGATGAAGCCCAACAGTTCTGTCACTGGATGCCTTCCTTTGCGAGACAAAGGTGATGTCCGAGCCGTAATTTCTAGGGTGCAGGTGGGTGGGGTGTACTGACGTTGAACTGTGTTAGACAGAGGCATGGTAGTGGGGTGATGGGGAGTAGAATCTAAGCTGGGCGGTTGAGCTTGCGGTAGAGCGCAGACGGAGTTTCACTCCGGCGCTCCCTTGAGGAGTCGTGACCAGAGGCGATGGTGACCACCAGGACCACTATAAAACAGAAGCTCCACAAGGAGCTTCAAAGCAACACTATTTAGTAAATCTGATGTAGCAATTTTGTCTTCATCTAACCAGCGTTCTTGGTAAAGCTGGTTAAAGGTATCAAGATAGTCTCCCAGTAAAGCTATATCATGCGGACTGCGACGGTCTACCACCAATTGTTCTAAGAGGGTAACGGCACGACGGATCAGTTCCTGATGCTGTCTTGATAGGTAGCAGATGGTTAAAACCAGCGATCGCACTGCTTCTTCATCCCTCTGGGGCTGGCTTGCCTCAGACTCAGGGAGGGAATCTGACAGCTGTGGCTGCCTTGAGGTTATATAGGCTAGCACTTGAGGCTCCAGATTGAGATGAGCTGCTGCCTGGATTATGACATTGGTATCAACCCGTGCCAAGGCTTCTAATGCCAACAGCACTAGATCTAGCTGAACCTTGATCTTGTCCAACTGAGTGGGGTCAAGCTTGGTGTGCGTAAGCTCCTCCCAATGGTGAGGTAGCAGAGGCGAATTGCTGGTAGAGCGCATATTCTATGTCCTAGAGATTGAAGCCTAGTATAAATTGAGAAGAGCGCTCTCTGCCGCCAAAGAGCGGAACGCCCGTGCTACCCACTTCAGTACCAGACCTTTGACTTTGCAGTTTTGTTTCCTAAAGAATTAGCTAACAGCTTATCGAGCTTTAACTAATGAAATTAAACTTAGATTCTACAATGTTTTCTGATGACTCTATTCGCCTGGTGCCTTTAGATGAACAACAGTAACACCAGTACCGCCATCTGCTGGTTCAGCTGGCTCAAATTTACTCACTCGGGGATGCTGCTGTAAGAAGGTCTGAATACCCTGGCGTAGACGACCAGTACCGTGTCCATGAATGAGCCACAAAGGACCGCTAGCATCTGAAAGTTCTCGCTCTAAAACCAGCTCCGCATCTGCAACTCGGCTACCCCGTAAATCAATAGTATTCTGAGATGTCCGAATGGCTGGGACAGATGGGGGTGGCGGGACAATCGGTGGGGCTGATTTTGGCCTAGCTATCGGTATTTCTGCTTTCTGACCATCTAGCGATTCAACATCCTCTAGCCCCACAGTCATCTTCATTAGTCCAAATCTCACTGTTAGCTCTCCATCCTGATCTGGACCGCTTAACACCTCAGCCGTCTGATGCAAACGGGGAATACGAACGCGATCGCCAACTTGAGGTCGAAAACCGACTTTGGGTTTTGGCGGCGGTGGCAAGTGCCGCTCGGCGATTTGATTCAGAGCATTGGTAGCTTGCTGAGCAGCTTGAGCTGTTGTTGAGCCCTGCTGTAACTGCCGAATAATCTGAGCAACTTCCCTTTTAGCCGCAGCTATAGCACTCTGCACCGCTTGTTCTTGCTGCTGCCGTAACTGCTGCTCTCGTTCTTGCAGTTTAGCTGCCTTCTCGGTCAGTTCTTGATGTAGACTTTCTGCTTGCTCTAGTAGCTCTTGTGCTTGAGTTGCTTTGGCTTCTTGAAGCCGACGTTGAGCTTCCAATCCAGAGATGACTTGATTGATATCCGCTGTTGCTCCACCTAAATTGGTTCTCGCCTCATCAATTACCTCTGATTTCAGCCCTAAACGCTGCGCTATCGTCAATGCATTGGAGCGACCAGGAATTCCCCACAACAATCTATAAGTAGGTGAAAGGCTCTCCTCGTCAAATTCAACAGAGGCATTCTCAAACCGCTCGTCTTGATATTTTAGTGCCTTAAGTTCACCAAAATGAGTGGTGGCAATAGTGAGTTGGGCATGTTCTGCCAGATATTTCAGTAAGGCGATCGCTAAAGCACTGCCTTCAACAGGGTCAGTCCCAGCACCCACTTCATCTAGTAGAACAAGGGAATCTTGGCCTATTGTCTCAAGAATTTGACTGATTCGGCGAATGTGACCGGAGAAGGTGGATAAACTTTGCTCTAGTGACTGTTCATCGCCGATATCTGCCAGCACTTGATCGAACCAAGGCAGTTCAACTGGTTCGCGAGCCAGGATAAATAGACCAACCTTTGCCATCAGAGCCGCCAACCCCAAAGTTTTTAGAGTGACAGTCTTACCTCCCGTATTGGGACCTGTAATCGTCACGACTCGAATCGTTGGCTGGATCAGTAAATCAACTGGCACGACAGTCTGACCTTGCTCATGCTGTTGTTGCCATACAAGTAGTGGATGACGCAGCTGTCGCAGGGTAACGATTTCGGCCTGCTTTCTTTGGATAAACCGAGGAGGATTGGCTCTTAGCCAGAAACTGTAACGGGCCCGGGCACAAGCTAGATCTAGAGTTGTCACAATTGCTAACAACCGTTCTAAATCTGGCTTCACTGCTGCTACTTGCTCTGTCAAACCCTGGAGAACAGCTTCCTCTATAGCTTGCTCTCTTACTATTGTCTGCCGCAGCTGATTTCCTAGAGGAACAATGGCATTAGGTTCGATGTAGAGCGTAGCCCCACTAGTGGAGGTATCGTGAACAATCCCAGGAATGGCATCTTTTTGGGGAGCTTTAACAGGAATGACGAAGCGATCACCTCGTTGGGTAATGAGCTGTTCTTGAACGGCACCTGCTTGACGCTGCAAAATCCCCTGTAGGATACGGTTAATCTGGTTGTGCAATCCTCTAAGCTGAGTCCGAATCTCGGCTAGTTGAGGGCTAGCTCGGTCACTCACTGAGCCTTGCTCATCAATACAGCGGTGGATTTCTTGCTCAAGCTCTGGATAGGTACGTAGGTCAACTACCATTGCCTGTAGTACAGGCACATTATCCTGGTTATCAATGGTGCGACGCAGTTGCCTAGTTCCAGCTAAAGTTGTAGCGATCGCCAGCAGTTCCTTCCCATGCAAAATGCCTCGGCGCTCTGCCCGTTCCAATGCCGCGCCAATATCCTGGATGCCCTCAAATGACAGTCCACTATTGAGACGACTCTCCAGCTGATAGACTTCCTGAGTTTGTGTAACTAAGTATTCGCTCTCGAACTGAGTTTCTGGAATTTTCAAGTGTCGTGCTGCTACGACCCCCAGCTTAGTTGCTGCAAAGGTAGATAGGTGTTGGCATAAGCGCTGCCACTCTAAGAGTTCTAGAGTCTCCGATTGAATCAAAGCTTAATAATTGAAACTAAGAGTTACACAAGTCCAAATTAAGAGCGTTATTGCCGACACCTCTTTTCAAGATACAGCAGGCAGATTTTTCACTCTATTTCAATCATAATACCGTGTAACACATAACGAATCCCGCTTGAGAAATATTCAAAGGAGCTAGGGAGACCAATGTTTAAGGATGTGGAATTGGAAGTAGGGATGTCTTATAACTCACACTTCCTTATCTCAGTACAAATATTTAGTTTTTTAGTGAGCTTATGACCCATAACGTGCATTTTCTGTTTTCATTCCTCTAGCTACTCACCGCCCCTTCTTTTGTCACAATTTTGCTGGAGATTTGATAGTCTATCTTTAAATAGGGTTGGGAACGAGTAAAAAAAGCGTGGACATTCAAATTGGAAGAGGCAAGAGCGCCAGGAGAGCTTACGGAATTGATGAGATTGCTCTAGTTCCCGGTACTAGAACACTCGATCCGAGTTTGGCAGACACAGGATGGCGTATAGGTAGTATTGAGCGCGAGATTCCCATCATAGCCAGTGCAATGGATGGGGTTGTGGATGTCCACATGGCTGTGCTGTTATCTCAGTTGGGAGCATTGGGTGTCCTTAACTTAGAAGGTATTCAAACCCGATATTCTAACCCCGGTCCGATTCTAGAACGCATCAGTTCGAGCGGGAGCGAAGACTTTGTACAGTTGATGCAAGAACTCTATGCTGAGCCAGTTAAGCCAGAATTGATTGAGCAACGAATTCTAGAAATTAAGCAGCAAGGCGGTATTGCAGCGGTAAGCACTACCCCTGTAGGGGCAACCAAATATGGTGCGGTTGTAAGTGCAGCCGCCGCAGATTTGTTTTTTGTCCAAGCAACTGTTGTTTCCACTGCTCACTTATCACCTTCGTCGGTGATGCCCCTTGATTTAGCTGAATTTTGCCGGGAAATGCCAATGCCAGTAGTGCTGGGTAATTGCGTAACTTACGAAGTAGCACTGAACTTAATGAAGGCAGGGGCATCTGGCGTCCTAGTGGGTATTGGACCTGGAGCAGCTTGTACCTCTCGAGGAGTACTAGGTGTGGGTGTGCCCCAGGCAAGTGCAGTAGCCGACTGCGCTGCGGCACGCGAGAACTACTATCAGGAAACTGGCAACTATGTGCCCGTCATTGCTGATGGGGGACTAGTGACTGGTGGAGATATCTGTAAGTGTATTGCCTGTGGCGCAGATGGCGTGATGATTGGTTCACCCTTCGCTCGGGCTGTTGAAGCCCCTGGAAGAGGCTATCACTGGGGTATGGCAACGCCTAGCCCTGTTTTACCCCGTGGCACCCGGATTCGGGTTGGTACCACAGGCACATGCGAACAAATTCTACGAGGACCAGCGCAACTAGATGATGGCACCCATAACCTCTTAGGAGCGTTGAAAACGAGTATGGGGACTCTAGGAGCAAAAGACATTAAGGAAATGCAGCAAGTTGAAGTTGTGATTGCTCCCTCTTTGTTAACTGAGGGCAAAGTTTATCAAAAAGCCCAGCATCTTGGCATGGGTAAGTAGATTAACTTGAACAGCCTTGCTACTTTCCCCACATCTTAGTTTAGTACTCCACTGCTCCTAGCTACATAATGCATACTGTAACGTTTTTAAATTAGAATTAACATAAAGAAAACTTTATTCCGTAATGCCTATGCTGTTGGGCTTGCGGTGTGTGCTAGAGCGATACGAACATACTTTCGTTCAGAGGCAGTTATGGTTGTCAATTTTGCCCGCACTTCTGCTTCTTCCCAGAGGTTGAAACAAGTCTTCCAAACCCTTAATGCAGAAAGTTGTCCTTTGTCTTTCAACTTTCATATGCATACTGTCTACTCCGATGGCAGGTTCCAACCGGAGACGTTGATGCAGCAGGCAATCGCTCTTGGTCTCCAGGGGCTGGCAATTACAGATCACCATACTCTCTGCGGCTATCAAGTCGCCCAGCGTTGGCTAGAAAACTGGAAGTTGAGTTGCAAAGGGCGCGCCGATGGAGGCGCTAAGAGCGGAACATTGAGCCGAGAAGGACTGCAGGGGAACGCACCTGAACTTTGGAGCGGGATGGAAGTTAACGCGGCGCTTTTGGGCATCGAAGTCCATATTTTAGGTTACGCATTTGACCCAGAGCATCCTAGCTTAGCACCTTATACCCAACGTCACGCTGCTAGTGGCAATGATTATCATGCCGCTAAAGTGATCGCGGCGATTCATCAAGCTGGGGGGTTGGCAGTCCTTGCTCATCCAGCGCGATACAAGCGATCGCACTTTGAATTGATTCCCGCTGCTGCTCAAGTTGGGATTGATGGGGTTGAGGCTTATTATGCTTATAATAATCCCAACCCCTGGCAACCTAGCCCAGTAGAAACCCGACAAGTAAAACAGCTAGCTGCTACTTATGGTTTATTAAATACCTGTGGCACTGATACTCACGGTCTTAGCTTGCTCCAGCGTCTGTAGAGCAACGGTTTCAAAGCGCAGCTCCAAGACTTTAGGAGAGAGATTGATGAAGTCAAGCTGCGATCCGCCGTGCACGGCGGTCCCTTGTTCGTTGATTCTTCCTGGAAACTGGCATCTGTTGTGCTGAGTTTGAGAGAAACCTCATTCTTAACAATTTTTAGGCCGTTGCTAGATGTAGCGACGGCCCAATTCTATTAGAACTCTTTCAGTATTCGGCTAGGCAAGCAACAACTTTTGTTAACAAAATGAGAAACACTTATCTCAAAGCACCGCTTTGCATTGTCATTAAAGCGACGATACCAACGCTCGTCAGCAGTAGTAAAATTCCCAGAAAGATTGATTGACCGAGATGCCTTGGTGATTCTGAAGCTTTCATAGCTTTGCTTATTGATTTATTAAGGATTCCATTAAATTTAGCATCACTGTTGCATCTGTAAACAGAACGTGACAAAATCTTAAAGTAATGTAAATTTTCTTAAAAAGAACCTCAGCTAACACTTCAACATTTCCCCTGTGTATGCAATTTGGCTTGGTGAAGAGAGCGTTCAAAATCCGATTCCTGACCACACCAAATTACCAGAGTCCGATGGAACGTTTGTGAAGAATTTTCAGGAGCATCCCCAGAGCATAATTCTGACTGATTCGATCGCCCCCGTTCTGCAACCCCTGCACCCGCACTCATCTCGATACCATCAGAGGACATGTTGTGTTGCCAGCGGTTGTCCACCGCTACATGTAGCGCTAAGCATGACGACAAACGCTACAACCTGAGACTATAATTTGATAATCTAAATCCCAAGTCTCACTGCCTCTCGTCCTCTACTAGAAACGCCCATGTCTTTCGTTGGTCTGCACATTCATAGCGATTACAGTCTGCTCGATGGTGCTAGTCAGTTGCCAGCACTGGTAGATCGAGCTATTGAATTGGGAATGAAAGCGATTGCGCTCACCGATCACGGTGTCATGTACGGTGCAATTGAGCTGATCAAAATTTGTCGTAGCAAAAATATCAAGCCAATTATTGGCAATGAGATGTATGTGATCAACGGCGATATCGAAAAAAAAGAGCGCCGTCCCAGATACCACCAGGTTGTGTTAGCTAAAAATACGAAAGGCTATAAAAACTTAGTCAAGCTGACTACACTTTCCCATCTTAAGGGTGTTCAAGGTAAGGGTATCTTTTCTCGTCCTTGTATTAATAAAGAATTACTTGCTGAATATCACGAAGGCTTAATTGTCACTAGTGCTTGTTTGGGCGGTGAAATTTCCCAGGCAATTCTTAGAGGTAGACCAGATGCTGCCCGCAAAGTTGCCCAATGGTACAAAGATGTATTTGGCGATGACTACTATTTAGAGATTCAAGATCACGGTTCGCCAGAAGATCGTATTGTTAATGTTGAAGTTATAAAAATTGCTCGCGAACTAGGAATTAAATTTGTCGCGACGAATGATTCACATTATATTTCTTGTTATGATGTTGAGGCTCATGATGCTTTATTGTGTATTCAAACTGGAAAACTAATTTCTGAAGACAGCCGCATGCGTTATAGCGGCACAGAATATCTCAAGTCAGCTGAGGAGATGAGGCAATTGTTTCGAGATCATTTGCCAGATGATGTCATTGAAGAATCAATTGCTACTACCTTAGAAGTTGCCGATAAAGTTGAGCCCTACCACATTATGGGCGAACCTCGTATTCCTAACTATCCAGTCCCCTCAAACCATACTGCTGACACTTATTTAGAGGAAATTTCCTGGGCAGGCTTGTTAGAAAGATTTAATCGTAAATTCAGAGCTGAAGTTGAGCAGATTTATAAAGAGCGGCTAGATTATGAGCTAAAAATGATCCAACAAATGGGTTTTTCTACCTATTTTTTAGTCGTTTGGGACTATATTAAATATGCCAGAGATAATGACATTCCTGTTGGACCTGGTCGCGGTTCAGCTGCGGGTTCCTTAGTTGCTTATGCACTAAGAATTACTAATATTGATCCGGTACATCATGGTCTATTATTCGAGCGATTTCTAAACCCAGAACGGAAATCAATGCCTGATATTGATACCGATTTCTGCATTGAAAAACGTGACAAAGTAATTGAGTATGTTACTGAAAAATATGGGAAAGATAGGGTTGCTCAGATTATCACTTTTAACCGTTTAACTTCTAAAGCAGTTCTGAAAGATGTTGCTAGGGTATTAGATATTCCCTATGGTGAGGCTGACCGCATGGCAAAATTAATTCCTGTGGTGCGAGGCAAGCCAACTAAACTTTCGGTGATGATTTCAGAGCAAACACCAGTCCCAGAGTTTAAAGAGAAATACGAAAATGATCCCAATGTTCGTCGTTGGGTTGACATGGCATTGCGGATTGAAGGAACTAACAAGACCTTTGGAGTTCATGCTGCTGGGGTTGTCATTTCGTCTGAGCCGCTAGATGAAATTGTGCCTTTACAAAGGAATAATGACGGCTCAACTATCACTCAGTATTTCATGGAAGATATGGAATCGCTGGGATTATTGAAGATGGATTTCTTAGGTTTGAGAAACCTAACTTTAATCCAGAAAACAGTTGATTTGATTAAGCAAAACCAAACAATTAACCTCGATCCCGATCAGTTGCCACTTGAAGAAAGGAAGGTACAGAAGATCTTAGCTAAGGGAGAGGTCAAAAAAATGCCTCAAGAGGTAGCAAATACCTACAAGGTGTTGGAAGAAGGTGAGCTAGAAGGCATTTTTCAATTAGAGTCATCTGGAATGCGGCAAATTGTGCGCGATTTGAAGCCATCCAGTATAGAAGATATATCCTCAATCCTAGCACTCTATCGACCAGGACCACTAGATGCTGGACTGATTCCCAAGTTCATTAATCGCAAGCATGGTCGGGAAGAAATAGAAAATACTCACCCTTTACTAGAGCCAATTTTAAGTGAGACTTATGGCGTGCTTGTCTATCAAGAACAGATCATGAAAATGGCGCAGGATCTAGCTGGCTATTCTTTAGGACAGGCAGATTTACTGCGAAGATCGATGGGTAAGAAGAAAGTCTCAGAAATGCAGAAGCATCGGGAGACTTTCGTCGATGGTGCCGCAAAAAATGGGGTGAAAAAACATATAGCAGAAGCACTGTTTGAGCAAATGGTGAAGTTCGCCGAGTATTGCTTCAACAAATCCCATTCAACAGCTTATGGTTACGTCACTTATCAAACTGCTTACTTAAAAGCAAATTATCCGGTTGAATACATGGCAGCGCTACTCACAGCTCATAGTGGCGACCAGGATAAAGTGCAAAAGTATATATCCAGATGTCTGAGTATGAATATTCAGATAGAACCACCAGATATTAATCGCTCTGGAGTAGACTTCACGCCATCAGAAAACAAGATTTTGTTTGGGCTGTCGGCAGTTCGCAATGTCGGACAAGGAGCAATTGCGTGCATCTTGTCTGCCCGGGAGCAGGGAGGAGCGTTTAAATCCTTAGCAGATTTATGCGAACGCGTCGATCTGCGTGCCGTCAATCGCCGCGCCTTCGAAGCCCTGATCCATTGCGGTGCTTTTGATACTCTTGAACCTAACCGGAACCAACTCCTTCATGACCTCCCTTTGGTACTAGATTGGGCGCAGTCTCGTGTCAGGGACCGTGAAAATGGTCAGGGTAGTTTATTCGACATATTGAGTAGCTTGCCTGCTAGTGATGCCACAAGTTCGGCTTTTGAATCCGCTCCCAGAGCGAACCGAGTGCCTGATTTCCCCCAGCCTGAGAAGTTACGATTAGAAAAAGAACTGCTAGGCTTCTACGTATCCGATCATCCACTCAAGTCAGTACGAAAAACGGCGCAAGTCCTATCCCCACTCGATCTCTCGCAACTTAGCGATCAACGGGAGAAGGCGATGGTCAGTGTGGTAGTGATGTTAAGCAGCATCAAACCATTAGTGACGAAAAAAGGCGAACGCATGGCGATCGTACAGATTGAAGACTTAACTGGTCAAGCTGAAGCTGTAGTCTTTCCTAGAGCCTACGAACGCCTATATCCTTTGCTTATTGTCGATGCTCACCTGATTATTTGGGGCAAAGTTGAACGCAAAGAGGAACAAACCCAGCTAATAGTAGAAGCTATCGAGCCGATTGAAGCAGTACGATTGGTAGTAGTAGAGTTAACTCCTCAGCAAGCCAGTAGTACTCAAGCGCAAGAGCGGCTTAAAACCATTCTGCAAGAACACTCTGGTGACAAAGAGAAAAACAAAGTGCCAGTCTTTGCTAGGGTAGCGGCGGCTAACGAGCGTCAGCTTGTCCGTTTCGGTCGCCAATTTTGGGTGCAAAATCATCAAGCAACAGTTGAGGCGCTGAAATCTGCCAGGTTTCTTGCTGATGCCCAACCACTTACTGGTCATTTCTGATCAAGCTAATTTTCGTGGTTCATAGTAATGACAATCTTGGCATGGTCCTTTCGGATTGACTGCACACCGCAGATAGCCGGATTGAGCATTAAATCGACAGCTAATATCACCAATCAGATAACCAACACCTTCTAGGTAAAATCGCTCTGAAGGTGGAAGTTGAGGGCTTCTTTGCTGCCTTGTTGCCGAGAGCACCGCTGCTCTCAACTTAGCGCGGCTTCGTGCCTGAGCCTTGTGCATCATCCATAAGGAAAGCAGCGGTGGAATTAGACCAAATACAATAACCAGAAGTGTTTCTAACACCTGATATGATTTTGGATTTTGGGTAGATAACTGAAGCAATTCTAGCTTGACAATCATCAAACGATGTAGTCAATCTACTAAAAACTGCTATAGCGCTCTTCTGCCCAAGGCTCACCTCGCCGATGGTAGCCGTTGCGCTCCCAGAAACCTAGCTCCTCATGGTCTAGAAACTCTAGACCATTAATCCATTTGGCACTCTTCCATGCATAGAGATGAGGCACGATTAATCGCATAGGACCTCCATGTTCAGCAGGCAACGGCTCTCCAAACACCTTATGGGCAAAGAAGTTTTCTTCCCGCAGAAAGTCCGACATGGTAATGTTCGTGGTATAGCCGCCGTAGCAGTGTTCCACAATGTGGGTAGCTTTTGGCTCAACTTCAACCAGGCGCATAAAGTCCGTGACTTTAATGCCAGTCCACTTGACATCTAGCTTAGACCAGCGCGTGACACAGTGAAAATCTGCTGTGAATTCATGCTGTGGCAGTTCCATGAAGTCTGACCAAGTGAAGGTAGCGCTTGTCGCTTGCCCCGACACCCGGAATTGCCATTCTTCTGGACTAACATGGGGCGTTTGACCATAAGTCAGGACTGGAAACCCCTTAGTCAAATATTGACCGGGAGGAACGCGATCACGCTCTCCCTCCTCTGGTTTTTGGAAAAACTTTCCTAGCATTGGCAAAAAGACAACAGATATGCTCTTTCAGATCTTACTCTTCTTCTTCCTCTGCTTCAGCTGTTGGATAAACAAATTTAGACCGCCCGGTCAAAATTGATTTTCCTAGCGACAGAGCTTTTTGAGCCTCAAACGCAGCTTTGCGCTTCCATGTCGCTTTACGTTTATCTCGTTTAGATTTAGATGTTTTCTTCTTAGGTACAGCCATAACAGTAGATGCGGCAATTCTTTACAACCTTTCTATCTTAAGATATTTAAGTGCCAGGAGCAGTATTACTTGTGGTTCCATTGTTAGTCCCAGAAGTAGTGTTACTTGTGGTTCCATTGCTAGGTAGCTGCGGCAAGGGAGTCGTTACACCTGGAGTTGAGTTAGTTGGTGTCAGTGGCTCTTGAGGATTGTTAGGAGAAATGACTGGCACAGGGGTGGGTGGAGTTGGAGTCATACCACTACCGGGAGCTGGGGTTGTGCTAGGTGGGGGAGCAGAGTTAACAATTCCTGGTTGAATGGTAGGTTGTGTTGGGGTGAGGGGGCTATTGATTATAGGTTCAACAGGAGTGCCAAAGACTCGTCCTCTCCCGCTACTCGGGAAAGTATTCCTAGGTTGACCAGAACCATTGAAAAATCTGTTTGGATTAGTGCGAGTGTAAGCAGAACCTGATGGAGTGGGAGATGTGGTTGCTACGTTGTCGAATTGGAGTAAGGCTTTAGCATTGGGGTAGTAGGTAGTCCAAGGCTGGAGAGTACTACTACTGTGCCACTCTTGTCTATTGACTTGTAAGGACAGAATTGGAGCGATCGCGCCTTTATTTTGAGCCACAACAGTAACAGCAACATTTGTAATCTCGTTGTTTTGTTGAAAGCTTGTCTGCACTGCTGTTGTAGCAGCTGCTTTTGCTCGTTGTACAAGGCTCTCGAAGGTTTCGTTAGGCATGCGGTCAAGGGATAAGTTAACGCGAGCAGCCTCAGCCCAGGCAATCTGTGGCGAGAATGTTTCGGTTGTGAGCCACAACGCGCCTCCCAATCCTAATAACCCCACCATGGTTGTCATCTGGGTTCGCCCAAGCGTCCGTAACAGCAACTTGCACCTCATAATCACCCTTCTCCCTTGGTAATCACTTACAGTAACAAGTATATTCTGTATCTCTTAACCTCTACTGGTAGTAGAAAAGCCCTAGCATTCATGCATGAGACTGGGACACCGGAAAGCATAATCAATCTTGTCGAAGCTCTCAAGCCTCTGCGTCTCGTCCGAGAATTGGGCAAAGGCGGGATGGGAAGCGTGATTGAGGCTGTGGAATCGAGTGGTCGCCATGTCGCAGTGAAGGTATTCCACCAAACGGTAGTTTCATCTATGGCTGAGCGTGAGGACATGTTTCGCGACTTGCAGGCGGCGATGCTAGTTAACCATCCTAACCTCTGTCGCTTACTAGATTTCCATCGTGATGAGCGAATCGCCTTCCTGATTATGGAGCTTGTAGCAGGGAAGCCACTCCGCGCAATGCTCAAGCTTGCACAGCATCAGCCAGTTCCGCAGGGACTTAAGTTGACTGCGGAAGCTTTGTATGGAACTGCGGCTCTTCACGCTGTTGGTCTTGTGCATGGGGATGTGCGACCTGTTAATGTAATTGTTGTGCAAGAGAGCAGCGCCAAGCTCATCGACTACGGCGTTTGGTACCCATCCATGCTGTGCAAGACGCTCAATTCACGCAGCAGTCGGACCTATACTGGTTACGAGGCTCCTGAAGTCTGGCGAGGTGCACAGCCCAACCATAAGAGCGATGTATATGGATTAGGCGTACTCGCCTACCATTGTCTTACAGGTTATAAGCCAAGAAAGTCTCCAGAGCAGAAAAACGTCACGCACAGAAAAAACTCTTTTTGCAAGTCGATGCCAGCAGACGTTGAAGAGCTGGTGCTCAAGGCGTTATCATGGGCTCCAGAGAATCGCCCTGCTTCGGCAGTTGCGATGGTTGAGTATTTCAGCGGAAATTCTAATGAAAAGTCGAATGAATCTTTATTTCTAAAACAGGAGTTTTAAAATGGCGATAGCTAAGCTTAAGACTGGTGAGATTATTGAAAAGCCTCTGGAAGAGATGCTAGAGTTCATAGTTGAGAACCCTGACACTTTAGGACACCTCGAATCCTCAAGACCACTACCAAAGCGCAGAGCTGAACCAAAAGAACAGATTACTAGTAATAAAGGATAATTGATAGTCCTGACTCTTCAGTAGAGGTACCTGAGTCTAGCTGCTCCTGAGTTAAAGCAATCCTGACCGTACAGTTGATAAATTTCTTGTAGCTTGTTTTTGGATCATCCTTTGACCGAGACTGATAATTGACCTCTTCTCCCAACCAGGCAAAAACATAGAAGGTCCGCATTTTACCTTTGACATATAGGCGGGAGGTACCATAAACATGCCCTCCGCTCTCAGCTTCATCAAAATAGTCTTGGTCTTGTGCTCTAACTTCCATGCAGAATTAGTACAGAACACTTAAGATTCTACATTTGAAGGAGTAAGATTGTTTACTTAATAGCTTCTGGGGTTATTCCTGTCTCCATCAGATTCCCTCTATCCTGATTTCGTCATAGACTGATAAATCATGATCAGGCGATCGCTTCTACATCACCTTAGTTGCACAAGACTACCAGCCATCATCAATCAAGGCTTTGATGTTTTCCTCAGCTTCATCAAGGGTTTGACCATAAGCCATCACTCCTCTAGAGATTGCTCTCCAACCGCCATCTATAAGCTGTTGTATTTTGATAGTACGAGCTTTATAATGGCGCTCTAGGCGTTTGACCATAATTTCTCTTGAGTTGATGTGGTCCTTGCTAAACAAAAGGAGTTTTACACTGCCAGTATACTTAGCTATTCTGGATAATTAACAGGGTAAGCCATTAAATGAGCATAGGAGAGAGCAGTGAATCAACCCAGAGTTAATGATTCTAAAACAGCTACCACTGCAATTATCTGGGCCTTTGCCACAGGTATGCTGGCTATTTGTATCCCCCTCGTAGCATTGACTGGAAGCGGAGTGATTCTGCCATTAGCTGTGCTCTTGGGGGCTAGCGGAGGTACGGCAGTGGTTTGGCGCAGTGACCGGAATCGCAACACTTTTAAGTTAACGAACGATATCTCTCAGTTGCAGCAACGTATTGTAGATTTAGAAACTATTTGCAGTAGCGACGAAATTAATCTCCAAAAGAAGCTTGAACAAGTGGAATCAAGAGATTCACTCATTGGCAGATAACGTGACTGCTAGAGCGCAATCACTCAACCGAAATTCCAAGAATTTAGCTCTTGGAGATACTCAAGAAAGGCAGGAAGCAAGGCTTTGCCACGCTTTCTGGAATGTTTCATCTTTTTCGCTGTGCAAAATTATTACCTAGCAGTAAGGCATCACATCTTCGCCGCATTCATCAGCTAGATAACACAGCGACCGAAAACGTAACCCGATAACTTCCTCGTAGAGTGGGTTGAGCTGACACAGTGGTGGAATGTGGAATATGGTATGACCAAAGAATTTTAACTCACGTTCAAAAGGGCATTGAGCCGGAATAACTCGACACAAGCATCGAGCTAGCTTCGGATTACGGACTTCTATCTGATTCAACCACCGACGTACAGGTCGAAGAATCACAGTAGCTAGCTTTGGGTAAGGGTGCCCTTGTGGTGTTTCACTCAATGCCCAATCGAGGGAAAGATTTTGCATGCAGGACTCAGTTACATTCATCGTGTATAGAGTTTCAACGAATTTTGCCATGATCGCGCCTTCCTAAAGTAGACAGAAGTTTCAGCTCAGGCTGGATGAATATAGGAGGTTCTGCTTTTACGTCACTCCAGCTAAGAATCTACTACATATGAAGATTGGTAACACCACTTTGTTCCTAACCTGATCTCCTCCAGCTCTATTGCTGTACTGCTGCTACTATCCTGACTAAAATCTCCAGAACTGTCTCAAGCGCTATTACTGATCTTTTTTTGAGGAGATGTCTAGCAATTCGGTGGATTTACTGCTGCGCTGAAAGCTTTAGGGGCAGTTAAGTATGGAGAGAAAGTAAGTCCAATTGCTGCTCAACCCAACGTTGATTGAAGACAGCTTGATAGATACGGTTATAGGTTGTTAGTACTGGAGTCGAACCCTGGCTTGTACTCATCTGCTTAAAAACTAAGCCTGATAGCAACAGCTCCTTTTGTTCAGGACTATCATTCGCTATAACTTCTCCCTGATGTAGAATTTGTTGGTAAAGTCTCAATAATGCAGCTGCCTTTTGCTTATCGCTCAGTAGGCGATTGCGAATAGTTTTTAGATGTTCTGGCTCATCTTGAGATTCCCAATTCTCAATAATCTGTGTTTGAACTAAGTTATCAATCCACTCTACTTCACTATTTGTAGGGATAGGCAATGGAGAATTGCAGATTAGCTTACAAAGCTTTTGGGTGAGAAAAGGCTGACCCCTTGTCCAGCTTAAGACTGCTTTTAACACAGCTTGAGGGTTGTGAACTCTCCCGATCAGTCCTTGTAGCAAAGGCTGGGCTTCATGTAACTGAAAGCCATTAAGTTGAATTGCTTGACCAATGTTGAATGGTGTACGATTTTTGTCTTGAATTAATTGAGAAGGAGTGACTACGCCAAGTAAGACAAAGCTCAAACGATTGTACTCTGGAAGATCAGCACGTTTGTTATAGCAAGTTCTGAGTAGAATAAAAAAGTCGTCGATTGCAAAATCTAAATTAATTGCGCTATCGATTTCATCTATAAAAATAACAATCTTTTCAGAAATATTCTCTAGCAAAACTTTGTTGATAAACTCACTCAAACGATGTATTGGAGATAAAAAGTGGTGTTCTCGCCACCAAGCTTGAAAACCAAATTTAGCTAAAAGATTAAAATTGTTTGCTAGCGTATAAGTGAAACCTGCGTACCACTGCTCCAGAGTTATTTGCCGATTACCAATCTCTGAGAGATCAATAGCAGCACATGCAAACCCCTCTGCCTGTAGCCGTCGCATGATTTGCACTCGCAAGCTAGATTTACCCATCTGCCGCGAATTTAGGATGTAACAAAACTCTCCACGCTTCAAAGCGTTGTAGAGGTATCTGTCTGCCTGCCGCACAACATAAGTAGGAGCATCCATCGGCAAACTACCCCCAACCTGATATTCATAGCCATGGTTTTGTTCTGCACTCCTAAGTAAGGCGTTTTCAATCACCAGCTCGGCTTGCGTGGCTTTGAGAATTTCTAGGGTTTGTGACAGTTCTTGAGTACGCTCCTCAACTTTTTGTTCCAGCGTCCGGTTAGACTCAGCCAGTTTATCTTTAACCTGCTGTAAAGCTGCGTTCTTGAGTTCAAGCTCTTTCGTAAACCGAATCCGCTCTGCTTCTGCTCGCTTACGCTGTGTGATATCTTGAAAGGCGGCGATCGCATAAACTATTTGACCCTGTTCATCAAAAATTGGAGTTGCCCACACTTCTAGGGGGATAATCTTATCGGCTTGGTGGATCTCTAGATCATCGACAGTTGCACTTTCTCCCCTCAAAGCCCGTGCAAGAGGCTGCTGATCGACAGGGTAGATTTGCTCTGTCCCCGCCCGATAGGCTTGATAAATTTCTGTCAATTGTTCCACTGTCGCTTTAGGTACTATTCCCTTGCCCAATATTTGCTGAGCAGTCCGATTCGCATAGTACGGCTCACCCTCAGCATTGATCGCGAAGATGCCTACTGGTACAGCTTCTAGGAATTGAGCTAGCCTTTTCTCACTCTCAAATAACGCAGCTTCCGCCCGTTGACGCTCTCTAACTTCTTGCTGCAAATGCGCAAATAATTTGGCTTGAGCCTGCTGTGCTACACGTTCCTGTTCCAACGCCGCCTTCATCTGCTGCACATGTTGCAGAGTTTTGTTAGTGGTAATTTCTAAATCTCGAAAATTGATCGGCTTAGTTAGGAAATCAAAAGCACCACAATTCATTGCGGTTCTAATATTTTCCATGTCGCCGTAGGCAGAAATAATGACGGCTTTGAGCGTAGGATATAACTCATTCAGCTTTGCTAGCAAAGCTAAACCATCCATCTCCGGCATAGAGATATCGGTTAACACAAGATCTATATCAGGCTGAGCTTGCAGCTTTTCTAGCGCTTCTACACCATTATGAACAAAAATAAACTGGAATTGCTTTTGTCGGAGCTCCCTTCTAAATTTCTGACATATCAGGGGTTCTAGGTCAGGCTCATCATCTACCACCAGGATCTTAGCTGGCATAGTCTCCTCCCTGATTGTGATTGATTACAATTTTAATATTTTTTCCTTCAGAGTATCAAATTCAACTGGCTTTTCAATATAGTCGTCAGCTCCATATTTCTTAGCAATTCTATAATAACGATCATCACTATAGGCAGTGATCATAAAAACTTTTAAGTGAGGATACCTTTCCTTGATAATTTTGAGCAGTTCCAGCCCGTTCATCCCTGGCATGTTAATATCAGCCAGAATCAAGACTAGGCAATCAGTTACCTCACCTTGTAAGTTTTCTAGCGCTTCCTCTGCTGACAGGGTAAAAGAGAATTTAATTGTACCTTTTTTTATCTCTCTCCTAAACTGTTGCTTAAATAAAAGCTGGATATCTTCTTCATCATCTACAACCATTACGTTCATTTTTCATTAATTGTGATTTCGCGACAGCTTTAGGTAAAATGATAATAAACTCTGCATAGCTTCCTACCTGAGTGTTGACTTTGATATCTCCTTGATGCCCCTGGGTAATAATATCATAACTAATGGATAGACCTAAACCAGTTCCTTGACCAGTTGGCTTAGTGGTAAAAAAAGGATTAAAAATTTTATCCAAGTCTTGCTGGGGAATACCTTTACCGTTATCTCGTATCTTTATCTCTACCTGCTCACCCACGTCTTTAGTACTCAGCCAAAGGAAAGGCACAAATTCCTCACCAATTTCTTGTTTCTTTTCATAGGCTGCATAACAAGCATTACTGATTATATTTAAAAAAACCCGGCTGATATCCTGCGGCACAACGTTCAATTGCTTGATATCATTATCATAATCTGTTTTTATTGTAATATTGAAGGAAGAGTTTTTGGCCCGCATTCCGTGATAAGCTAGATTAAAAGATTCTGCTAGCAAAGCATTAATGTTGGTTAGTTGGCGTTCGCTCGTTTGTCCTCGCGAGTGCATTAACATCCTACGGACGATGCTATCAGCTCTTTTACCATGCTCGTTAATTTTTTGAGTATTTAGGCTCAAATCATTTAAAATTCCTTCAATATAATTTCTTGTTTCTGAGTCTAATCGGTCTTTTTGATTTTCAATCTCTTCCAACAGTTCTTGAGTCAACTCTGTAGAAAGTTCAGCAAAATTGTTAACAAAGTTTAAGGGATTTTTGATTTCATGTGCGATGCCTGCCGTCAAAGCTCCTAAAGAAGCTAATTTCTCTTGCGCGATAATCTTATCTTGAGTGGTCTTGAGCTTTTGCAATGTAGTTTCTAGCTGCTCGTTTTTCTCTTTTAGTTCCTGTGTTCTTGCATCTACTTTCTGTTCTAGATTTCGATTGGAGTCTTCTAACTGTTCGTAAAGACGAGAATTTTCAATAGAAATGGCGGCTTGGGAAGAAAGAATCCTTAAGACTTCGACGCGTTCGGGAGTAAATGCATTCGTTGTTAAATTATTCTCTAAGTACAGGATGCCACTAAGTTTACCTTGATGGATTAGGGGAGTACAAAGAATTGATTTGGGTCTACTGCCAACAATGTAAGGGTCACGAGTAAATTGTCCCTCATGAGTAGCATCATTTAAAATCACATTCTCGCAAGTGTGGATAACATAGTTGATAACAGCAGTTGATAGGAGGGGCATCTGATGGTTAGAGTCTATAGGGAAAACTGGTATCGATTGCAGTACAGTAACGTCATCAGAATCTACTGTCCCTTCAGCTTCAATAACCCAGCTACCTTCTTTGTTCAAAATCAGAAAGCCTTTTTGAGCACCCGCATTCTCAATCGTGATTTGCATTAATTTTTTCAGCAACTTGCTAAGAACAATTTCCCCTGCAAGGGTTTGTGATGCTTTGATAACGGTCATTAAGTCTAGGACATCTGTATTAGGACCACTTGAAGAATTCGTGCTAATAGTAGTCTGGAGTCCTACTTTAGTCAGGACTAACTCTGAAAAGCATTGGGGATATTTCTCCTCCAAATCCTCTACTTTGCGTTTAGCACCCCAAAGTTTGTAGGCATAGTGAGCTTCCCTCATGTAAACTTTA
>JAFASY010000056.1 GCA_019244235.1 Chroococcidiopsidaceae cyanobacterium CP_BM_ER_R8_30
CCAAATCGCTTCCTCCGATTGCGATATTTCTCCGCCAAAATTCTGAACACTTTAAGTCTGCCGATGATGTGTTCGCAGATGCAGCGCACTCTTTCTAGATCCCGATTCATCTGCAAGTCTGCCTGACTTAACTGCACGCCTTTGCGCTTCTTTTTGTGTAAGCGAGAGTTAGCGTGTAGCTGCTGCATCCCCTGATAGCCTCTGTCCGCCAAGCATTTTGTCTCTTGTTTGAGCTTAACCTGGCTGCGCTTAAATAGGTGAAAATCATGCTCCTTCCCAGCGGCAAATGTAGTACAAATTACTGCTTGGGTCTTGGGGTCTACCACTAGTTGCGTTTTCAGGGTGTGTCGTTTCTTCTTACCGCTATAAAATCGCTTTTGTCGCTTTTTTGGGCGCTGTATCGGTGTTTCTGTAGCATCGATTACTACAAGCTCAGCTGCTGATTCGGACTCAAGGAGTTGCTTTTTCCCTGGCAACTTAAATCTGCCTGCTCTATGGAGCGCGTTTTCGACTTTTCTGACAATTCGTGAAACGGTTGACTCATGAACTTTCCAGGCTTGCCCAATGTGGAAGTACGTGCGGTATTCCCGCCAATACTCTAAACTCATGAGCACTTGATCCTCGATACTCAACTTGCTAGGTTTGCCAGGTTTCTTCTTTTTCTGCTCAACCTGCTCTTCCAGCACTCTCACCATGCAGGTAAAGGTTTGATGATGGACTCCACACAGTCGCTTAAAATCTTCTGGCTTGAGTTGCTGGGCTCGCGAGTAGGTCATGATTCGGCTTCTAAGAACCTACTACTTCTACCACATCTCCCACTTATGCAAGAACTCTAGTGATTGAGATCTCACTTTTTGCCAGTTAGCTAATTTGTGACAACTTGGCAACTCTTATAGACTAATTAAAGATTTTTTCAGTGGTGGAGAGTCTAGAAAGCCACTACGAGTCAAGTAGGAGAGATAAGTACTCAGCAACTTAGCGTTTACTGGTGGACAAGTAATGGCAGTACCTGCAAGTCCTTTGGCTGTATTCTGGCAGTCAAAGGACCCCAACCCCAGAGCTACCTCTAGGTATGTTAAGTGTTCCTCAGATGTCTTATTCGTGAGTAAGGATAACAGCGGGCTTAAAGCATTGTCTTGAGAAATATCTAGATTTGCCAGTTTTGCCTGCCACCGCTTGTAGGGTATCTGCTTGACCTGGTAACCGAGGGTGCAAATTTCGTCAACAAGCTTACTTAAGGGTAATGGACGTAGATTAACTAGGTGAAAAGCTTTTCCTAACGATGCTTTTTGCTTTGATAAATGGGCGATCGCGTGACTGACATAATCCACAGGAGCCATGCTAACCATCATATCTAAGTCAGGCGCACTACCAAGTTGGATAAAGCCTTTGATCGTTCTACAGACAAGATCGTCTGTTTTACAGACACCTGTTTGGCTATGACCTGAAATCATTCCTGCTCTGTAGATACTAACAGGAATTCCTCGATCGCGTGCGGTCATCACTAACTTCTCTGCCACCCATTTACTTTGAGCATAGCCATTGTAAAGAGCCTCGTTGTAGACAAGGTTATCTTGTTCTTGAATCACCTTCATTCCCGAATACAAAGGCGACTGGAATACATCAAGGGTTGAGACGAAGTGTATGGGAGTCAGTTTAACTTGACTGGCAAACCTTAAGATTTCTTTGGTTCCACTAACATTAGTGGCTCGAAGTGCAGCATACGGATAAATTAAATTGACGCATGCCCCACTATGATAGATAACATCGATCTGACTTGCCAACTCGCAAAATAGTTGCTCGCTTAAGCCCAAAAAGGGTTGTGATAGATCTCCAATAACTGGAACAATCCTAAAGTCTAGGTCTTCGTTCCATAGTAAATAACGTTCTAGATTGCTTCTGATTTTCTGTTTACCTGATTCAGGACTTAGAGCACGTACTAGACAGTAAACAGTGGCTTGAGTCTGCTTTAGGAGTTCGTAAAGTAAGAAAGCTCCTAGAAAGCCAGTTGCTCCAGTAAAGAAGATACGATCGGGAGGTAACTGTACGGCCTCTATAAAAGTATCATTGGAGCGAATTGTAGGCTCTAAAACGGCTTCAGCATTTAGATCTAGCGTAGTTAAGTTGTCGATCTTAAAATTAGGAGAACCTGAACGCCGAGCATCATCAATAGCTTGAGCAAGTCCCGCTACAGTAGGTGCTTTAAAGAGACACAAGAGAGGTAATTCCACCTGAAAAGTCTCTCGCACCTGAGCAAGCATCTGCACAGCTAGTAAAGAATGACCTCCCAATTCAAAGAAGTTGTCATGTATTCCTATTGGCTCGACTCCCAACACTTGCTCCCAGATTTGGGCTAGCTGTTGCTCAGTCAAGATTGAGGGTGCAACAAAAGACTCTAAAACCGGACGACCAGTTCGAGTTGGTGCGGGAAGGGCTCGTCGGTCGACTTTACCATTAGGCGTTAGTGGCAAGGTATCTAGCACAACGAACGCAGAAGGAACCATGTAGTCGGGCAGTTTCTCCTTGAGAAAGGCACGTAATTGTGGTAAAAGCTCATCCATACCTTGTGTCTCAAGTCGAGAATTATTGGCGTAAGAACTCCAAGGTTTAGGTGTGAGCGTTGCTACAGACAAGGAAGGAACAATTTCGTTGCTGTCTTTCTTAGTTGACAGCGTTGAATTTCGCTGAAATAGAACGTCATAACAACCATCTTTGCCTGAAGGCGACCAGTTGATGTAAATGCGATATGGTAGATCCTGGCTCAAGCTCCATAGGTCTTCAGGATCAATTCCGGTTTGCCAGGTCATTCTCTGTAATTTCTCTCGCAGCTCCCCTACAGTCTCATGACTATCTTGATGGGTCAGCAATTCCATTGTAGTAATATCTGCCAGAATCCTTGGATTCTGAACGCGAGAAATACCTATAACTTCTGACTCTGTCTCTAACAATAACTGGCGAATCAATGGTAATGTTAGGTCTTGCTGCCAAACCAGCCACAAAGGTTCTACAGTAGGATGAACCACAGTGCCGACATGAATGAACACATCATAGCGGAACCGAGTTAGTTCATTATGATAACGACCGCGCTTGAGCTGAATCTCGATCTGACCAATCTGTGGTAGGTACTGCTTGAGAGCAGTAAAGAAGGCGGGATCGATCACCAGTTCTTTTTCTTGTGCCATGCGCTCTCGAATGCGCTGCCGCAGTTGGGCTATGGATAAAGAATCGGGAGCCTTATACAATTGAACAGATGTATGGAAAGCCTCTAGTAAAGGCAAGCTGCGCACATCTCCAATAAAGATACAACCTCCCGGCTTGGTTACCTTTACTGCACCTTCTAAGACCTGCACGAGATAGTCAATGCTAGGAAAATACTGAGCCACAGAATTAATTACTACTGTATCGAACGCTCCGGTTTCTGCTTCCTCAAAAGCATCTGCGGCTCTAGCAATCAGCTTGACGCAGTCAACTGCGGGAGTGGAGGTTCTACGAGTGAGAACGTTGACCTGTGTCCAATCCTGCTCATTCCTCCTTAATTGCTGCTCGATGTAACAGATAGCTTCGCAAGAAATATCTGTGCCCTGGTAGTAGGAACAATAAGGAGCAACTCTAAATAGCAGTAGCCCTGTACCACAACCAATCTCTAATACGCGGCTAGGTTTTAAGGATAAAATGCGTTCAACCGTACAATCGACCCACTCCCGCATTTCATCAACTGGAGTTGGCAAACCTGTATAGCTATTATTCCAACCACTGATATTGAAGTTTGATCCCCGCTCGACACGAGACTGACTATAAATTTCATTCCATAGCTTCTGCCAATGTATAGTCTGCTCGATATGAGATAGTGTGACTGCTAGCTGCTGCTCTGAGGTTTCTGACTGTTTCTTTGGAACTACATAGGCAACTAAACGTTTATCGTTAGCTAAATCTTCTCGAGCGATGACTACAGTTTCTCTTATGGCAGGGTGTTGTCTTAGTGCTGTCTCGATGTCTCCGAGTTCGATGCGAAATCCGCGAATTTTTACCTGGTGATCGATACGTCCAATAAACTCGATGTCTCCGTTCGGCAGATAACGAGCCAAGTCTCCCGTTTTGTAAAGGCGGGCTCCTGGCTCGTTACTAAATGGATTGGGAATAAACTTCTCATCGGTTAATGTCGGTCGGTTCAAATAACCTCGCGCTAGACCAATGCCACCAATGTGTAACTCTCCCGGCTCACCAACGGGGACAGGTTTAACAGGATCGTCTTTACGGCGTAAACGGGGATCTAGCAAATAGATTTGCGTATTAGCAATCGGGCGACCAATAGGTACGGAACCGTTTCCAGGCGTCACCTTGTGAACAGCAGACCAGATAGTCGTCTCGGTAGGACCATACATGTTCCACAGAGAGCTACTCTTTTCTAGTAGCCGATCGGCTAATTCTCGATTGAGTGCCTCGCCACCACAAAGAATTTTGAGCTGTTTATTACCCTGCCATCCTGCTTTTAATAGCATTTGCCAGGTGGCGGGAGTGGCTTGCATAACCGTGGCATTAGATTCAGCTAGGGTTTTTATGAGTTGCGCAGCATCGGTCGCAACTTCACGGCTCACTAACATGATGCGAGCCCCTATCACTATTGGTAGGTAAAGTTCCAATCCGGCAATATCAAAAGATATGGTCGTAATTGCCAGGAGGATATCTTGCCTTGTCAATCCCGGTTCTCGACTCATAGAGGTCAAGAAGTTGACCACAGCTCGGTGCTCGATCTGCACTCCTTTAGGCTTTCCGGTGGAGCCTGATGTATAGATTGTGTAAGCTAAGTTGTGAGGCAATACTTGGCTATCTAGGTTTTTCTGGCTTTGTCTGGCAATAAGCATCTGCCAATCTGTATCTAGGCAAACAACATGTGCTTGATGCTTAGGAAGTACCTCAAGTTGCTTTTGTTGAGTTAATAGCACTCTTGAGCTAGAATCCTCCAGCATGAAGGCTAAGCGCTCCTGGGGATAGGCTGGATCTAATGGCACATATGCTCCACCAGCTTTCAGAATACCTAAAAGCCCAATCAACAATAAAAGCGATCGCTCTAGGCAAATTCCGACGATAACCTCTGGTCCTACGTTGAGAGTCTGCAAATGATGAGCTAATTGATTGGCACGACAATTCAATTCCTGGTAAGTGAGCAGTCTGCCCTCAAAGACAATAGCAACGTCGTCAGGAGTCCGTTTGACTTGATCCTCAAACAACTGATGAATACATTTATTCCTTCGATAGTCTGCTTGGGTATCGTTCCACTCTACAAGCATCTGATACCATTCTGCATTTTCCAACAACGATGAGTATGAGGGTTGCCATTGTGTATTTTTAGAGAGAGTATCCATGATTATCTTTATAATGAGCAAAATTCTTTGAAACGAACTAGATCTAATTCTGAAATAGCCCCTGTATTACTAACTGAAGCTGCGTTCCAATTTCATTGAAATTCTGCTTTAGTTAAGGATTAAAAATCATTACGGACATGCTTGCTTTCATGCGCATTACTTCAAGTTGTCCTCGCTTAGTTTAAAGCGAGACAAATAAGAAGAAAATAGTATATTTACGTATAATTACGATTCCCTTGACAATTCAAGCTCGTTTTTTTACGTGGAATTACGTGCTTTTAATAATCTAGGCTTAGTATTACAGCTACAGATATTGAAAACTATTAGACTTACATCCTCAACTTAAGGATTATTTATAAGTATATGTACCGTCGCAGATAACTAGTAGGATATATGGCTTCCAAGTAGTTAAGCTAAAAAAAGATGCGGCGCAATGAGGACAAGTTATGGTTGAAGGGAATCGCCCCTGGGATATTGGCAGGTTTTTGCAAACCCTTGTCTATTTTGATGTTATCCCTTGCCTCGGTTGGGTGATGCGGTTACTCCAAGGTCACGAGGAAAATGATGGTAAGAACGAACCTGGAGGAAAGATGCAAGTGGTATTGGTAGCCGGAGCGACGGGGGGCGTTGGTAAGCGAGTTGTGCAGCGACTGGTTGAGCGTGGTTACAAAGTGCGATCGCTCGTCAGGGATGCTGATAGGGCACGAGCGCTCTTGGGTGACAAGGTGGAATTATATGTGGGAGACATTACTAAACCAGAGACTCTAACTTCCAAGATGATGGCAAACGTCAGCGCCGTAGTTTGTTGTACGGCTGTGAGGGTGCAGCCCGTTGAAGGAGATACACCAGATCGAGACAAATACTATCAAGGGGTTAAGTTCTACCAACCAGAAATTGTTGGTGATACTCCAGAACGGGTGGAATATCTGGGAGTGAAGCATCTGGTACAGGCTGCTGTCCCATATCTAAGTAGGAGTACAGAAATAATATTTGATTTCGCAGCTCCATCAAAAGATTTGCCAGATATTTGGGGTGTCGTTGATGATGTTGTCATGGGTGGCGTGAGTGAGAGTGGCATCCACCTAGTAGGAAACACAGCCTTGTTTGCTGGCAATGTGTCTACTGCAAATTCCGGCGGCTTTGCTTCAGTTCGCACCCGCAACTTCGAGTCACCACTCAGCTTAACTGGCTACGACGGTATAGAGTTACGTGTGAAAGGAGACGGCAAGCGCTATAAGTTCATTATTCGCTCCGATCCTAGATGGGATGGCACTGCCTTCAGCTATTCCTTTGACACGATAGACAATAGCTGGATCGATGTCCGCATCCCCTTTGCTCAGTTGGTTCCGGTGTTTCGGGCTAAAACATTGAGAGATTCTCCCCCAATTGATTTAAGCAATATCTACTCCTTCCAATTGATGCTCAGCAAGTTTGAATATGATGGGGAACTTAATCCCAAATTCGAGCCTGGTAGCTTTGCACTACAAGTGGAATCTATTCGCGCTTATGGCGGCATGACGAAACCAAAATTTGTGCTAGTCAGTTCTGCTGGAGTCACTCGTCCGGGAAGAGCTGGAATTAATTTAGAGGAAGAGCCACCTGCGGTGCGATTAAACGACCAACTGGGAGGAATTCTGACTTGGAAGTTGAAGGGAGAGGATAGCGTCAGGGAAAGTGGAGTGCCCTATACCATCATTAGACCATGTGCATTGACAGAAGAACCAGGGGTGCAAGCGTTGATATTTGACCAAGGTGACAATATTAAGGGTAAAGTGAGTCGAGATTCTGTAGCGGAACTCTGCGTGCAGGTACTTGAACAGCCCAAAGCGTGCAACGTCACTTTTGAGGTCAAGCAGGCACAAGGTAGCGATCGCCTACCGCAATGGGAGCAGCTATTCGAGCAGTTGCAACCTGACGTTAGCTTTTGCAACTATGAAACCACTACATGAGATGAATCCGCAAGGTCGATTTTCCGACCGAGCAGCAGATTATGCAAACTATCGACCTAGCTACCCTGCTGCTGCCATTGATAGCATTTTGGCATGGCTCAACGAGCCATCGGAACTGGTAGTAGCAGATGTTGGTGCAGGTACAGGAATTTCCTCTCGCCTATTGGCTGAACGGGGAGTGAGGGTACTTGCTATTGAGCCGAATAGGGAAATGAGACAAGCGGCTTTGCCTCATCCTCTAGTTGAGTTCCGAGATGGGAGTGCAGAACAGACCAACCTCTCCAAGACATCAGTTGACCTAGTCGTTTGCTGCCAATCTTTCCATTGGTTTAACCCTGAGCCAACCTTGTTAGAATTCCATCGAATTCTCAAGCCAACTGGACGGTTAGCCGTTGTGTGGAATGAGCGCGATCACGATGATGATTTTACCCAAAACTATTCTCGCTTGGTGCAGGAAGCATCAAATCGCCATCCGGCTGAGTCGCGTATGGTTGCCATCAACCCATTGCTAAGCAGCCAGCTTTTTCTTCATGTCCGTTGTCTAACCTTTGCCTATCAGCATGGGTTAAATCAAGATGGTCTTATAGGACGGGCAATGAGTTCCTCTTACATCCCTCGTCAAGGGTTGGTGCAGCAGCAACTTGTGTCTGACTTGGGGGAATTGTACAACCGCTTTTGTGATGAGAATGGTTTAGTCTACCTCGTGTATTGTACGAGAGTCTACCTTGCCGAACCAAGTGCCTAAGTTAGGGGCATCTTGCCCCTAGTATTACTTCGCCAACTCGGTATTAAACTCATTTACAGGTCGTCGCTTTAACTCTACTGACTCTGAACGAGGCAACAGGTTAAACAACTCTCGGAAGGTATCGTCTACCTGCTCATAGGGCACTTGTCCCTTTTTGTCTAGCACTACCTTGCCTGCTTGATCGAACACTAGGACTTGGGGAACAAAACCTTTATAGTAGTAACCTGGTTCGGTAGGCGTATAGGTAGACTTGATGGGAATAGCGTCCACATTGACAGGGATGAGATCGGCGGCTCGACCATAGAAGGCTTGGATTCGCGAGACCACTATGGCATATTGCTTACAATCGCTGCTGTCGTCCACGTAAAACACCATTAGGGTGGGTCGATCTCGTTTCAGCGATTCTGCTAATGTCACTTTGGGTGGTACCAGGGAACCATTACCGCCATACAGGACAAAGATATTACCGTCAAAGTGATCGTCATTTAGACCAGCTAGAGCTGGGGGCATATTTAGTAAGAACAAGCAAGCCAGCATTATTAGGCAGAGGGAAATCTGGCGTTGCCAGGAGGAATAAAACCAAGTCATAATCATCAGGATCGGAAACCTTAGCTTGAGAGGAGCCATAGTAATTAATTTACCAAAGAGGTAGGGGGAGAAGAGATCTGTTCTTGAGCTGGGGGAGTGAACTGGAGGTACATAGCACCTTACTGTTGACCTCGCTTGAGTCTTGGGTATAACAGTGAGTAGACAGTTTGGTTTCCTTATGAGAACCCAAAGTTTTTATATAAACCGCTTGGCACGAAAAGTTATTTCTGCTTATGCAATCTCTACTAGTCTTTGGATTTTGCTGCCTGACGAGATTCTGAGTCCTTTGATTAAGGACGCAACCTTTAAGGCATTTCTTGCGACGATTAGAGTTTGGGCTTTAATCCCAATTGCCTCTGGGCTGCTTTATGTCTTGCTGCGTCGAAGGCATCAAGCACTAGAGACGAATAAACGTAGCACGCAGATTGAGACACTGGCGCAAGACATGGAGCCACAGTATCGCTTGCTGTTTACAGATAACCCGAATCCA
>JAFASY010000278.1 GCA_019244235.1 Chroococcidiopsidaceae cyanobacterium CP_BM_ER_R8_30
CTAGCAAGCTCTTCCTACTACCTGCTGCTTTAGTCGCTGTATCCCACTCTGCCACTTTGCCCATTCGGGATGTAGGTGGAATTGAACTTGACTCAGGTCTGTCTCTGCTTGAGACCAAGACTTCCTGATATCGCTGTGTAACTTTTGAAAGACTTCATAGGTACTGGCATTGATGCTGCTAAGTATTGCCTCACGGGAAATCTCAAATAGCCTTCTTTGCCCGCCAACCTCCTCCTGTTCCTCTACTTGTTGCAATCTCATCCCAAACTTTTGCAGATAAGTTGCTAGCCGCAGTGGCATCAGAGCATAAATCGCATCTAAATCCAGCTCTAAAGCGATGCTGATTGCTGCCAGGTACAGTCCCGGTAAGATAAGTGGGTACAATCTCTCCTTCTCTCGCGCTGAGTCGCAGTCCTCAGTCGTGCATTTGGTTCTTGTTTGCTGGCTTAAGCGTTGCCGAAACTCAGCTGCAACTGCTAGACGTGAGAGTTCACCAAAACAAGATGGTGACTGACTAGATGACAAGGGATAACAGCAAAGCAGTGCAAATGGCAATGAGGCAGGAAAAAAAGGCTCAGCTAGAATCAGGCGAACACATCCAGCATACTGTTGACTAGCACGATGCAGGAGCAAGCAATGAATTGAATGCTGGTCATAGATATCCTGCTCCATACCGTCTGGGTGATTGCTGTTTGGCTCATAGTCTAGCTCTTGACAGAAAACTCTGTAGCGGAGTTGAAAAACTTCCTGCTGCAACTTGGGCGTGTTGGCTAGTACTATTTGAAAATGCTGATGGAAAAGGTGAATCATACTCCTCAATGCGTAGTGTTCGTACTGGGCTGGAAATTGTCTAGGCGTTCTATCATTGAACCGGGAATTTAACAAAGACATACTTAAAATATTAATGATCAGTAACACTCTCAAAAATCTCAAATACCCGATCGAGTTGGGTGAGTTCAAAAATTATCCGAATAGAGGGGGAAACTGAGCAAAGACAGAACCGGCGCTTTAACGCCTGAGCCAGCTTTAGACCCTGAACTAACGCCATGAGACCAGCACTGTCTAAGGATTCTACTTGCTCTAGATCTACCAAAACAATATTGTGCTCTGCTTGAGCAACCGCTGTTGTCACTCGACGCTGAAAGTCAATGGTATTCGAGGCATTGAGAGGGCCGTGAAGTTGAATCACAAAACAATCTGGATAGTCAAGAAGTATTGGTGTCATTTTGTTGGTTACGGATGTACAGGTGTAGCTTGTAAAGAAAGTACACGCGGAGCTAGCTTCGAGTTTCTTCAACTCGAAAATTTTATATTTGCCACTCTAACGAGATAAAAAACTCAGGTTGCTTCAACCACCTAGTCAGTGTGATTCTGAAAATTAAGGAGATAAAGTAAAGATTTTGTGAAAACAGGGAAAATAACCATTCGCTACTCAAGTGCCATTGGCACTTGGAAGAGCAATCATGAGTTGAGAAAAATTTTGGAAGGAAGAAAGACATGGAGAGAGGTGATAGGATAGAAAGCCTGGAAATATCCTGTCAGGGAACTCTTAAAGAAAATCCTTTAGCTGTTGTCCTCTCTTTCACAAAATCTCCACTTTGTCTCCTTAACCTTCAGAATCATACTGGCAAAGTGGTTGCAGCAGTTAGAATTTTTTGGCTCATCAGGGGAGGCAAGGACTTTTCATATTTCCTTCAACTTGCTACTGGCTCTGCCAGTATTTGTTTTTCCAAGACAGCGCCAATGCCTTTACATAAGGTAGCTCTGCAACTCCTTCATGTGGATTCAAACTTCAGCAGCTAAGACACCTTAAATACTCAGTTCGCACGCATCGGTACCATCTAGAAAAAATTGTGGCTAAAGACTTTTTTGAGCTTGCTCAACGCAGTCGCCGGAGGCAGCTCCGGCGAACCGTTGAGTCAAGATTTGAGTTGGTAACATTAGTCGACCTCCTACGTTGGAGAGCAATTCAGCAATCCCAACAGCGGGCCTATACTTTTCTGATTAACGGAGAAAAAGAAGGACCCTGTCTGACTTATGCGGAGTTGGATTGTCAAGCTCGGTCCATTGGTGCCTTGCTCCAACAGTACAAAGCACGAGGGGAGCGAGCGCTGCTTCTCTACCCACCAGGCTTGGAGTTCATCACCGCTTTTTGTAGTTGCCTCTATGCTGGGGTCATTGCCATTCCAGCACCCCCACCCGACGCGGCTCGGCTAAAACGAACCCTGCCTTGGCGTAGGATTATCCTGCCATCAAAACCCTTGCCCAGCATGTAGCCGAAAAGAGCGATGTTGAGGTGTCGTCTGTTAAGGTCGATCCAGTTGCTTCCTCTTACTTAGACGAGCGTAAAGACAGCCAAGGAAATGCAGAACAGCCGTTAGCAGACCTCGCTTATCTCTCAGATCAAGAAGTAGATTCCTTGTTACACCAGATGTTAGCGAAGGAGGAAGTTAATTGATGAGTCATATCTCTAAACGTACAGATGTTCTAACACCTGCCCAAAAACGTGTGTTGCTATCGCAGCTACTACAGAAACAGGCCAGCTCTGCCAAATCTGTCCTGCCTTTGTCCTCTGCTCAGCAGTCACTTAGGAACTCTTCCTTATCTCCCATACCACCTCTAATGTGGCAATACAAGGACTTTGTGCGTTGGCAGACCGAAATGCTAGCTAGCGAGGAAGGAGAAAGGCTGTGGACCTATTGGCAGAAACAACTGGCTGGTGAATTGCCCGTGCTGAATCTGCCAACAGATCGACCTCGACCACCAGTGCAGACTTATCGC
>JAFASY010000068.1 GCA_019244235.1 Chroococcidiopsidaceae cyanobacterium CP_BM_ER_R8_30
AAATTGGTAGATGGATATCAATGTAACCTGCTGCAAGATATAAGATAAGCTATCAGCTAATGGTTTTCCTTAGATCCTGGAATGCCGATTAAGCGATTTTGGATTGCTCAATCTCTATTTCAACCAATGCTGCATTGTGAAACACAGTAAGATATTGAAACTCTTGAGTCTAGTTGGCGTGATTGCTATCCTAGTTATCACCACTGCTCCTGTAATTGCCCAGTCAACTAGTCGAAACTTTAGAATTACGCCCACTCTACAGATGAAGAGAGTTCAACTAAAAAAGGCATTAACTAGCCAGCGGCAGATACTTGAATTTTCAAGCCAGCGAAAGTTACTTGAACCTTCAGAGTATCAGAGTAAACCCATTAAGGTTACTACGGGAGTTTATATCAGTAACTTAATCGATATCGATGAAACTAATGAGAATTTTGAAATAATGGGTTATCTGTACTCAAGTTGGAAAGACTTAAGATTATCCTTTGATCCTAAAGAAAAAGGCTTACAACAAATCAAGTCTTATAAAGCCGGGGATGTCTGGACACCGAGTTTAAGGTTTGTCAACTCTCAAAAATTTAACGTTGTTGATGATTACCTTACTATTAACAATGATGGTACTGTTCTACATGTTGAAACATTCGAGGCTAAGTTATCATCACCGTTCCTCCTAAAGTTTTTTCCATTTGATTCTCAGGCACTCTCGCTCCTTGTTGCATCTTGGGATTATCCTACAAGCCAAATTGTTCTCGAACCCGATAGAATTTCAACAGGGTTTAACCCAGAAGCCTATTCCATCCGCTCAGCTTGGCATTTTAAATCAATAAGCCAAAAGGTAACATCTGTGTTATTCCCTCCTGAAAGAGATAGTTATTCTCGTTTGACAATTGAGCTTAAGATCCGGCGTGCGTTTGCTTATTATATTTGGAACTTTTTTATACCAGTCATATTCTTTAACATAATCGCTTGGGGTGCTTTTTGGATTAATCCTCAGAAGGAATTTAGTAGCCAAGTTACAATTGGTATTTCATCCATACTTTTCCTAACTACTTTCGGTTTTTTCGCTAAAACGGGTTTACCTAGAGTTTCTTACCTAATTTTCTTGGACGGATTTGTATTCCTTTCCTATACCTCGGTTTTTATTTCTCTTCTCAATATACTAATGATTCATCGCCTTACTCAAATAGGAAAGGAAAACCTTGCGTTGAAGTTACAAAAAACAGTTTCCTTTGTGATGCCTATTTCTTTTATTTTTTGTAACTTCTTGTTAGTCAGCTTTCTCTTAATTTCTTAGTATATAATTAGTAAACGCCATTAAATTTGCTAAAACCAGAAATGACACCGATGTAAACAGTTCTATTTTCTATGCTTGCGAATTATCTTTGGTTCATCTATGCTTTGGATGTGGCTTAAGGTCAAACACATATCATGTATATTACTTTTGTGTAAATACTGCTGCTGATATTGAGAATATTTTTGTTGTCTTCGTAAAGGTTCTAGCAATAAGCGCAGGTCATAAATTGCCTGCTCGATTCTGACTAGAAGCCACCTCTGTTGCCAAATTGCTTCCTGTGCCTGTTGCTGTTCAATCTGCTCAAATAGTCCGCCAAAAGAAGTATGTTGCATTAGGGTATGCATGAGCCAATCACAATCGACACCTAACCGATTCGCTAATAGCGCAATAGCTTTAGACGCCGCGGGTTGATAGCGATGCAAACAGCGTTGCCAAAGCATTCGCAACTCATAACGTGCTTGCAAACGAGCAACAATTGCTCCAGCTGGCTCAACTAAAAATAGCTGTTGCTGATGTCCCATTGCAGCCCATGTTTTTAATTGATTCGCCAACCCACCCTCAGTGCGTCCAATTTGTCGAGCTGATGTGGTGACTCGTACGAGCGAACTGTGACGAAAGCGAGCATTGACACGAACTAGAGCCCGATAAAGCGCCACATCCTCTGACGTTCTAACAGGTGGCAGTCCTCCGGCTTGCTGATACATTTGAGCGGTTACTGCCAGACTCGCACCATAGTGTTGAAAGTGCCGGGGTAAACTATCAAAGGGATCGGGATCGAGATAGGCTTCCAGTTCAGTGACTAAGAAACGGTAACCCACTTCTCGTAAATAGCAAGCTCTCGTGAATGGATCGAGGGCAGCGCGATCACGACGATCCGTAATAATCCGTCCTCCAACCGCATCAGCACCCGATATAATTTCATATAACGTTGCTGCAATCCAATTCGGGGCCACTCGTGTATCCCCATCGGTGGAAGCAATCACGCCTCTGTAGCGCCCAAGTGTTGTCAGGCGATTATATGCCTCATCCATTAATAGCTTCCGCACCCAACCGATGTGGGCTTTTGCAGCAGGTAATGTTCTTTCTACTACATGCAATACTAGGTTCGGATGATATGCTGCAAAACGGTGAGCAATTGTGGCTGATTCATCACTACAGTTATTAGCCAGCAAAATCACTTCGTAGCGAGCTGGGTCGAGAGGGTGACCTTCTAAATCGATTTGATGTGCTAAGGCAGTGAGTGTGCTTTCCAGCATCTGTGCTTCATTCCGCACAGGTACAACAATGCAGACTTCACATTGAGGCAGCGGAGGAGTTTGAACTAAGGACTGGGTTGGAACGTTGTGCAATGACCGAGCTGATAAGTCAGCGATCGCCCTCAAGCAATCACTGGTCATAGTGTCCACTGGTTCATTTTCAAGGACTGAGTCATTGCAGTAAGCAACATCTTTTGAATTTCTAAAGTCTTATTACAAAGATTATTGTGAAAGGTTACGTTAGAAGCAGTATCTGTCCTCTGATAGAGTTCTCTAGAATTCTAGTTAGAGGCTTTGAATGAATCTAAAGATAGAAGATTAAAAAACGTAACAGGTGCTATGTGCTTTACTTTTCAGCAATTCATGGCATGAAAAGCAATACCAATATTCCTGCGATCTTTAATAATAGAAAAACAAAAAAGAAAAATAGTCGGTGTCCCAAAAGATGCTAAATATAGTCTCTCACTAATCCAGATAACATCTTTCATAAAGCCAAGCGAGAACTTTTCATGACTGCGCAGCGATGAGGGAACAGAGTTCTTCCAAGCTTACAGCAATTTTCCGAATCTTAAGTATTCGTACTCGGTGGCTGGGGTATTAGATGTCGTTTTTCTAGTTGACGCGAACTAGGCGAATTTCTGTCCGTTGATTGTGGGGATCATCAGGAGGAATTCCAGGTAGCGGCTGGCTAAAGCCTTTTCCCTCAGCTAAAATGTTGTTCTTGATCCCACGACTACGGAGATAATCAACCACAACCTGTGCCCGTTGTTGGCTCAGCGATTGATTAGAGTCAGCCAAGCCAGTTTGGGAAGTATGACCAATCACTCGCACCGCCACAGTTTGCACGTTGAAGTCTGAAATTTCCTGAGCTAACTTATTCAGCGTTTGCTTGCCTTTATCTGTCAGCTCGGCAGAGTCTGAGTTGAATTCTACCTCCCCCTGCACTTTCAAGTTGCCAATAGTAGGGGCAGTTGTAATCTGACTAGCATTGGCTTTGCGATTAGGAGTAACTGCTTGCCCTTTGCCTGCTAATCTATCTGCTAGTTCCGGGTTATCAGCACGCACTAAGCTAATCAGATTTTGCGTGTTGTCCGCGGCCTTAGTAATAAACTGAGAGGTAAACAAATCCTGTGGATTCTGAGGAACTTGGTTGAGTCTGCCCGTCAGTGCCAACACTGCAGCAGTGGAGCCGATCCGTTTCTCTAACGTGCCATTTGTTAGCCAGTCTTTGGCTTCAACAGCAGGGAAAAAGTCAATGCCCTGCAAAACTGCACCAGCAATACTCGGAGCTAATTTGCCATCCTTGGCGATCTGATTCTGCAACTGTGAGGCATCGCGGAGATCTCCATCGATCCGGTGATAGTACGCTGCTAGTAACTCGGAAATCTTCTCAGGCTGAGTCTTGATAAGACGATTGGAGGCAACGATCGCATCAACAATTGCTCCTGGGACATCTTTACTAGATAAAACCACTGTATACCCCTGCTGCCGAGCTTGAGTAACATAAGGCTCCCAGAGTACAGCCACAGCCACATTTTGCTTGGGGTCTTGCAACAACTTCCAGGCATCGGAAGCATCTGCTACCCTATTTTCTTGAAAGTCTGACAGCTTAAAATTATCGAATTTGGTACTCAACACCAAAGCTAGGTACTCACTGGGAGTGTCTCCGGCAAAGGTGATACCTAACTGATGACCTTGCGATCGCGACTGCTGGATCAACTGGGTGAGATTTAGAAGTGACTTCAAGTTGGGATACTTCTTTGTGTTCAGCACAACCGCATCTGCTCCTGCCGTGCGATCGATCATACCCACAATTTTTCCTTGGGGCTTTTGTTTGATGAATTGATCCAGTGTTGTGACTAATAAGTCAGCTTTACCCTGGTTTAAAAGTTCTGCTCGTTTAGCCTGATTGAATTCATCTTCATAATGCAGACTAACCCCAACTTCCTTGAGCGCCTCCTGAAACGCGGCACTCCGAAAGGTACTATAGCCACTGAAGGTATCTCCTAGGAGCGTCAGCGGCTCTTTTGAACTCCTCTGGACATAGTTCCACGGTGATAAAGAATTCAGCATCCTACCAACCTGACTGTGCCAGATGAGATAGCCTCCCCCTGCTATTAGTGCCAGCAAGAGGACTGACACCATCCAGTCGCCAGGAGATGTAAGACGACGTCTCGCAAACAACTTGAGAAATGGGGTAGGAGCGGACTTAAGAGGCTGACCACAAATCTCGCAGTACTTAGCACTCAAGGAATTGGCATTGTAACTGCAATAGTGACAGACTGGAGTTAGCTTCTGATTCATCGGCTCTGTCTTGTTATTCATGCAAGAAGCCCAGTGTCAGCGCTGATTGGCAACACTCGGTGTATATCTTCAGGGATAAGGGCCGTAGTCGTGACAGGAGTTGCTCCCGTAGAGCCTCAATTTGCACTGACTCTGAAATCCCCCACTGATTTAGGGAATGACCTGCCCAACCTTCGAGTTGGCGACGCAGTTGAACTGGATTGACTCGCTCTGTCAAATAGTCCCGCAATAAGGGTATGAATATCGGCTTAGTCACACAACGCTCAGTAAACCAGCCCTGCAAGCTAGCAAGCATTGCATCTGTCTGGGCTATCTGAACAGTGTACGCTTGCGTCTGCTGCAACAGGTCACTAACCAATTGACTAGCGAGTGTATAAACTTCCGCCTCAAGCTTAAATTTGTAAGCAATAGCAAGGGCACGTAGGGCTGCTTCCCAGTCCGTATTACGACTGGACAATAACCAGTTTCGCTCTGCGAGTTTCATACTCAAGGTGTAGTAAGCTTGCCAGGCTGAGCTTTCCCGTCGCAGACAGTCCTGCCTTTGAGCCTCGTAGTTAGCTTGCACAATGTGCAGGACTTCACTCAACGACCTCAGCTTTTTTAGAACTGACTGCGATCCTGCTTGCCATAGCCCAGCAAGGCTTTCCCGCAACTTAGTCTGGCTCTGGATTCGCAGGACCAGGATATTGGAATGTAACTGTGCTAAACAACCGCTTGTTGCTGCGGGGAAATGCGATGGCAAAGAGGATGTAGGGGTCAGCTGAGTAAACCACTGAGCTAGTCCGGCAACTTCTTTCTCCCACCACTCGCGCTGACAAGAACGCGGCTGTAGTTTCTTTCGCTGTAGCCGCTCGTGCAGCGCCTGGACTCGTAGACTCAGTTCCTCAGAGAGTGAAGTGTCAGTAGCTGTCTTCTGTAGAGCAAAGAGGAGTGGGGCCATACTCTCAACACTGATTAGCCCTAGTTCAGTTACGATAGCTGCCACTGATAGGTCCTCCACTGGCATCTCCCGCCATTGCACGATTGTCTCTGCCGCTAGCCAGCATGCCCAGGTTTGCAGACGGCAGATTAAAGAAATGTTCCTCTCACTTTTTCCTTCTAAACTAATGCTGACAGTTGCCTCTGAAGACGGTTGAAGGTTTTGCGGTTTTCCTGTCTCCATGTAGCTCTCCAGTTCATAAGTGTAGGTTAGTTTCAGTCAAGCCTGTGCAAATCGGTTCTCATAATTGCTGACCTAAGCATTAGGGCAGATACTCCCCTATAGGGCTCAACTTGCATCTCTTGCAAGCATGATTTTGCCAGCCAGAATCCTGGGTTCTCATAAGGCGTCGCCACAGCAGTTTTTCATTTCAGGTAGGTCCTTCCCCGTAAAACTACTGGTATTGTTACTGATCGATCACAGATTAGCAAGACACAGATCACACTAATGTTAGAAAAATTTGCTAACGCTGCTGCGCGAACGGGTTGCATTGCCAAAATGGAGAGCTGTAATGATTACATTGCCACTCCCTGCACTGCTTCTAGCAAATGTTGATGTGCAGAGGCAGATGCAGCTATAAGCAGCCCAGGACGTTCATAGTTTTTGCACAGGTATAGAGGTGGTGGTGGATCTCCGGTTAGCGTGGTAACAATACAACCTGCCTCTTGAGCTAAAAACGCCAGGGCAGCACCATCAATAAACTTGCCGACTCGGATTGCTGCACCTGCTAACTCACCATTTAGCATTCCGTTGACGTTCGGGATTTGAAAGTCCTTGGAGTAAGAAGTCGCAACGCTAATGACCTTATAGTGTTCGCTTAACTTTGAAGCCAGCAACTCCATCCCCCATCCCAGCAAGATAGTCAAACTCGTCTCCTCGATCTGTAAAGGATGGCAAGCTTCCAAGCCAGTGTCTAATGTCCCCTGCCAGCAACCTTCGCCACGCAGCGCATAACAGTATGTACTTAGTGCCGGGGAGATAGCGATCGCAGCTTCAAACTCATCCCAGTTTAGGACACCCAGAATAATTTGGTAGTTCGAGTGTCCATCTAGATAGAACTGAGTCCCATCAATCGGATCGAGAGTGACGAGGTAATCGTCTTTGGCACCAAGCGCGATCGCCCGGAAATACTTTGTATTGTAGGACTGCTCGTACTCTTCTCCGTAAAAGCGGATGTTAGGAAACGTACCTAGCAGTGCTACTTCCACCAAGGTTTGAATGGAAAGATCGGCATCACTCAACGCTGCCCCAAAGAAATTTGCTGCCTCTTTTGCTGGACGTGCCGCAATCTGAGATTGGAGATGTCGGGCATAGGCTGCTGCGACTTTGAGATGGGGAAACAACGTTTCAAGAACCAGACGAGGGGTTGGCGTTTTTGACATTATATGTTTTTGACACTATATAATAAATAACAAATATACAATCGTATCCTATGTGGCTATTCGCGATAGGTTTTGGCCATTTTTTCGGTGCTTTTCTCTAAATTTGGCGAAGCCTTCTAAGGCTTTTTTGAAATAAAAGTGATTGTAATGCCAGAAAAGTAGTGACGCTAGTCTCAAGTTCTACATGCTTCTAGCAGTAATATTGCTCCCAGGTTAACATTCTCCTCATCACGGTTTTTTGATAATCTAAAAAAACTGGTTTGTTGCAAATACCTTGAAGAATACAGAGTCTATTTCCCAAGCTGGGAGAATCGGGATCTTTGATAGTGGTGTTGGTGGACTCACAGTTTTGCGGGAACTCTATCGGCAACTCCCCAATGAATCGATTCTTTACTTCGCAGACACAGCACGCTTACCTTACGGCACCCGGTCACATGACGAACTTGTGCTGTTTACAAGCCAAATTCTGACATGGATGGTGCAGCAAGACGTCAAAATGATCGTCATGGCTTGCAACACCAGTGAAGCCTTGGCGCTGGAGACAGTACGCCCTCAGTTCAATTTACCAATCATGGGATTGATCCAGCCAAGTGCCTGTGCTGCTGTTTGCCAAGGTAAGCGCATTGGTGTTATTGCTACACCAGCCACGGCTGCTAGCAATGCCTATCTCCTGGCTATTCAATCAATTGAACCCGCCGCTCAGGTTTGGCAGGTCGGTTGTCCAGAATTCGTGCCGTTGGTCGAGCAAAACCGCATTAACGATCCCTACACAAGTTTGGTTGCACGGAATTATCTAGCACCTTTATTGCAGCAGTCAATTGATACTCTAATCTACGGCTGTACCCATTACCCACATTTGAAACCAATACTGCAAAAGATTCTGCCAGCGTCTGTGAAGGTTATTAATCCAGCTGTTCATGTTGTCACTGCGGCCGCTCAAAAGCTAGACTTACTCACGTTACGAAATTCCCGCGCTCCCTTACCAACTCGCTTCTGTGCTAGCGGTTGTCCTCAACAGTTTGCCCATTTGTCACGACAATGGTTAGGTTTTACTCCAGTAGTTGAGGAAATACATTTCCCTGATGAAAGCAGCCTTGACCACTCTTTGCGGTTGCTTGTAAGATAGCCAGAGTTTTGCTGTCATTCAGCTTCTGGCAATATAAACGCTCAAGGAAAGGACTCATCCAAAATGCTGAAGCAAGTTCTAGCAAGTTCTTCTATTGCCCTACTGCTATGCTGTCTACCTGCTCGAGCGCAAACTCAGGCTTCTCCCACATCCCAACCTCCGAAGCAAGCCCCGCAGTTACATGAACCACAAACATCTGAGACACAGGTTAGCCCTCAAGAACTTCAGAAGTTTGCTAAAGCCGTCAAACTCTTGTTACCAATTCAGCGGGAAGCCACTCAACAGATGGCTGCAGCAATCGAGCAAGGAGGACTCAGTAAAGATAGATTTACCGAAATTTTTGAAGCACAACACATGCCTCAAGTGCCACCAGCAAAGCCAATCAGCCAGGAAGAGAAGCAAAAATTTACCCGAACCTTAGCCAAAGTCACGGCTATCCAGGAGAAAGAACAGCCCAAAATGAAACAGGTAGTCCAAGATCAGGGTTTAGATGTGCAACGCTTCAATCAGATTCAGCTCGAAGTACAACACAATCCTACTCTCCTGCAACAAGTTTTACAGCTCATTCAGACCTAGTAGGTTGCCTCTCAAGAAGGAGCGGTGAGTAGCTAGGAATAGAAAGTACCTTAATAACTGCGGTTGGGATCTCAGTTGCTCCCTAATAAGCCAACAACGCGCATTGCTCCTTTGCGTATGGCAGAGACTTTCGCCAAGTCGATGTTCAATTTGAGCTTGCGCTCTTAGCGCAGCCGGAGTTCCACTCCGGCTGACCTTTGAGTGCCTTCAGGCATGTAACCCCTAGCTCCTAACTACTCACCGCTACTCACCGCCCCTCGAAATCTACTTAAAGCTGATTCGCACCTTTTTCGGTTGGCGTTTGAGCATCAAACCTGTACCTGAAATAACAGCAACGGCTAATGCATCTAATGAAGCAGAGTTAGGTTCGGGAACAGCTAAAGCATTAGCACCAAAGCTTTCGGAAAAGTTCCCTTTGCTACCATTGTCTATGTACTCTCCGTATGAGGTTCCTACTCCAGTGTTTGGATCGATTTGAAACCCTCCAGTGCTATAAAACGAACCATTAGGATCGCCTAAAGAGTATGTAATTGTATGACTGCTACCATCGTAAGTAAAAATACCATCACCCATCGGGGTCGAGAAGTTCCTCGTCACCGTTCCGGTGAAATCTGATGACGTTTGAGATCCATTAGTAGATGGGAGAAAGTTTGAAAAGTTAAATCCTTGAGAAGCGTCGTAGTTAGAAACGGGAAACTGTTGTAGATATCCCCCCGTACTGCCGTTGTCTTTGTAGAGTCCGTACGAGTTTCCTAATCCAGTATTTGGATCTATTTGAAACTCCCCAGTGCTATAAAATGCACTGTTGGGATCTCCTAGAGAGTAGGTAAGTTTACCGCTACTAGGATCGTAGTTAAAAAGAACATTTCCTTTTGGTGTATTGTAAGTCGTCGTATTGGTTTGTGTAGAATTTACAGATGGTATTTGAGAAGATCCTACTGCATTCGCTACGGCAGCCTCAAATTCTGGAGGAGCTTGCATATTTGAGTTACCAAAGTTTTGATAGGACACTCCCATAGTCCCGTTATCTTTGTAGGTTCCATACGAACTTCCCCCAAATGTATTGGGATCATATTGAAACATACCGGAACTATAAAATGTGCCATTTGGATCACCGAGAGAATATGTGATTGAATGGTCCGAGCCATTGTAAGTATAAGTACCATCCCCTTTCGGCGTACTAAAAGGTCTTGTTACCGTTCCTGTAAAACCTCCGTCTGCCTGGGAACCGCCAGAAGTAGTGGGTTGAAGGAAATCTTGAAAAATTGAGGGTACTGATTGTTGTGAGTCCGAGCTTAAGCTGCCAGCCGCTTCTGTAGCTCCAGGATAGCTAGCTTGAGAGCCTGTACTGCTATCGGTACCTGTAGAACTCGGATAACTGGTTTGAAAGCCTGTGATGGGAAATTGCTGAGAGGAAGTTCCTACATTTCCATTATCAACATAGGTTACATATGAGGTCCCTGTTGAAGTTGTTGGGTCGAACGTAAAACCTCCGGTGGTGTAAGACGAGCTGTTTGGATCGCCAACTGTATAAGTAATCGCATTACTACTTGTATCATAAGTGTAAACACCAGGTCCCATTGGTGTTGTAAATGTCCTTGTTACTGTGTCTGCCAAACCCGATGATGCTTGAGATACGGCTCCTAGGACAATCAAGCTACCAACAATTAATCGAGATGATTTCGCTTTCTTTAGTGCTGCACTCATACTTCATACACAAGCTTTTTTGAAATGTTACAACTTTAACATTACTCAATGTAACCGTTTATTAACTTTGCATAAGTCAAATCTGACTAAAAAATGTCTGACTTATGTATAAGAAAGGTCTAACTTTAAACTTGGTCATGCAAATTCTGCCAGCAGGCATAATCCGTTCAAATGAAAATCGCCAGGGAGAACTGGCGATGCTGAAGAGAGTCTATGATATCAATTCACGCTTATCCCTGCTATAGATCTGGAGGCTCAAGAGAGCGCCTGATAGGCTCATTCTTCAATTGCGTTCTTGCAATTGGTACAAGCTCCCAGGCACTAATTGGCGGACATAGCGATTTGGATTGCCATTACTTAACCAAAAACTGGATTAATCGTTTCCACTCAGTCATATCACCATTCTTAGCAATAAGCATTTCATCTAGCTCGTCAAAATCTCGATGAATGCTGTCTGGGAGCTGCTTTGCTTTCTCCTCATAAGCTTTTACCTTGAGAATCTCTGAATTATCGTTAAGTAAATATCTAAAGAAGTAGTCGAATAGATCAATTAGTACTTGAAATGGTAGTGGTGATTTTTCGTATCTTATATTGTGAAGATACTCTTCATACTCATCGGTCATCTCGCGAATAATTAGATATTCCAGGTAATTGAGTTTGACAAAGGGGTTATTAGGATGTTTATCCAGTGCCTCTTGCATAAGTTTCATGGACTGCTCAGGTTCGTTTTCCTTAAGTAGGAAAATTGCATATCGTTTTACAGCCCAGGTGTAGGCGGAGTTTCTGTCTAAGACATCTTCATAAGTCTGCTTAGCTTCTACCTTCTTATTATACTTCTCTAGAAAGTAGGCATAGTGGGAAAGAGTCCAAAGGTCATTTTCATATCCCTTATTTAAAGCCTTTTGGTACCATTCATAAGCTCGATCCATTAGAAAATTTCTTTCTAAAATATAGGCATAGTAATTTGCACCTTCAGTTCTGTCTTTCTCAAGATTAAAAGCCTTGTCCAAGTACAAAAGAGATCTTTCGTAGTTATAAAGTTTACCGTAGCATTGACCGATACCATAATAAAATTTTGCATCTTCCTTCTGCTCTAGCAAATACTGATATAGTGCTATGGCTACATTGTATATTTCCCCCTGCCGTAACGAGTCTGCTGCCACGGCAATAGCATTCAGCGGCTGCTTTTGATACACGCTCAGAATCTTTCCATAGTCTTTGGATTGAAGTAGCTCCATCAGTGAGGTGTCTTCCATCATTAATGGTTTCCTAATTTTTTGGCGGTTTAATTTTTAGGGAGGATAGAAGTGCTTGCTTCTAACAGCCTTCCACACAAATCTTGCTAGTAAGTACAGATAAAGAGTGAGAGTTGTAGATTTTATATCTGTCTTATGTATACTTAAGCTACTTAAGTGCTTTGATTGAAACTATGAGGATTTGGCTTACCTGCTTTGGAGTGCTGTTTGCGATCGCGGAATTCTGTCAATGGGTGGAACACTTAACGCTGCCATTACCTGTCTATATTTTAGGTGGGGCGTTATTGGTGATCGCGTCCAACTATAATAAGCGAATCAAGTTGCCCTGGTTGGATGAATCGTCCACAGTCATAGCTGCTGCGACTCCACCTAACCTACCCCAACCTACTTCGGCACCTCAACCCCCTCGGTCGATTTCTTTTACGATTCGCCGCTCATCTGAGGAGTCACAGCCAGCCGAGGAGTAGCTTATCATTGAGTCGGCTTCACTTGGTCTGACACCAAATGCCCTTTGATATCAGCTTCGGTCAATGGTGGCTTATAGACACGGATGGCAGTGATAGGTACGTCATTAGAGCCATTGGCAATGAGCTGCAATGTGTGTTTTTCATTCTTCAGTCCCTGAGCTAGCGTTACCGTAGTCTCATGCGTTGGACTTTCTATAGGCGGCTTGCGGTAGACATCTGTTCCAAACAGTATGGAGTGAAACTTCAATTCATAACCGGGCTTAATTGGTGACGGTTTGCCTTGTTCCGGCGAGAGCCACCAATCTTGAGGAAGGATTACCACCCTACCCGAGGACGAGACAAATTTCTCTACGTTTGTGCCTTGTCCGTCTGGGCCAGTCTTTGAACCAATAAGCTTAAAGGTGAAGTGTAATTTTTTTTTGTTTCCTTCCAGTACCGTCTTGACACTCGTAATTATCAGCCTCCAGTCTTGGTCCAGGGGAGGCTTTTGCCAGAAGATCCGTAAGGGGGGACTGACATCCCAGGGCCAATCCTTGGCTATTCCTTCGTTAGCACGAGTAAATTCGTAAAGTGATGGAATCTCTGACGGGGGTTTCCCATCGATAAGCACCTTTGCCTCTGTTCTCCCTGAGTTATCAGCGATCACATCCACACGGTTACCGACAAAACTCAACGTCAATCGACCGTTCTTGAATTGCACGTCCTTCCCAACCTTGTAAAGCTTTACCCGATCTGGCCAGTCGTCTACCGCCTTGGGATTAGCAACGAGGTACTGTTCGACGAGTTTTGCCATCAAAAAGCGACCCTGGGCGTTTAGGTGCAGACCGTCGATAAGTAGTTGGTTCGGCTGATAATGGTTATCCAGCAGATACTGACGCCAGCCAGAGCGGACATCTACCAGTTCACAGCGATACCGTTGTGCGATCTTTGGCAGAAAATCTTCATTCATGAAGGCTGTCCAACCAGTATCTGGTTGGTGCGGGTCTGATTTGCCATCATAGTGATCTGTTTGCATCGCTATATCTGCCGTGGTGAGTGTGCGCATTTTGACAATTATTCGCTCATAGGCATCATGCGCACCATACACGTGGAAAATAATCAGATCGGGGTAAAACGATAGGAGATCGCGGTTGGCATTAAGTACCAACCGCTGAGAAGGAAACCCACCGATGGCTAAGTTTTTTGCCACAATGATCGCGTTAGGAAAGCGGCGTTGTAAGTCAGCAACCACATTTTTCCACCAATCCTGACGAGTAATCGACTGTCCGTAGAATAATATGCGCACGATGTTATGGTGCTGTGGTGTGCTACTGGAGAGCAGGCGCATCGACCGTGCCAGGTGTAACCCTAAGTTTGAGGGATCTGCTGGTGGTTTAGGGAGCGGGTACGCAGGTTTTTCTTGTGTAACGCCACTAGTGCTGGAATAGAGTGGTCCTTTCGCAGCCAGGACTGAGCCAATCGAGAGTGGCAGTAAGATAGCAATCAGCCAACGAAGCATCAGTTTTTTCACCTACTCCAAGTGCTGGGATAGTTGGGCTTTAGCCTGTTGCCATAGGGTTTCCAATTCATCTAGCTTGTAATCAGACAATGGACGATCGGCAACCGCCTCCATAAGTTCTAAGCGCTGAATAAATCGCTGATTGGTTCCCTGCAAGGCTTCAGCTGGGTCGAGGTGATACCAACGCGCTAGATTGATGAGAACAAATAGTAAGTCTCCCAGTTCTGCTTGTTGGCGTTCGGGTGTTTCTTGAGCGATCGCTTGTTGAAATTCGGCTAGTTCTTCATGAAATTTTGCCCAAACACCATCAACGTTCTCCCATTCCAAACCAGCGGCTGCTGCCTTCTCGGAAATCTTCATCCCTCCTGTTAAAGGGGGTAGTGTCCGAGCATAGCGGTTAAGTTTGGGACTGAGTTGTTGGTGAGAAGTGGCTGATTCCCCTTTCTCCATAGCTTTGATTTGCTCCCAATTTTGCCGCACTTCATTTATGTTCTGGACTTTGATATCCCCAAAAACATGAGGATGACGGCGAATTAGCTTTTGCGTGATTCCTTCGGCTACTTCTTTGAGGCTAAACTTACTTTCCTCAGTAGCGATTTGAGCTTGCAGGACAACCTGTAATAGTAAGTCGCCCAGTTCTTCTTTAATCGCGCTTGTCTCGCCACTGCGAATTGCATCTACCACCTCATAGGCTTCTTCAATTGCATAGGGTGCAAGTGATTGGGGCGTTTGAGCTAAATCCCACGGGCACCCTCCATTAGGTGAGCGCAACTGAGCAACGACATCAATGAGTTGTTGCAGTGCTGCCAGTGTAGTGGTGTCAGACGGGGTTGATTTCTGAAGATTGGACATCCTGGGATGCTAAATAGCTAAGTGGTTAATACTTCTGACGATTCTTAGTCGTTGCTGGCTTCGAGCGGTGAGTGACACGAGCTAGCGATTTTTTCTTCTTCATTTTGCCATGAGGTATTACACTCCATCTCTGGTTTCTACAGCGTTTATAGGCGGAACTGACCCAGTCACTTATAACATGGCTCATGGCTCCAAGTTCTAATCCCAAGGCAAACGCCAGCCAGTCGGTGCTGTGGTGAGTGAGTGATCGCACGGTTGACTGAGCTAGCATCTGCCACTTCCACTGCATACACCATACTGAAGTCGTTATACCAACAATAATGCCCAGCCAGATGGCAAGATATAGCACCCGCAGCGTTGTGCCAATAATTGGTCCGTGGGATAGCAGTGAGCGGTGACGCAGTAACTTTTGGTAGGGTAGCCAAATCCACCGCATCCAACCCCAACGCTTGTATTGCACAGAGTATAGATCCAAGTCAGGACCAAACATCAATCCACTAAACAAGAATGCTCCGGCAACTAGCAGAGTAAGTTTGCTACTCTGAGTCTGCTCAAAGGTGATACCAGTGACGAAGGGCAAGCTCCATAGAGTAATGCGATCGTGCGTCCGACCAGAGGGCATGAAGTTCAGTTCTAAACCATCAGCAGTTTATCGCAGAAGTTTGCTATACTTAAACTCTGTCGCGCAAAACCGGGCGGTTAGCTCAGCGGTAGAGCGCCTGCCTTACAAGCAGGATGCCACTGGTTCGAATCCAGTACTGCCCATACTGAATCCCTACTTCCTTTTTTCTCATGCTGATACTGCCACTTAAGCAGATGTTGGATGATGCGAATAAGAAATTGTTAGCGCCCACTTGGAGCTGCCAATGAGTGATTATGAGCTAGCCCAGATCAAATCGAAACTGGCAGACGTGAGCAGCAAGTTACACTGTCTGTTGGGTGACAACCAGCATAGCCTGTCAGAGCTTCAGGGAATTCGTGCCAGCTTCAGGACAGCTAGCCTGGATGTTCAAGCTCTCAGTGGTGAGGTGCAAGCTTTGAGATCTGAGCTGGGCAGACTAGAGGGCATGTTGAAGAGGATGCACGAGCAATGACTGATGCTAATGATTCGACGCTGACTCAAGCGCACTACCCGCCAAGTCTCTATGAGACTGATTTTTACGGCTGGACCCAACGTACTGCTAAATTACTACGCGACCGTGACTTTGACTCTGTGGATTGGGACAATGTTATCGAGGAGATTGAAACCTTGGGCAGGAGTGAGCGAGCACAGCTTGTAAACCGCCTGGAAGTCTTGCTGGTACATCTTCTCAAATGGGAGTATCAAAGCCTTTGTCGTCGTAGAAGCTGGGAGCTAACGATTAAGGAGCAACGAAGTAGGGTAGAGCGGTTATTGAAAGAAAATCCGAGTTTGCGCCCTTATTTGAATGAGGCAATCGCCGCTGCTTATGAACATGCTATCTACGAAGCGGAGCGACAGACAAAGCTTCCTTATTCAGTTTTCCCTATGAGCTGTCCATATTTGGTAGCTCAAATAGTTGATCCAGAATTCCCTTTCAACCAAAACGATGACCAAAGCCCGCTCTGAAATCACGCTTAAGTTCATGCAGGAAGTCTATTTTATTCGAGCCCTGTAGCAAGAACTGGTGTCATTTCCCGTAGTTAAATCTCCCGTCTTGGAAGTTTGACAGCCTGTCTTTTGACTCGACATGACTTCCTAGGCACCATGGCAATGCACCGATGTGCATGAGTTCATTGTTCGCTATTGGAGAACTTCCATGAAAAAACTATTGGCACTCGTACTATTAGCAACAGCCCTATTGGTTTTTGGCTTGAGCCGTCCGGCGCTAGCAGGGGATGCAGTGAATGGGTCCAAAGTCTTTAGTGCTAATTGTGCGGCTTGTCATATGGGCGGTCGTAACGTAGTCGCTGCCGCCAAGACTCTAAAGAAGGAAGCCCTAGAAAAGTACAGCATGAACTCTCTAGAAGCCATTGTTCATCAGGTGCAGAATGGCAAAAATGCTATGCCAGCCTTTAAGGGGCGTTTAAATGACAACCAGATTGAAGATGTAGCAACATATGTGCTCGAACAATCTGACAAGGGTTGGGTTAAATAACCTCCTTCCACAATAAAACTTTCTTAAGATTAGTTTACAAGCAGGTTCTCAGTTAGGTGTACCTAAGAGCAATTAGTGATGAGCGGTAGCCGCACAATCAAGGTGGCTCCCTGCCCCAAGCCCAGACTTTGGGCTTGAATTGTACCTTGGTGCAGTTCCACTATGTGACGGGCGATTGCTAACCCCAGTCCCAGCCCACCTTTACCTCTTTT
>JAFASY010000137.1 GCA_019244235.1 Chroococcidiopsidaceae cyanobacterium CP_BM_ER_R8_30
ATAACAAGATTTTGAAATCCTTAGATGCGGTAATAGATAAAGTGTGTGAGGGACTGGTTGCTCTCTCGTCTGCTCCAGAAAAATTACGCTCCATGACCTATTTTCCTCATTTAAGGATTAGCTTTTAGAACGCAACTTGGTATCAAAAACGCAAACGGTGCCGTGATCGTCAGCACATCAGCAGGCTTGGCACAGAAAGCGAAAGAACTGGATTGGGATGAACTGGTGAAGCCAACTACATTTGTGAAACTCTATGGTCCTTATGTCAAATCCAAGCAAGCACTGAATGTCATTACAGCAGCACTGGCTCCAGAATTAGCAGAAGACAACATTGTGATTCGCACTGCCGATCCTGGACCGAATCAAACCCGCCTCACGAAGGGAGCAGGAACGCCACACTGGATGCGCCTTTTCTATTCACTGTTGCCAACGCCTGATCAAGGCGCAAAGAAAATTTTTGATGCGACCTTTTCCACGAAGTGGGACAACAAGACTGGCATCTTTATTTCAGATCAAAAGATTCAGTCCTTACCTCCTTTACTATTAAATGAACGGTTTCAAAAAGATTTTTTACGTAAATGTCGAGAGTGGATTAAGCCGACATAAAAGAGTGGATCATGTTCCAGACCTGTTGAAAGCTTATGCCCTAGACACTAGAATAGGATGCATCAGCTCTAGGATTCAGGGATTTCGCTCATGACTGTCTGGCTTGCAGTTAAATGTCCACACTGTGGCTACGCTTTTAAACCGGGACAGTTGGAGGAGGTCAGCTCAGAGATTTAGCTCTCCCTTGAAGGTTTAAACTAAGCTCTGAACCAGCAAGCATAGGGGTTGTGTTGCAAAAATCGGGGGAGGTGATAAGGTGAGAAGCCTGTGTCCCTGTCTGCTCTCTCTGCATGTCCAATTCCAACCCCTTCAAATGGCGGCATTACCAACCCGAAGTTATTCTGTTATGCGTGCGCTGGTATCTCACGTATCCTTTGAGCTATCGACAAGTAGCAGAGATGATGAACGTTCAGACCCCGCTCGTTCATCACTCAACCATATATAGATGGGTGCAGCAGTATGGACCAGAACTAGAAAAACGTTGCCCTTCGGGTTCGCAGTCGCCTACGGAGGGAAACCCTCCAGCAGCGCTGACTCACCGACCACATCTGCATCCTACTAACGACTCGTGGCGGGTGGACGAAACCTATCTCAAGATTAAAGGCAAGGACAGGTATTTGTACCGCGCTGTCGATTCTCAAGGTAAGACTATTGACTTTTTATTGACGGCGCATCGGGATGCCAAAGCAGCCAAGCGGTTTCTATGCAAAGCCTTGAAGGCAGTTCATAATCAGGAGCCGAGAGTGATCAATGTCGATAAGAATGCGGCTTACCCTAAAGCAATTGATGAACTAAAAGAGAAGAAACAGCTATCAGAAACAGTAGAACTGCGACAGAATAAATACCTGAACAATCGAATTGAGCAGGATCATAGATTTATTAAATGGCTGGTTAAACCAGGAAGAGGACTCAAATCATTCAACACAGCACGACGAACAATTAAAGGATACGAAATTTTACATATGATGAAGAAAGGACAAATTGAAAAAGTCAAGAAAGGAGCCGTCAGAGAACGGGTGAAATTTATTGCGGAAATCTTTGGAGTGGCTGCATAATTAATTTCTTCTTCAAGAAGTTTTCTGTCTTCAGCAAGTTTTTGCAGCACAACCTTTGATTCCTTATCCCTTGCTCCATCTACTGCTCCTATCCTTATCGCTCCGTCTTATGAACGCAACGGCGACAATCAGCATGAAACTTTCTCACCGAATGAAACTTTCTCACCGACAATTGGCGACAGGAAGCGCTGTACGCCGATTTGGAGGCGTACTACATTGCTCCATCCCTCTTCCTGCAACCACTTCAGACGCTACAACCCACGACATGTATCGCGACACCCCACGAGATGTGCAACGAGATAACAATTAAAACGCTCAAAACATTATGGGAAGCGACTTTCCGTTCTTCAAGCTTATCTCAGCTCCTGCTCATTCACACCTAAAGCTCAAATCTCATATTCATTGGCGTTGCTGAATGAGCGGTGAATTTGAGGCTTTAAAGCTCGATAATTCGTTGTAAATCCACTTCAAAATCAGCAACGCCCCTCCTAGCAATGAAATTAGATTAAATTTAGAAATCGAGCAAGCCCTCTAGGTGATGGAGCTTTAGGAATTTCAAAGGAAATTGGATAAAAGCGATCATTCGGTTTTGGACCAAGAATCATATCGCGGATGACTTCCAAACTTCCGCGTACTCCAGAGCGTGCGAGGCGAGCATTGACACTCACTGTTCCAGCCACCTGTCCAGTTAGGGGCAACGTTAGGGTCAGAACTTGCTCCTGCCCTAATCCACTGCGTTGATCAGGGTTTTCTCTAAAGTCCCATCGAGCCATGTTTGTTCCTTCTCCCGAGCCTTGAACTTGACAGTGGTAGACTGCAAACTTTTTGCTCATTCCAATTTCAAGGCTTGGTTCAACTGGGACCAGCAGGTTTTTAACTCCCAATTTCCCTTTACCGTCCAAAGTGAACTCCACTGGGCGTGGGTCTTCCAGTACTCGCGGTGCAATATCAATAATTTTTACATCTGCCGGAGCCAAAAGACTTAAGCGGAATTGAACATAGGTGAACCGGATACCCTGACTGGCTTGAAATGTACAAGCCATTTGCAGGACTCCACCAGGGTTTCCATCTAAATCAATCGGCTCTACGGCTCTACGAACAAGAAGTAATCGGCAGCCCCTCAAGTCTTCGTCGGCGATCGCCTCTACATCACCTGGGCCCATTTCATCGTCAGCATCAGGGTCGGGGGTTAGCGGAGCGTCTATTAATAATGCTTCATCTTCAGTCATACTTTCCTCCTAGTGCCAATCGCCATGAAGTATAAAGGGTGCCCAGTGGTAGGGACTATCAAAACCTGGAGTACTGCGAACAGTGAGCATTGCTTGACGTAATGCTTCTGCTTTATCAATGGAGCTGTTCTTATCTGCAAGTTTGTCATAAAAAAGTTGCATGGTTTGGGCAGCAGAGGAACGGTGAACCTTCCAAAGAGTTGCCAACACAGCATTAGCACCAGCGTATAAAAATGCAGGAATCAGCCCCAACGGTTCGTCACCAGTTTCGATTACATTGGCAGCGCTTTCACAGGCGGCAAGCGTTACCAGTCCCGCCTGTAAATCGGCAACACCAAAGACCTCACGGGCAGTGAATTTACCATCTGCCAGTAACAAATAAGAATTCAGTGGGTCATTGCGATCGTGAACAGCATGTCCCTGGAAATGAACGATATCGTGTCCAGCGATCGCTTTTGTGAAGGTTTGGCGAGTGACGGATTGACGAGTAAATGCTTCGGCACCAAAACGTTTAGCTAAATGAGCCACGAGGTCTGCTGCCTCTGAGCGATCACCACTAGGGTCACCAAATAAAACAGCACTTGGCATGCCTTGCTGTGTTCGCCGTCGAGCTAGACAGTAGCGCAGGACACTAAGGCTCGGAGAGTAAACTATAGGATTTCGAACCAAGAGCGGATTACCATTGACTTCTAAAGCATGTAGGGGAAGTGCATGCAACGGTCCGCTTGGGCATAGGATGAGCAATTCGTCAGGGGAACTTAGCTCAGCGATCGGTGCAACCAGAGAATTGAGTTCGTGTAATACTTGGGGCGCATCTCGTAGTGTTGAGCGGAAGCTTTCAGGCGCAAGATTGGCACTGACAAAGTTGCGGATAGCACTCAGTCGGAGGGAGATTGGAATAATCTGTGGCGTATTACCGGGTCGCAGAGCAATGAGAAATAAACGATCATTGACCCCAATCCAGTCGATACAGACGCAAGCAGTTCTTTGGTCTGTATCGGTTAGCATCTCTTTCAAAGCATCTGTGTCCAGCGCTGCTCCAATGCGTAGCTCAAGATAGTCTGCGAGGTGAGGATCTTGAGACATCTGATTCCAAAAAGCGGCAATTTCAGCACGTAAGGCGACCCTCTCTGGAGATGGCACCCTATCAATACGAGCAACTAGTTCTCGCTCTTGAGTAACAAGGTGGAAAGAATCCAGATGTTTTGCAAGTTCTGCCAAAATACGGGCTGGTGGTACTGAACCAATTCCCAAAACATCTGATAAGGTGCGCGCTTTTGCCCGTTGTACCCAATTCCAAGCTTCAGCTGGATTCGGTTGGTATAGACATATAATTTCGAGTGCTAATTCATAAATCCGCTCACTTTTCCTAAGTAATGCACGCTTTCCCCCCTGGACATCAAACACAGTGCGACCCGCCGTGAACTCGCGGCGCATTATGTCATAGTTGAATTCCCCATTAGCTAAGTGTCCTAGTGCTGCCTCGATCATTTGGTTTCCCAAATCTGGGGAAACTCGCGCGGAAGCATTTGTATAGAGCCGAGCAAGCATAAATGAGGTATCAGCGGCTTGTCCACGCATCCCTGCATTTTCATAATAGGCGAGAGCTGTGCGTAAATTGTTTTCTGCTTCACCGAAATTAGCAAGAAGATCCTGATTGGCACGATTTAGATAAATGGCACCGAGAATATGTCGGCAGTTTGCTGCCTCCATTGCCAGACTTGCTCGCTCATAAATGGCCAGTGCCTCTCGCCAGACCTGAATAACGCTGTCCTCATCGCCTCGCCCTTGGTGAATCTGACCGCGCAGTTGATGTAAGTTACCTAACCGCCGAATCGTTTCACGTTCCGATAAGTGATGGCTTAACTCTTCTGCTGCCTTGATCTCGGCTTCAGCTGTATTCAGTAAGGGAAATTCACCCTGATGCAAGGGTGAGTAGTAAAAACGTTCGATGTTAATTTGAGCTAGCATTTCACGCTTGTTTACGGCTGCTGCAAAGTCACCTCGCTCTTCGTCCTTAGCAATCCAGATCTTCAGCAGTGCTTGTGCCTCATTCCAACTTTCCTCCTGACGCCCTGAGGATAGGTCGCTTGCTAGTTTCATCACCGCATCTGAAGCAGAATCAATTGCACCAAGCGTTTCAAATAGTTCGACTGCCCTGCGTCCATGGGTACAGGCTGCTCTATAGTTCGCGATGAAAGAATAGACTGTTGCAAGGAGTTGCTCATAGCTAGCCTTGCTGAAGGTTGGAGGTTCTATGTCAATCGCCGCTTCAGCCAACTCAATCGCCGCTCCATACTGATTGCTCCGCATGAGCAGATCAATTTGTGCCATTTGATAACTATCTCTTGCCAAACCCATGCCGACTTCCTCGGCAATAGCAATGGTTTGCTGACGGTTTGCTGCTGCTGTTGCTAGATCGCCACGATCGTGGGCGAGTTGAGACAAATCTAGCAACACACTGATTGCTCCTCTAGGAAAATCAATGTGTTGATAGGCATCAAAGCAAGCGTGAAGCATATCTGCATCTGCCAACTCACGCTCGATAGCCAGCTTTGCTGTGATCCGCTGTACATCAATCAAACCATGTTCATGTTCAGCCTGCTCATACAACTTCCTAGCTCTTTCAAGAGCATCCCGAATGACCGCACTTGGCGCACCAGCAACCAACAGTTGGTCAGCACGAACACAGTGTGCCTCGCCTGATAGATCTGGGCGACCAGCGTCTAGAGCCATATCTGCAAAATCTGACAACGCGGCAAGACGGGCAGGAATATCATCTATTCGTTCAACATAGTTATAACGAGCTGCCAGCGCTTCATCAATGTGCCCTGCATGTTCCAAAATATCGGCAAGGATAGGTAGGCGGTCTCGTGTTCTTCGTCCTTCATCTCGTGAAATTTCGTAGTAAATGGCTGCCGTGAGTAAGATGCGGATGTGAACTCGCTCGGCTTCAGCTTGGTCCACTGGATCAATATCGTGATTTTTCGCTTTCTCAAAAGCAGTTTGGGCGTCTGCAAGCGCCTGCCGAATTGCCACGTAACGGTAAACCTGCAGCGAGGCTGCCTCGATTGCTAGTATGAGTCGCTCTTTAGGGGTAGCGGTCGTAAGGTCAGCGGTGGCTATGACAGATTCTGCATTGATTGGGCGTCCTTGACGTAAGAAGGCACGAGACTGCTCTAATACGATCAACGGTCGGCTCCTCAACTCAGGTGACAAAGACTCTGCACAGGTCACCACTTCTTTGTAGTCTCCCCGGTAACCGTGCTTTCGCATAACTGCAAGTGCTTCATTCTCACCAATCATGTGATCCTCGGTCGGTTACACCGTATGGATGGCAATTCAAGATTCGAAGCCCCTTGATTTTGGGAACCCTAAAATTGCCCACCTTATAAAAAACAGTATTCATAATTTTTTGGCTTTCGTTGATTTTCTAAATAATTCCTTCAACTAAGTTAAAAAGGTACTGTCAACTTAACTGAGGGAATTCGGAATTAAGCACAATCATTCCTCAATTATCGAGTTCTCTCAATTTATGCAGCAGATTCCAGTCCAGCAACATCACGCCAATCTTCAAATCTTTGACGCAGTTGTTGGCGATATCGTTTGGCACTCAGTTCATGTTGTTTGGGGTGGAAGTGGTCTCGAATCGGTCCAAAAGCAGAAAGGAACCGTTGCGCTTGCCCTGGGGATTTGAATCGTCTCATCCGTCGCTCTCGAACTCTTGTGGGCTGATGTGCGTTCTCCGCCCGGTTGTTCAACTCCTTGTGCTGTTGATGTTCCACGCTTGGCATTACCGTTTTCTTTGCTGCTGCATAACTCTTTAGCTTGTCCGTGACGATCACTCGTGGCACGAAGTGTTGTTGCTTCAACAGTTTGCGGAAGAAGCGCTCTGCTGCCTGCGTGTCTCGATGGCGTTGTAGCAAGATATCCAACACGTTTCCTTCTGAATCCACTGCTCGCCACAAATAATATTGCTGCTTTTTGAGCGTCACCACCATCTCGTCGAGATGCCATTTGTCCGCAATATAAGTGCGTTTGCGCCGAAGTTGATTGGCATACTGCTGCCCGAATTTTTGGCACCATTCTCGAATCGACTCGTACGTCACCTCAATTCCCCAGTACAACATCATTTTTTCAATGTCTCGGTAGCTGAGTGGGAAGGTGTAGTAAAGCCAAACACAGTGGCTGATAATCTCAGCCGGGAATCGGTAGCCTTTGTAGGGATTTTGAGAGTTGGTCATCATGAGACTAGTATCTTAAAACCTGCTACTTGTTATCAGCCCTCCTCAAGTTGACGATACCTACGATACAGAAACATCACGATAAACAGGCTGCTTTGATGGTAGTAAATACAGAAGTGTTAGCACGACAGCGATCGCAAGACCAATCGTTGGCTGAATCAATGAGATCAGGAGTGCGAGCGAGTAAAACACGATCGAAAGACCATATTGCCTGGTGAGATAACGAACAAAATGTGGACTCAGGCGGGTATCAATCAACCGATGGTTAGAGCAAGCGTAGAGCCAAGATAGAAACCATGATATCGCTGTTAAAAGTAATCCAAACACATAAAATGTAACTGTCGTTCGTTGTTCACCCTCATTAAGCAGATGTGTACCAAGTACCTCTGTGGGAAAGGGTAAAAAAGAGATGCACATGAGGAAAAACACATTGAGCAGATTAAACAGATGGTCAGTCTTTTGATAAATCTTAAAAATGTAGTGATGATTGACCCAATAGATACCAATCACCACAAAGCTGAGAATGTAAGCAAAATAGGATGGCCAAATTGAAAGTAATGCCGCAGCAAGAGTGCCATGTGTCACATTCATTGTGGGCAGGCGAATCTCTAGGATCAATAAAGTGATCGCAATGGCAAAAACGCCATCACTGAATGCTTCGATGCGTTCCGTGGTTAAGCCGCTATCTAGCTGATCAAATTGCCTCATAAACCGCACAGGTTTTTCCTCCACAATCAGGAATAACTACCTCATTAGACTGAGTCGCGAAAGCCAACTTTAGCATGGGTACCGTCACAAAAGGGTTTGTTGACTGCTGAACCGCAACGGCACAGAGCAACCTTATTGCCACAAAAAGCTTCTCGCCCGCTAGCAGCTCTAATAGTAAAAGGTCCTGATAACAGTAAAGGACCATTAGGTACCGTTTTTATCGTCAGCCGTCCAGTATTTCCCTTCTCGTCTTCTATGTCACTCGCCACAGGACCAGCATCTTTAAACCCTATCTTGGCATGAGTGCCATCGCAGTAGGGTTTATTGTTTGACGCACCACAGCGACATAGGGCAAGTCGTTTTGATGCAGGATGCTCAGTACCATCAGCCTGATGAAACACGATATCTCCTACAACAAACAAGGGACCATCAGGTGAAACCAAAATTGTATTTTGGGCAGGCTCTAGCTCCTCTACCTTGCCATCTTTCTGCCTAAATTGAAGTGCCCCCGATGGACATCGCATCACGACCTTAGCAACCTGCTCTGATGGAGCCTGATCCGGGTCAATCCAAGGTCTTTTCTTTGCGTCAAACACAACTTTGAGTCCTCGACCACACTCGGCCGCATGCATGCAAAGCTTACGATCGTATAAAACCTCAATATCCCTACCTTTGTAAATCGTCCGGTCAGGTTGAACCTCAAGGTTTTCGTTGAATTCAACGTATGATTCTTCCGCCATAGTAGTTTTGATTGTGAAGTTTGAGTTAAAAGATCAACGGTGTGAAGTTGACTGTCTTGAGTTTTTTGGGTAAATGCAGTACCTGATTCTGTTACTTCGTAGCCATGTTTTCTCGTCCGTATTTCAGTGTCTTGGCCATCCACGTCAGTTCCGTTATAAATCGGCTAAAACGTCTGATATATGTTGCTTCATCAATAAACTTGCCTGATGCGTCAAAGAGTTTATTGACTTCACCAAAATTCATGTCCGCCTGGATAGGGCACATTCCGTAAGCTCTCACAACAGGTAGCAATGCCTCAACTACACGAGAACCCGCAAACGATCCGGCTGAGACAGAACAAAACCCAACGGCTTTGTGCAGATACTCTTCGTAGTTGCTATCCAGCACGTGTTTGAGCATTCCTGGATAGCCGTGGTTATATTCTGGAGTGACAATAATTAAAGCATCTGCCCACTTAATTCTCTCTGAAAAGACAGAATCTTTTGCATTAGTACCAGCATCTTGAGTGGTGATGGGAATATCTCGAATATCAATTAACTCTGTATCTAATCCCTTATAATTTTTCACCTGTTCTAAGACAAACTTGGCTACTGGTTCGCTCATGCGTCCTTGTCGGACAGTGCCCAAAATGACGGGCACGAAAAGATTTGAAATCATTGTCTCCTATACGCTTTGTACGTGCCTATGAAGAATTGGAGCTGCTACGAGGAAGGGTTCATTATCCAATACAGTAATTTTGGTTGTGTTGGTCATGACTAGCCTCAAGTTGCAATAAGCTACATTCCCCACTATAGGTCAATAGATAAAAATGTAAAGTAGATACTTCAGAGCAAACTAGGTACATTCTAGTAACTAGCTTTTTGCTATGAAACCAGCTTGTCTACTACTAGAAAAATTACTCTTGTGATTTGATAGCCTTCCTTTTTTCCTGCAAATCCCATTTCTGGGCGATTGTGTCGAGCATATCTAGAAATACAACCATGACCTGCGCTCGCTCTGTCAGTCCGTAGGTTACTTGGGGGGGGATTGTAGGTTTGTAACTGCGGTATACGATCTCTGCCTCCTCTAGCATTCGTAGCCTCTCTGTCAGAATTTTCGACGAAATTCCTTGAACTTGGCGTTTCAAAGCCCCAAAACGAGTGGGTCCACTGTGGCGCAAAATCCATAGAATGTAAAGTATCCAAGGTCTTGACAATAGATAGAGGAATGACTCTAGGGCAGGACAGCGCTCAGGTTCTTCAGGACGCAACATAAATAGTTCTCTTTAAGATTCTTGGTTACCTTAGGGAACCTACTTTACATTATGAATTTATCATTTATAGTGATCAATACAACTTGTTAAACCAAAGTTGAAAAACTAAAAAGCAAGTTATCCAAATGGAGGATAAGTTTGGCTGAGGCAGCTAATGCCTTAACACTTAGTAGTGTTCGCAAACAGGATTGACCTAACATGCAATCGTAGTCACAGTCCTTACAGGTCTTAAGCTTGAGTCTAATACCTTACTACTGCTGTTAGTGTAGTCAGTTGCAGAATCAGCTTATTTGCAATGGTTCCTACCTAGGAACTGAATTTTCTCTGCTTGCATTTGAAATCCCCCAGACAGAAAGACGGTGACGCTTCACATCGCAGATTTGGACAGCATGCTGGCTATATGTGATTGTGTCGCCGCTTGGGATGGGACTGGTTGCCGAGTTGTATCAACAGGTGTTCGGTGCCAGGGCAGTTAAGTGCGCCGAGTTAATCCACGAAAATCACAAACGCTGTATTTTTCGCTGTGATCGCAATCGGAATGAGCAATATGACTTAGAGAACGTTTAATTTTCAAAGGAAGTATTAATGACCGCAAAACAGCACTACGATGTCATTATTATTGGCACGGGGGCAGGCGGCGGAACGCTGGCTTATAAGCTGGCTCCAACGGGCAAAAAAATTCTGATTTTGGAACGCGGTACCTATCTCCCTCGGGAAAAGGCGAACTGGAATGCGGAGGCGGTCTACCTCCACGAACGCTACCACACGAATGAACAGTGGTACGACAAGGATGGAAAACCGTTTCGACCACAAATGAGCTATTGGGTTGGGGGTAATACCAAGGTTTATGGGGCAGCCCTACTGCGGTTGCGGGAACGGGACTTTAAGCAGGTGACCCATCTTGATGGGATCTCTCCAGAGTGGCCCCTCAAGTACCAAGACTTTGAGCCTTATTATACTGCGGCGGAGAAACTCTACAGTGTTCATGGAGAAGCAGGAAGCGATCCTACAGAGCCGCCTCGCAGTGAGCCCTATCCCTATCCTCCAGTCAGCCACGAGCGGCGCATGCAGGAAATTGCTGATGGTATAAAAAAACAGGGATTAGCCCCCTTTCCTCTACCCCTCGGTCTCAAGCTGAATGAAGTTGACCGACATCTGAGTCCTTGCATCCGTTGCGAAACCTGCGATGGGTATCCCTGTCTCGTGCATGGCAAAGCCGATGCTGAAGTGGAAGGGATGCGCCCGGCTCTACAGTATCCCAATGTCACTCTGCTCACGGGGGCAAAAGTGCTGCGACTAGTTACTGATAATTCAGGTCAAGAAATCCGCATTGTAGAAACCGAGATTGCTGGGGAATTCTTGCAATTTCAGGGAGATGTGGTGGTGATGGCTTGTGGAGCTATCAACTCGGCAGCATTACTGTTGCGCTCTGCCAGTGATCGCCATCCTTCTGGTTTAGCCAATCGTTCTGACCAGGTGGGACGCAACTACATGAAACACCTAACAATGGCTTTAGTCCAACTTAGTGCCACGCCCAATCCTGCCGTTTATCAAAAGACGATTTGCGTCAACGATTATTACTGGGGAGAGCCAGACTTCCCTTACCCGATGGGGCAAGTACAAAATACAGGGAATGTGCTGATTCCTCCTGAAGCACCACCCCTACTAGCTCCCCTAGCGAAATTGGTTCCGGGGGTTGGATGGGGGCAAATTGAAACCCATTCGACAGGTTGGTGGTTGCAAACCGAGGATCTACCCGATCCCAACAATCGAGTACGCATTGTGGGAGAGCAGTTGTATTTAGAATACACCCCAAACAATGTCGAGGCTCGTGATCGGTTGATCCATCGCTGGATTGAAGTACTTAAAGCCATCGATAGAACTGCAGAACATGTCGCTTTTCACCATGGTATTTATCCCCGTAGCAACACAGGTATTCAAGTCATGGGGC
>JAFASY010000152.1 GCA_019244235.1 Chroococcidiopsidaceae cyanobacterium CP_BM_ER_R8_30
TGGGTCAAAGGGTTGCCCCTTTTTCACCACAGCCCAAGCAAGGTGTAACAGCTTTCTAGCTGCTGCACATCTGGCAACTTTCATGGGTTTTCCCGCCGCTCGTAAACGGGAGTAAAACGTTTGAATGACTGGGTTACTTTGTGCTGAACTTAAGGTGGCTAAATACAGCGCTGCTCGTAGACGTGCTTTACCAACATGCCCAATCGTAGGCTTGTGCCAGACGCTAGACCCAGATTGATGCAGGGTAGGCGCTAGTCCAGCAAAAGCCGTCAGGGCTTCAACTGTTTCACAAGTGGTAAAGTTTAACGTTGTGACCAGTAAGCAAACGGTTGTGATCAATCCAATCCCTTTAATCGTTTGCAAGAGTTGGGCAGAGTTGTTCCACTCTTTGTCCAGGGCAAGAGCCTGCTCAAGCTCAGTCTCCACTTGAGCAATCTGCTCGTCCAGCATTTTTAGCAACGCCTCAAGGCGGGAGCGCACTGCTTCAACAACGGTGGGATGCTGATTGAGTGCATGGAGTTGATTACGCAACTGGGTCCGAATATTTAATAATTCGTCCCGTTGAGTGAGTCGTTGTTGCAACTGGTGATAAATGGCAGGGGGAGGAGTCCAAACAGCAGGAAGAAGTAGGCGGGCGAGCTTTGCCAACGTTTGAGCATCGATCGCGTCAGTTTTCGACCGCTTGAGTAGAGCTTTAGCAAAGTGATGCGCTTGCGCGGGATTGACGACACTCACTTGAAAACCGAATTCAACCAAAGTAGTTGCTAGAGCAATCCAATAACAACCCGTTGCTTCCATGACAATGAGTACTTTAGAACCAATGCATCCGGTTGCCAGAATCTTTTGTTGCAGCAGGGAAAAGCCTTGAGGATTTTGTTCAATTGTGAATGAACGAGTCACTTTCCCTCCAGGCTGCATCCACGCGACTGCTGCACTGGCGGCGGAAATATCAACACCGACAAATAACTGATACTGAGATTCTGGAGAATGACTACTCATTTGACTTCCCACCCTGGTGATTGTAGTAGACAATAGCTCCTGGGCGGTCGTGGTCTAAGCTCGTTATGCGTAGTCCATGCTACTAGATACGGTTCAGCCTGTCTGACAGCCCAGGGTGATGGGAGATAATCTTCGCTGCGTGGTCATTGCCACATCTGTCATAGGGTCTTCACCATCACCCAGGAACTAAGAGAAGTATACGAGCTGCAACGAAGTGCAAACTAAACCGTCTAGTTTGATCCTTGACTGGAATGATGCACCAAGTGATGATGCTCCACTCCTGATAGTTCAGGCAGCAGTTTCAATCAACAAACGCTCATTCAGATCCAACCGAAAAGTTCCGTAAGGATTGACATGATCCCAAATCAGAGGTGAAAGCGCTCGTAAATCATCTGGCTTCATCAACTCCATCCACTGCTCTTGTGACAAAACCTGCTGAATCATTAAAGTATTAATATACACCAAGCAGATTTGTAACAAATGTAGTGATAAGACGGCTAACTCTTGGTCTTCTAACCGATTTGTGGCCAGCTCCCCGCCTTTCCCATAAAAAATAAAACTGTTAGCACTGTTCCAATTCTCTACCACATTTAGCCCTTCATTAATCTCTCGGCGTAGGGGCTCAGAATGTAAATATTCACAAAGAAAAATCGTCTTAATTGCCTTACCTAGTTCTGCTAAAGCCTGATAAGTCGGATGTTTCAAATTCCCCCTGGTAAATCGCTTTAAAATTGCTTCTGTCTCTGCCATTCCCAATCTAAGCGCTGTGGCATACTTCACCATTTGGTCATATTGCTGGCGAATTAAATCCCAGTTAATCGGACGGGAGAGAATTTTCTGTAGGTTAGGGTAAGCACTAGGCTTTCCAGTCTCTGGGCGATAGAGTTTCTGAACATGAATGCGTTTGAGACGTGGCATCAACTGAAAACCTAATAAATGACAAAAAGCAAAAGCTAGTTCACTCTGCCCATGACTATCTACATAGTTTTTCTCTACCTTCATTTCAGTACAATGACGTAATAATCCCTCAATCATTGCCGCTACTTCACTTGATGAACAGGTTTTCAACTGTGAGTAAATGCAGGTTGAATTCTTTTCAACGTGCCAATAGATCATGACTCCCCGACCACCATAACGAATGGGCCACTCAGTCATCAAATTTTGGTCCCAAGCGCCAAACTTTTTCGAGTCACTGGCACAGGTAGTTGTCCCTTCTCCCCAAACTTGGGGGGTTCTCGAATTGAAAATAGCATTGACAACTGTGGCAATGGCATTACGTAATTGTTCCTTATGAATAAAGCGACGCCGGACGTAAAGCAGGTCAGAGTAGCTTTCCCCATGTATCCCACTGCTCAAACGTTTCAGTCCTGTATTTGTCCCTAATCCATACAAACAGAGTAGCAGACGCTTTTGTAATACAGAGCGCTCCAAGCTTTCCCGTCCCGACACACTCTTAAACTGTTCGCTAAAACTAAGCCGTAAGTCAGTTTCTTTGAGAATGCCTAGGAAACTGGTCATAGGCCAGCGCTGTACAATCTCACTTTTAAGTCGGGCTAAATTCAAAGGTTCGCTTTGAGCTTTTAGAGGTGACAACGAAATCCAGCCCTGATTTTTAGTGGATGACTTCATCGCTGCTATGCTCTCCTTTGTCGCGGTTGGGCTGGCGCCGCTTCAGACGAGCGAGTGGGTTAGCAGTGAGATATCCTTGCTCGACAGCGAAACTCAACAGAGATTGGATGATGGTCTGATGGCGATTGTGGGTAGTATAAGACAGGTGAGTCAGCGTATTGAGGTACTCTTCTAGTTGCTGTCGGCTCAGCAAATCAACAGGTGTTCGTCCATACATTGTTAGCAGAGGTATCAAAGTCAACTCGTAGGATTTGATCGTGCTTTGACTTAAGCCCTGCCGCTCTAGAAAGCTGGTAGCAAGTGTAGCTAACGTGATACTCATAAAGTTGATTGAGGTTCCACTAGAGAACACATAATGCAATGATTAAT
>JAFASY010000216.1 GCA_019244235.1 Chroococcidiopsidaceae cyanobacterium CP_BM_ER_R8_30
TTTTAGCAATGACTTAAGGTTAGAATTATCCGATGATTCAAAGATCGATAAGTAAAGTAAAGTGGCTTGAAGTCGAGGAATAAAGCTTTATGAAAGCCATGATTCTGGCAGCTGGTAAGGGCACTCGTGTCCGTCCAATTACATACACGACTCCCAAGCCAATGATTCCCATCCTGCAAAAACCAGTGATGGAATTTTTAGTGGAACTTCTACGCCAGCACGGATTTGACCAGATCATGGTCAACGTCAGCCACTTAGCAAAGGAAATTGAAGACTATTTTCGGGACGGTCAGCGCTTTGGAGTGCAGATCGCATATTCCTTTGAAGGACGAATTATTGATGGAGAACTGGTTGGGGAAGCAATCGGCTCAGCTGGGGGCATGCGGCGCATCCATGACTTCTCGCCTTTTTTTGACGATACTTTTGTGGTTCTATGTGGCGATGCCCTCATTGACCTAGACTTAACCGCAGCAGTGAAATGGCATAGAGCAAAGGGAGCGATCGCGACTGTTGTAACCAAATCTGTCCCTCGCTCGGAAGTTTCTAGTTATGGTGTCGTTGTAACCGACAAAGATAATCGGATTCAAGCCTTCCAAGAAAAACCGTCGACGGAAGAGGCTCTAAGCACTCAAATTAATACTGGCATTTATATTTTCGAGCCGGAGGTATTAGAGTACATTCCTTCTGGTCAAGAATATGACATTGGTAGTCAGCTGTTTCCCAAACTAGTGGAAATTCAAGCGCCTTTTTACGCAAACCCTATGGACTTCCAATGGGTAGATATCGGTAAGGTGCCAGATTACTGGCAGGCGATTCGCAGCGTTTTATTGGGGAAAATTAAAAACGTGGCGATTCCGGGGCATCAAGTTGCCCCCGGCATTTTCACTGGTCTGAACGTGGCTGCAAATTGGCATAAGGTTGATATCACAGGACCAGTTTATATTGGTGGCATGACCCGGATTGAGGACGGAGCTAAGATTGTGGGACCAACTATGATTGGTCCAAATTGCTGGGTTTGTAGTGGGGCTACAGTCGATAATAGTGTTATTTTTGAACATTCCCGACTAGGACCAGGTATCCGCTTAGTAGATAAGCTGGTGCACGGGCGTTATTGCATAGATAAAACTGGAGCTGCGATAGATGTTAAAGCAGCTGCGCTGGATTGGCTGATCACTGATGCCCGCCAAACACCACCAATTCACCCTCCGCTTGAGCGACAGGCGATCGCTGACTTGCTAGGGACAGATGTCATCTGAAGCAAGAGAGCAAGGATTCTCCTCTACTCTCTTGCTTCAGGACGACAGATAAGTATAACGGCTAAGACTCTGCTCGTAGGTTTGTAGCAGTCGCTGGGATTCCTGTAGCGTAATTCGCTTTTCTTGCAGCGCTCGCTCGGTTTGCTGGCGGATACTCTCAACTAGATCCTCAGAGTCATACTGCACGTACCCCACAACTTCTTTCATAGTATCGCCTTTGACAACATGTTCAATTTGATAACCCTTGGGGGTCATCTGAATGTGGACAGCGTTAGTATCACCAAACAAGTTATGCAGATTGCCCATGATCTCTTGGTAAGCTCCACCGAGGAACATGCCGAGGTAGTAAGGCTCTCCTGGATGGAAGGGATGCAGCTCTAGAACGGATTTAACATCTCGTAGGTCAATAAACCGATCGATCTTGCCATCACTGTCGCAAGTGATATCTGCTAAAATTCCTCGTCTTGTTGGTTCCTCTCCTAGTCTATGAATCGGCATGATTGGGAACAGTTGATCGATTGCCCAGCAGTCTGGCGCAGATTGGAAGACTGACAAATTGATATAGTACATGGAGGCCATGATTTTTTCTAAATCTTCCAACTCATCAGGGACATACTTTTGCTGCCGAGTCAGTCGGAGAATTTTTTCACAACAAGCCCAGTAGAGTCGCTCGGCTCTAGCTCTCTCGGTAAGACGTAAGATCCCTAAATTAAATCGACTAATCGCTTCTTCTTTTAACTGCGTGACATCGTGGTAAGCTTCCTGGTAATTCTCGCTATTAATAGATTGGTAGGTTTCCCAGAGGTTTCTAATAATCGGCGGCTCTTCTTCCTTTGGAGGTTCAGGGGGTCCAAACGGAATATCACAAGTGCTAAGGACATCAAATATTAGAACTGATTGATGAGAAGCGATCGCCCTGCCACTCTCGCTAATTAAAGTTGGCACTGGTAACTGGCGCTCAGCACAAGCATCTTTCAACTCAGCCACAATGTCGTTGGCGTAGTTTTGCATGTTGTAGTTGGTCGAGGCATAGAAGTTAGTCTGAGAGCCGTCGTAATCTACCCCTAAGCCACCCCCAACATCAAGGTATTTCATGTCAGCTCCAAGTTGAGCTAGCTCGACGTAAATTTTACTGGCTTCCTGGATAGCATCTTTGATGACATTAATTGCTGAAACCTGAGAGCCGATGTGGAAGTGCAAAAGTTGCAACGAACTCAATAGGTTTGCTTCCCGTAACTGCTCGACTGCTTGAATAATTTCTGGAATGGTGAGGCCAAATTTGGCTCCATCACCACTAGATTTTGCCCAGCGACCAATTCCTTGTGTACTCAGCTTTGCTCGCACGCCCAGAATTGGCTTAATTCCTAATTGGTGACTAGCTGCTATCACCAATTCCACTTCTTCTATCTGTTCGAGGACGATAATTGGTGTTTGCCCTAACCGGGTTGCTAACATTGCTGTTTCTATGTACTCCCGGTCTTTATAGCCATTACAAATTAATAGGGCTCCTGATGTATCCAACATAGCTAAGCCGATCATCAGTTCTGGCTTCGAGCCAGCTTCTAAACCAAACTGGTGGGGTTTGCCAAATCGCACTAAGTCCTCAATCAGATGTTTCTGCTGGTTACACTTGACAGGAAAAACGCCCCGATAGGCACCAGGGTAGTTATAGCGTGCGATCGCCTTGGCAAAGCAGGCATTCAACCGCTCTATTCTGTCTTCCAAAATATCGGAAAACCGGATCAGTAGCGGTAATCCGAGGTTACGCAGTTTTAGGGCGTTAACCAGTTCAAATAAATCTAAAGAGCCCCCGCGATCGCCTTTAGGTGAAACGGTGACATGACCTGCAGCGTTGATTGAAAAGTAAGGTTCACCCCAATTTTCAATTCTGTAAAGTGCTTCGCTATCTTCGATCTTCCAACTTGAATTCAGAAGTTCGGTTTTAGCAACTGGCACCAACTTATTTTGGCTCTGCTCCGGCTCATTTATTTGTCTTTTTGTTTCTGGCTTTTCAACCTCAGTCGAGGTGGCGGTTAGCTCTACACCCATTCTATCCTGACCTCTTTTGTTGCACCCACAAGTAGCCAGTCTAACGCATCTATATAAATCTTTATCTAAACTTAGGAGAGACTTTATGAGATAATCTAATTTTTGTTCATGTTTATCACCGTTCTCAAGGGAGGTTGCCTCCGGGTGCGGAAAGCACTACCGATGCTCGACCTGAAATCGAATTCCAGGTCGGTCGGCAGAGCTGCGGTGACTTCGCTAAGTTTGAGGAGATAGTTTTGGAGCGGACATTTTTAGCAATCAAGCCTGATGGCGTGCAGCGAGGGCTAATCGGCGAAATTACCAGCCGATTAGAAGCTAAAGGCTTTACTCTAGTTGGCTTAAAATTGATGATGGTGAGCCGTGAATTAGCCCAACAGCACTATGATGTGCATCGGGAAAAGCCATTTTTTGCTGGATTGGTTGAATTTATCACTTCTGGTCCTGTAGTAGCGATGGTATGGGAGGGAGAGGGCATCGTCGCAGCTGCAAGAAAGATGATTGGTGCAACGAACCCGCTAACAGCAGAACCAGGTACAATCCGAGGTGATTTAGGCGTCAACATTGGTCGTAACATTATCCACGGCTCAGATGCCGTTGATACAGCTCAACGTGAAATTAGCCTGTGGTTCAAGGAAACAGAATTAGTCAGTTGGCAACCTAGTTTGAGTAGCTGGATTTACGAATAAGAGAGCTGGGGAAGCAGGGGGGGCAGGGGAAGCAAGAAGACTGTTTACTTTGTTTCTCAACTTTACTGGAACAAAACTTCTGTAAAGCTTTACTTCCGTTCTAGTCTGAAGGGCAGAGCCTTAAAGCAGACATTTCTAGATTTTTGTCTGAGAGCGAGAGATGGAATAGTGTTTTTCTACCCCTGCCCCCCCTGCTTCCCCCACTCCCCCTGCCCCCCCTGCTTCCCCTACCTCCCCAGCTCCCTCGTCCACGGGTGTTCGCTTTGAAAATCCCCAAACAAAAATGACAGCGATCGCACTAATCATCACCCATTCTGGGGGTAACAAATCTGGATTGATCACTCGTGCCAGTAGTCGTAAGCCCACTAGCAAAACCGTAAGATAGCCAGCCGCCTCTAGGCGAATATATTCATCTAGCCAGCGGATGAACAAGCCAGCCATGAACCGTAGAGTAATGATACCAATTGTGGCTCCTACCAGGACTATCCATGTTTCCTGAGAAACTGCGATTACGGTGGTAACACTATCTAAGGAAAATGCTAGATCCGTTAAAGCAATTGTCGGAATTGCTTGCCAAAGGGAGTCAAGGCGATGGGCGTGATGCTCCTGTTCATCACTATCGCTTGACGACAAAAAGTATTGCAGGACGAGCCATAGCAGATAAATCGCTCCCAGTACCTGAAACTGCCAGAACCGAGTTACCCATGTAACTGTCAAAATTAGGCTGATTCGCAGCACGTAAGCTACAACCAAACCCAGATTCAGCGCTTGACGTTGGAGCTTATCATCCTCTAGCCTTTGGGCGATGGCTGCTAGGGCAATTGCGTTGTCAGCAGATAGAACTGCCTCTAAAAGAACCAGGACCAGAAGTACAAAAGGAACTTCAATGCCTACATGCAGCGGAGAATCTAAAATTTGGTCTAGCATTAATGTTGTTTTTAGAAACCTAAAACTGAGAGCGACAGACAAAAAACTGAGAAATCGCAACGCGATCGTTACAATCCAGCTTAACCGAGAACGGGGTGTAGGAGAGGCGGATAGATTTAATCTGCATATCCCATGCCCTTCGTTCGCAGGACAGTTGACCGGGTTGTAAAGAAATTAGAAACTACCATATGCCGATCTGTGTCAAAAACTAAAGTATTTGAATGAGAGGTTGTAAGCTGAATAATCAAAATCTGCTAGCTCGATATCCTTACACCTAATTAAGCAATGTCTCAATCTACTATTGAATCAATTCTTCAAGAAAAGCGTTTATTCCCTCCAGATGCTGAATTCTCCCAAAATGCCCACATTAAGAGTCTGGCTGACTATCAACACCTCTGCAATCAGGCTAAGACCGATTCCCAGAAGTTTTGGGCAGAATTGGCAGAACAGGAGTTGCACTGGTTCCAAAAGTGGAACAAGGTACTGGATTGGCAACCCCCCTTTGCTAAGTGGTTTGTAGACGGCAAAATCAATATTTCTTATAACTGTCTCGATCGCCATTTGACCACCTGGCGTAAGAATAAAGCAGCTTTGATTTGGGAAGGGGAGCCTGGTGACTCGCGGACTCTGACTTATTCCCAGTTGCACCGAGAAGTCTGTCAATTTGCCAACGCCTTGAAACAGTTGGGAGTGCAAAAGGGCGATCGCGTAGGAATCTATCTCCCTATGATTCCTGAAGCGGCAATAGCCATGCTTGCCTGTGCCAGAATCGGTGCAACTCATGCTGTTATCTTTGGTGGTTTCAGTGCTGAAGCTCTAAAAGACCGCCTCAAAAATGCTCAAGCCAGGGTCGTCGTCACAGCTGATGGAGGCTGGCGGAAAGATGCGATTGTTCCTCTAAAGGAACAAGTGGATAAAGCCCTCGCGACTAGTGATGTTCCAGAAATCAAACATGTCTTAGTTGTCCGCCGGACTGGACAGCAAATTGACATGGTAACAGAACGGGATCGTTGGTGGCACGAATTGCAGGCAGAGGTTGCGGCTGATTGCCCAGCCGAACCAATGGATAGTGAGGATATGTTATTCATCCTCTACACTTCTGGCACTACTGGCAGACCCAAAGGAGTTGTTCACACCACTGGTGGTTACAACCTTTACAGCCACATCACCACCAAGTGGATTTTTGACATTCAGGACACTGATGTTTACTGGTGTACCGCTGATGTGGGCTGGATTACAGGGCACAGCTATGTTGTCTACGGTCCCCTGTCCAACGGTGCCACGACGCTGATGTACGAGGGGGCTCCCCGCTCCTCCAACCCTGGCTGTATGTGGGACGTCATTGAAAAACATGGTGTCACGGTCTTCTATACCGCACCGACAGCGATTCGATCTTTTATCAGAATGGGGGAACATCTACCTAAAGCCCGCAATCTGTCTTCTTTGCGACTACTAGGAACTGTTGGTGAACCAATTAATCCAAAAGCCTGGATGTGGTACTACCAAGTCATTGGTGGCAACCGCTGTCCAATTGTGGATACCTGGTGGCAAACAGAAACTGGTGGCATTATGATAACGCCTCTGCCTGGAGCGATTCCGCTTAAACCTGGTTCTGCCACCCTACCCTTTCCAGGAATTATGGCGGATGTTGTGGATTTGGAAGGCAACTCAGTCGGAGAAGATCAGGGCGGCTATCTAGTGGTGCGGCAGCCATGGCCAGGGATGATGCGTACAGTGTACGGCGATCCTGACCGCTTTCGCCGCACCTACTGGGAACATATCCCTCCCCAGAATGGGCAGTATGTCTACTTTGCTGGAGATGGAGCCCGACGCGATGCTGACGGTTATTTCTGGGTCATGGGGCGAGTCGATGATGTCCTTAATGTTGCAGGTCATCGGCTGGGAACAATGGAAGTGGAGTCGGCTTTGGTGTCGCATCCGGCTGTAGCTGAGGCAGCGGTAGTTGGTAAGCCAGATGAAATTAAAGGGGAAGGTGTAGTGGCTTTTGTTACTCTAGACGATACATATCAACCCAGCGAAGAGCTGAGCAAGGAATTAAAGCAACATGTTGTTAAGGAGATTGGTGCGATCGCTCGTCCCGATGAAATTCGTTTTTCTGACTCTTTGCCCAAAACCCGCTCTGGAAAGATCATGCGGCGGTTGCTGAGGTCTATCGCTGCTGGTCAGGCTGTTTCGGGCGACACATCTACTCTGGAAGATGTTGGTGTACTAGATAAACTGCGGGAAGGAGCGTGAGGGATGATGGGGAGATAGGGTGATGGGGTGATGGGGTGAGACAGGCGAAAGTTGAGAGTTTGGTTCTAGTTTTAACTTTTTGGCTTTGGCTTTTTGCTAGTAGCGGTTCTGGTCGAGCTTTAGCAGTTAGTGCTGTTAGCAATAAGTACAGGGCGAGTCAGTATCGGGAACTGGGGCTATCTTATCAACAGCAAGAACGCTACTTGTTAGCGATCGCCACGATGAAAAAATCTGTTGAACTCGATCCAGAAAATATTGTGGGACGAGTCAATTTAGGTTGGGCGCAGCATTTATCAGGGCAAGATGATGCGGCAGCTGAGTCTTTGGTGCAAGCTATTTATCGCGATCCGGTTTCAGTTCCTGCCTTCAACGCTTTGGGGATTGTCTATCTAGTTAGCAATAAGTTGGCAGCAGCAGTTGTCGCTCACACCTGGGCGGCAACCTTACAACCTGACGATGAAGTTGCCTATTACAACTTGAGTTTGGCTTTCGAGCGTCTGCAGCAATACACATCGGCAATTGCCACTGCCAAGCGTGCAGCGACTCTAGAGCCTCACAATCCCCACCCGCTTGTAGCTCTGGCGATCTCTCAATGGGAGCAGGGTGATCGCTACTTAGCAAAGCTTGCCTACCGAAAGGCGAATGCTCTTGATTCTAGATACAGCGATCACTCTTTTCTCCCTTATCTCAAGAAAGCAGGATTTAGTCAGAGTCAAATTCAACTAGCTGACCAAATTCGCTTGGCTTTAAGTTTATAGAAGATCGGGAAGAACCTCTAAGTGAATAGAGGGTTTTTAAGTGATTCCACTGGTCTCTTCATCAAAGCTTTATGCATAGAGCTGTTGTAGAGCTATCCTTGTTCCGCAATCTCTCTGATCTCAATCAAAGATAGGAAATGTAACCTATTGTAAGGTCTTGCCCATTAATCTACTCTAGGTAAGGTATCTTTCCATGCGTATTCTTTCCATAGCAATCGCCTCTGGTATTGCGGGCTTAGGTTTGCTTGTTGGTTCTAATAATGCACAAGCAGCGAATCTGGTGACGAATGGTAGCTTTGAGACGTCCGGCGGAGCTGGACAGTTAGGTGGAAACACGAGCATAACGGGCTGGACGGTACCAACACCACCCAACAGCTACAGCTTCCTCTTCACACCTGGTTCCGCTGATACAACAGGGGTTAATGGTAGTCAGTACGGTAATTTAAAGCTTTGGGGTCCTAATGATGGCTCTGCTAATAGTCTGCCCGCCACTAGTCCTGATGGCGGCAACTATATAGCAGTAGATTCTGCTTTTCAGAATAATGGCACTAGTAGTCTGAGTCAAGCGTTGAGCGGTCTTACCCCAGGACAGCAATACACCGTGTCTTTTTATGATGCGGCTGCACAGCAACAAGGTTTTACTGGTCCCACTTTTGACCAGTGGCAGGTGAGTCTTGGCAACCAGACTCTGAAGTCAACTCAGTTTAATATTGCCAGTGAGGGTTTTAGCGGTTGGACTCCTGAATCGTTGAAGTTTACAGCTAATAGTGCAAGTGAAACGCTCAACTTTCTGGCCACAGGTGGTCCGAATGGATTACCACCCTTTGCTCTCTTAGATGGTGTCTCCGTTACCGCTGTTCCTGCGGTTGTTCCTGAACCCTCATTTGTCTGGGGTTTAGGTGCAATGATGGCATTCGGGTTAGGTGCTGCTTTAAATGCCAAATTGGCACTTAAGAAGTAAGCGCACTACATCCTGATATTTTGAGTCCTGGCACGGAAATGATCCGACATATGACACAGTATCTCCCTACACTCGCGCTAGATTTTTTCAGATTGGGTATCTGGTTGGTACTGCTCATGGTCATTTTTGTCCCCCTAGAAAGGCTCTGTGCTCAGCGCCAACAACAGGTCTTCCGTCAAGAATTCTTTGTAGATTTGGGCTATTACTTTCTCAACAACTTCCTGCCCAAGCTGCTGTTAATCCTCCCAATCTCAATAATTGCCTGGGGAGTTCATCACCTGGGAACCAGTGGGCCGTACACATGGGTAGCACATATGCCCCTCCGAGTGCGTTTCGTACTAGCCATCCTTGTAGGAGAATTTGGAGCCTATTGGGGTCATCGCTGGTCGCATGAGATTCCCTGGCTCTGGCGCTTCCACGCCATTCACCATAGCGCCAAGGAAATGGACTGGCTAGTTAATACCCGCGCCCACCCATTAGACATGTTCTTTACCCGACTTTGTGGCTTACTACCCATATATGTGCTGGGCTTAGCACAGCCAACGGGAAAGACAGTGGATTTGGTGCCGTTACTGTACGCACTGGTTGGTACTGTCTGGAGCTTCTTCGTTCACGCAAATGTGCGCTGGCGGTTCGCTTGGCTGGAGAAGTTAGTGGCGACCCCTGCCTTTCACCATTGGCATCATACCAATGATGGGACCAAGTACATTAACAAGAACTACGCTGCGATTTTCCCTTGGATGGACAAACTTTTCGGCACACTTTACCTACCCAGGAAGCGCTGGACTAAGAAATACGGTATTGATATGCCTATTGCCCCCACTTTTACTGGACAACTTCTCCAACCTTTTAGAAACGGTTGATAAATAGAACGTTAATAGAAGAGAATAGGCACTGGATGGAGGAGATATCAACTGTTTTTTGAATGTCTAAGTAAGCCTCCCCGCAAGTTGCGCTACAACGGCAACTAATTGCCTTGGGTCAATTGGCTTTGGTACGTGCATTTGGAAACCTGCCAGTAACGCTTGAATGCGGTCTTCTTCTCTGGCAAAAGCTGTCAAGGCAGCTGCTTTTATCTGTCCGCCTTGCTCTGGAGCTAACGCTCTGATCTTTTTAATGAGAGCATAGCCATCCTCAATTGGCATTCCAATGTCGCTCAGCAGCACATCTGCTGAAGAGCATTCGAGTTGCTGCATTGCCTCGCCTACTGACGCTGCTGCCTTGACTTCAGCTCCTACTTGTTCCAGCGCTGTCACCAAAAATTCACGGGTATCTATTTCATCATCGACAACTAAGACTCGTAACCCAGAAAGACTCTGGGAATCCTCAAATAGATCTTGCTTCTGAGCTAGTAGAGATTCCACAGCACTCACCCCCAAGGCATGAGTGCTGAGCGGCAGTTGCACAATAAATGTTGCTCCCTGACCAAGCCCTTGGCTTTCTACTCGAATCGTCCCATGATGCAGTTCCACTATGTGGCGAACGATCGCTAAGCCCAGCCCTAGCCCATTATGTGCTCTGGTAGTTGTACCCTCAGCTTGACGGAAGCGCTCAAAGATATAGGGCAAAAAATCAGGGCTGATGCCAATGCCTGTATCAATGACTTGAATTTGGGCTTGGGAATTGCTACTGCCAAGCCGCACCTCAACCCATCCACCCCTGGGTGTGAATTTGATGGCGTTGGAGAGCAGGTTGCAGACAACTTGCTGCAAGCGGTCTGGATCGCCATTAACCAAACCTACATAGTGGAACTGGGACTCAACCTGAATCGTCTTGGTATCTGCGGCAGGACGCAGCGTCTCAATAGCCGCTTCAATTACTTGTTTCAGATCGGTTGGGCGGTTATATAGGCGTACCTGACCTCGAATAATGCGTGAGATATCTAGCAGGTCTTCAATCAACTGGGTCTGGGCTTGGGCGTTGCGTTCAATTATACTCAAAGCTTGCTCTGTCTTCTCTGGGTCAAACTTCCGAGCCCGCAGTAGTCTTGCCCAGCCAAGGATGGCATTCAGAGGCGATCGCAGCTCGTGTGAGACAATCGCTAAAAACTCATCTTTCATCCGGTTAGATGCCTCAGCTTCAGCCCGTGCCGCCTGCTCATAGAGCAACTGGGCGCGAGCTGCTTCTGCACGCTTGCGCTCCGTGATATCGCGCTGCACCGAAACCCAGTGAGTGTAATAGCCAGTTTCATCTGCCACTGGTCTCATGCTCATCTCTACCCAAAATTCTGTGCCCTCCTTGCGGTAGTTGATCACCTCGGCGACTACTGGCTCAAATTTCTTCAGTGATGCCTTGAGTTTTGCAAGTACGCTCCGATCGGTCAAAGGTCCCTGTAAGAAGCGTGGGGTGAGGCCCAACACTTCCTCCTGACCGTAGCCAGTCATATGAGTAAAGGCTTCGTTAACATAGAGGATGCGCGGACCTGGCTCGTCAAGGGGCTCCGCCTCGGTAATGAGCACAGCGTCATTCGCATTGACAACCACTGACTCCAGTAGCCGTAACCGCTCTAAAACCTGTTTGCGTTCGGTCACATCACGTACTAGCCAGCGCAGGGTAACTGATTTACCTTCCCAATTGCGAATGGTGCTTACCTTCATAGCAACGTCCAAAGTTACCGGATTTTCCAAGCGCGAAATGCGTGGCTGGAGGCGGACTTCCCACTCTGCCACCTGGTTCCCTTGGCGTAGTTGGTTCAGCTTGGTCCGAAAGTTCTGACGTTCTGATGCAACTAAAAAATTGACTATTGGTTTACCCACCAAGAACTGAGACTTGATGTTAAGCAGCCTAGCGGCGGCGTCATTGGCTTCCTGGATTTTTCCTTCTCCATCAGTTACCAGATAGCCATCCGGAGCTTCCTGAAATAAATCTTGGTAGCGCTGACGCTCCGCTTCTACCGTTTGACGAGCGATGGAGAGCGCTTCATTCTGCGTTCGTAACTCCTCCTCGGCTACCTGTAATTCTAAAAAGGCAGTGTTTAGCTCCTCAAGGGCCACGGGTAACCACTCTTGCTGCTCTCTTGGTGCCGCGCGGGTATCCTTCTGTAAGGTACTCATACGCTCGTACAAGAGCTTGAGCTGCTGAAAAAATTTTTCCTCTTTCACGCTATGTCTCTTCTATATAGCTGATAAGCAAATAAACCTTTGATTTTTTGTGAGCGGGCCGGTCCGGTGAAGTCTCAACGTTCCACTAGAGCCGCCTCCAGCGGCGCGACGAGTGCAAGCTCAATATTCACATCAGCTAGATGTTTTGATTAGAGCTAGATTAACTGCTATCGTCTCAACATACTATCTCCTTAAGCTGGAAATAAATGTTACGTTTACTCGTACTCAGGAATACAAAGTCAACGGTACACCGCCTTGCAAAGGCGGTGTACCGTTGACCGCCTTCCGCGGGAAAAATCATTTGCTAAATGCTTTTGGATAAGCAATGCGCTTGTGATTGAATTGTTGCCACACTTCTACGAAAATTTCGGCAATTTGTGGCATTTCTGCTCGACTTAAACCAGAATCTATTAACTGGTTGTCCTGCCATCGGGCTCGCAGAATTTTATTAACCATCACTAATGCTTGTTCTGGAGATGCCTCTTTGAGCGATCGCAGCGCTGCCTCACAAGAATCTGCCAACATCACAATCCCAGCTTCCCGTGATTGGGGAATCGGACCATCGTAGCGAAAATCCATTTCACGGATTACTATACTTGGATTGGCTTTTGCCAACTGTTCTGCTTGGTGATGGAAATAAGCAATTAACATCGTGCCCTGATGCTCTGGAATAAAAGCTTGAACTGCTGTAGGCAACCGATGCTTGCGAGCCATGACTAATCCTTCGCTCACATGCTTTTTGATAATTTCAGCACTCTTCCAAGGGTCATTAATCTCATCATGCTTATTAGAACCATCCATCTGATTTTCGATGAAGCCTAGGGAGTCATGCATTTTTCCGATATCGTGGTACAGAGTACCGGCACGGACGAGTTCAACGTTGCACTCCAAGGCCTTGGCAGCTGCTTCTGCTAGGGTGGCAACGAACATAGTATGTTGGAAGGTGCCAGGAGTTTTAGCTGCAAGTTGCTTTAACAAAGGTCGATTCGGATTTGCCAGTTCTGCTAATCGACTGGGGGTGACTAGGTCAAACAAGCGTTCTAGATAAGGACTTAGTCCCAGAGCTACAATACTCCAGGCTAAGCCTGAAAGACCAGACACTGCTGCTTCTCGAAGTACCAGTATGTACCAGAATGGACTTGCTGCTGTGGCACCGAGAACAAGCCGCCCCAGTAGGTAAACCCCTGCTTGGGTTAATCCGACCATACCACCCAATAAAGCTAGCTCCTCGCGTGATCGCAGTCGCCCTGCCATCCAGCTACTTAAGAGTCCTCCAGCGGCAGCAGGCAACAGATACCCATAGCTAACATGCAAACTGCCTTTCAGCAGTACTGTTAACAGCCCCACTACTGTCACGCCTAACAAAGAGCTGTAGAAGCTACCTAATAGCAAACCAATTGCTGACAGATCAACATAAGGCACACCTACTGTGGCTAGCAGCGGAGCGCTCAAGGTTAACAACAATATCAATAGATGATCCTGTTGGCGCAATCGGAAGCAGAATTTTTGTTCTACTAACCCAAAGACGCCAACTGCTGCAACGATAAAACCGCCCAGCTGCATTAACCCTAGCCAGTTAATTCCTCGACGACTGAGGCCGAAATAATCAAGTTCTAGAAACTCTAACGGGGTAATGAGCTGTCCAGCTCGCACAATCACTTGACCTTTATGAACTTCAAGAAACACAGGTTGCACCGCTGCCGCCGCCAGTTTTGCCTGCTGTTGCATTTGTCCTATGTCTTGCTTCAAATTTGGCTGTAACACACTTAGCAGCAAGTCTGTTACTGGAGTTTTGGCAGCTGGAGGTACCAGCGTTTTGACCTGCAAACTCACCGCCTGCTGCAAGACATTTGGTGGCAGCCCAGGCGCAATACCTTGGGCAAGAATGCGCTTAGTGGCGTCACGGATTCCAGCTTGAGTTAATTGCCACTCAGCATCAGGCAACTGTAGCAGGGAGGTTTCATAAAAAATTTCATTTTTTGCAACCTCTGGTTCTCTGAGTTTTGCTAAGGCTTGATTGTAGCGCTGACGTGCTTGAGAAATGGCAGCAACAAGGGTGGAGAATTGTTGGGGAGAAGCCTGTGAACGATATGCTTGTAGTTCTGCCACAATTTTCTGTAGACTGCCTTGCGGTTTTTGTGTATCTACCGATGCTTTAAGCTTGCGCTCTTCTTGAGAAGCCTTAAGTACTGCTTGCCATTCTGACTCTGGGCAGTCACGGAGATGCATTTGAGTAGCCGTAGACAGAATAGAAGTGTCGAAAAAGGGAAAAGGTCCCGCTGTTTGGCGCAGCTCGTTACCTAGGTCTAGTGCTTGCTGTAAGTCTTGCTCGATCTGTTGGTTAACAACTGGATCGATCATCAGTATTGGTGTTGAGCCTGTCAAAGCAGCTCTGCGTTTAGCCTGTGTACTTTTTACATCTTCAATGCGAGCATCATAGGGAGCTTTAATCGTTTGCGGTGCATTGGTGCCTACATCTAGTTTGGGCTGGTTGTAATAGCGATGCCCCATAACTCCCGTTAGGGATAATACTGCTATGAGGACAACAGCTGAGGAACGGTCTTTTCGGAGGCGATGCATCCTTTGGCTGCCGTAGTGCTGGGGGGCTGGTGGTTGGAAATTGCTTACCAAAGGCAGCTTTGGTTTCGAGCTTTGGTTTTCTGGTTCAGGAGGCAGAACCACTAGTGAGGTTTGAGGATCTGCTACAGCAGATGGCTTTTTTGAAAACAAACGTTTGAGCGGCTGATGCCGTCGTAGCGATCGATTAAACTGCTGCATCATAGATTCAAGCGTTTTCATCGCCTGTAACCGCATTCAGCGGCTGGGTAGCGAACGGTGTAACAGTTCTCGGCGGTTGCCGATTGGTTCATGTTTGCCACGATGCTACTCACACACCACAAGCGGAAACTGATTGTTTATCAAGATACAACCTATAACAGATTTCAGATATTCCTTTTGACAGATTTGTTCAGGAGGCTGGGCAGTTCTAGTGCTACAGTTTACCCTTCTAACGGGGACGGAGACCGGAGCAAGGCAGCAAAATTGATCTAGGGTCACTGATGGCAGCTATTTGAGTCAAGACACTCGATTGTTGGTTGCTATACGCTCCTGACCAAACTGCTAGTAGTTTATCTGCTAATTTTAGCATTTGAGTCGTAGTGTTCATTCCCCAATCTGCTAGTGCAGTATCTGACCTGGAGGCAACCATTTGTAGAGGAGATGGAATCCCTACAGTACTGTTATAAGATCCTGACAGAGCGCCAGTGAGGGTAGCAGTTATCTGAGATTGAATGCCTATCTGAGTTGCTCGCAAAACTGAAAGACGGTAGTCCTCTACTGTACTTAAAAAGCAGTAAAGTGCTAAGGCAAGCGAATGGCTCAACTGAGTTCCTTGTATCTGAGTTGCAATTATTCTCAAGCTTGAGCCCTGCTCTAAACATGCTTGAACGAGTGCTAAATCTTGTGTTAGTTGGCTAGGTGCTTTTAAAAAGGAAATGATCTTGGGAATTAAAGTAGCTGGATTCAGTTTCTCTTTCAGAGACTGGGCGATCGCATATCCCATTGCTAGCACCCCATCTTGCCCTATTGATTCCGGTAAAATTTTGACTAGGGCAAGCAAGTTCTGCCGCAGTTTCACTTCATCTTCGTGGTAGAAAAGCGCCACAGGTATGCTAGCTATGAGTGCTTCTCCTGAAAAAACACTATCCTTAGTGTTAAAATTAGGAAATTCACCTGAAAAGCGCACACACCAATCCTCAGGCTCAAATTTACCCAGCTCAATCAAGCTCTCGGCTCCCAAAACAGCTAGCCTGTAACATATAACTATTTGTAAAGAATCACTGGGGTAATAACTCCCTCCTAGCGCTGCCCCAAGCCAACAACCGCGAAATCGACTTAAGAGTGAGTAGCG
>JAFASY010000274.1 GCA_019244235.1 Chroococcidiopsidaceae cyanobacterium CP_BM_ER_R8_30
ATGGTACTACGGCTCCGGTGATGATGTTGTTGCCGTACAGGAGTGAACCTGCTACTGGCTCTCTGATGCCGTCGATGTCTACTGGTGGTGCTGCAACGAAGGCGATGATGAAGCAGGTTGTGGCAGCTAGCAATGTGGGGATCATCAGGACTCCGAACCAGCCTATGTACAGCCGGTTTTCTGTGGATGTTATCCACTCGCAGAACTGTTCCCACAAAGATGTGCTTTCGCGTCTCTGTATGGTTGTTGTCATTGCTCTATGATTGCTGAACTTGTCTTTGTATGATATTGAGGTAGGTTTTTTACTACCTTGATTAACACTTTAACCCATTTGTTTAGTTTTGTAAAGTGTTTTCAACAAATTGCAACAAAGTTGTCACTTACAGCCCTGCTTATACTCTCGTTCCAACTTATGAATGCTTCAATCGCTGCGCTTATTGCAACTTTCGAGTCGATCCAGGCACAAGCCCTTGGCTAACCCTCCAATCGGCGGCAGATCAGCTTGGTCAGCTCCAATCTCAAGGCGTCTCTGAAGTTCTTATCCTCAGTGGCGAGGTGCATCCGCACTCGTCGCGGCGGCAGGCATGGTTTCAGATGATTTACGATTTGTGCGAATTGGCGCTCTCATTGGGATTTCTACCACACACTAACGTTGGTCCACTAAGTCAGGCAGAGATGCGATCGCTGAAAATGGTCAATGTGTCGATGGGGCTGATGCTGGAGCAACTAACACCACAGCTGATGCAAACCGTACACAAACAGGCTCCTAGTAAAGTACCAAAGTTGCGGTTACAACAACTGGCAATGGCTGGAGAACTGGAAATTCCTTTTACAACTGGGCTATTGCTAGGAATTGGGGAGACACAGCAAGATTGGTGGGAAACCTTGGAGGTGATCGCGCATTTACACCAGCGCTTTTGTCATATCCAAGAGGTCATCTTGCAGCCTCATAGTCCTGGAAGGCAGCAAACTTGGGATTCCCCAGCTTTTGATCCCTACCAGTTGCCAGAAGTCGTAGCAACAGCTCGTCAAATCCTACCATCGGATATCACTCTGCAAATTCCTCCTAACTTAATTCAAGAACCTGATTGGTTACTTGCCTGTTTAGAAGCTGGAGCCAGAGATTTAGGCGGGATTGGACCAAAAGATGAAGTAAATCCCGATTATCCTCATCCTCTCCGACAGGCACTGGAAGAAATCTTAGAGCCTGCTGGCTGGCAGTTGGTGCCCAGGTTGCCAGTTTATCCTCAGTATGATGGTTGGTTGCCAGCGCGATTACGAACGGCAGTTGAGCAATGGCGGACTAGACTGAGCAGGCACGAAGAGATTTGCACAATGCAACCTTAAATTTGAGGGTTGCTGCCAAATTTATGCCTCAGTCTCAAATTAGGCAACCCTCTTGATACTAGCCAGATAAACCCATAAAAGACAATTAGCTCTGGAAGCGAGATTGCATTGGTGGTGACAGAATTTCCTGGTAATTGACAGAAAAATTGCACTAGCAATATCAGAAGGTGGGTGGGATAGTACAGTAACCAAGCCAGGGCGCTGCCTGCTAAAGGCCAGACTACTGCGGTGATCGCACTGAGTACACCACCGAGACTAATGATAAAGATCAAGGGAGTAACGAGTAGATTTACCACCACACTGTAAGGTGCTGTGATGTTAAAGACATGCAGTAGTAAAGGTAGCGTCCATAAGTAGGCAGCAATGTGAACTGCTATTAGAGAAGCAATTGTTGGCGGTAGCCAGTCCAGGCATTTGACCAATGGCGGTACTGTCACCATCAATCCCAGCGTAGCCAAAAAACTTAGCTCAAATCCTAAATCCCAGATCCATAGCGGATTAATCAGCAGCAACAGAACTGCAGCTATCAGCAATGAGTTGAACGGCTTACGTTTGCGCTGCAACACCAGAGCGATCAATGCTCCAAACCCCATCACAGTTGCTCGCATCACTGGCAGGTGGAAACCTGTAAGACCAGCATAGATAATTAGTACGATTGTACCAAGACCAAATCGTAACCTCTGAGATAAACGCTTGGTCACAGCTAGCAACGACCCTAGAATTAAGGAGACTTTAAATCCAGAGGCAACTATGACATGAGCTAGCCCCTCTTGAACAAACTGGTCTTTGATGGAGTAGGGTAAATCTACTGCCTGATGCCCCAGAACTATTGCACTGACAAGCGGTCCTTCTGGACTACCTAACCAATGCCCTTGAGCGCGGATAATTCGCTGCCTGATAGCCCACCATTCCCATTTGGCTCTTGTCTCTGCTAGTAGATTAACTTGATGACCCCTAAAACCAGCAAAAGCACCTTCTTTAGCTAAATAAGCCTGAAGATCAAAACCGCCTGAAGTAGTTGCTGGCTTTGGTTTGTATAGAGAACCAGTGACAGAAATTGTCTCAGCTGGGTAAATACCAGTTGTTTTCTGTAGGGGCACGGTTACATACAGCTTACCAGTCACTGCTTTACCTTCTTTGCCGTCATTAAGCTGATTTGCTTCTAACCAAAACTGAATCCTTTGACTCCGAGTCAGGTGAGGCACACTCACAACTTTGCCTCGGACAGTAACAGTCTGCTGCTGATAACTGCCACCACTAGAGGCAACAAACTTGCTAATGTCGTTAGCTGCTGGTTGTGGTACCCGTGCTTGAAAATACAATGTTGCCAATAACCCAATTGCCCCAGCTGCTAGCCACACTATTGGTTTTTGTCCAATTCGCCAATCACTTGGTAATGCTCTGCCCAATTGGCTCTGAAAAAAAATTGCTGCCCCTATTCCTGAAGCTAGGATGACATAACCTCCCCAAAAAACTATTGTGGATAGCAAGCCTAAAATGTAGGCTAGACATAGAACAATACCACTAGTCAGAATCATTACAATTTCTGCTACTTATTAACAGTTGCCGATTGAAAGCCTACTGAAGTTTCTATGAAGTTAAATTAAAAAAAGCCGTAGTAATATCTACTAAATTTTGAAGGTTTAGAAAAGAAAGTGTATGTCTGAAGTAGTTAATAAGGAGCTGTTAGAGAACGGGTAAAATCAAATACTGAAATCTTTCGAGTAGTTGCATAACTAATTCTCTTTTCAGGGAGTTTCCTGTTCTCAACAACTTTTTACAACACAACTAGCAGAACTGCGAAACTTAATCACAGCTGAATCGCGGTCAGCTTGAAGGGACCGCCGTTTGCAACGGCGTGTGCAACGGCTTCGTTCACGTCGTCTAGATTGAAGGTCGTGATGTTGCGCTTCGAGTATGCGACCTTTCAGGTCAATGATGATCCGGCGCTGAAGCTCGCCATCTATGCGCTGGTGTAGCCGCTGGGCTGACGACCTCTGCTTGCCTACAGTCATTGGCTCTAGCCTTGAGGTAAAAGGTGGTCATGATGAGTTACCAAGTGATCGGCGATGTAGTACAGGGTCCTGTTGGTCGGCTGCTTCAGCTAGAACGATGCAATCGTATTTTTCCGCGGCTCGCCTTGCGCTACGTTCGAGACAGCCTCCCACGCCTCCCAGGTGGCTAGGCGATCAGCATAAGCAGCACGCGCCCTAGGCAGGATACTGGTGCCGACCGCAAATCGCAGTGGTGGATCCTCTGCGTCCACGATCTTGAGGATGGCTTCTGCTGTCGCTTGCGGATCGCCGCATTCTGCGCTCGATAGACGTTCGGAGATCTGCTTTCGAAGATCGGCGTAGGCGTCAATCCCCGATGCAATCTTCAGCGACTTGGGGCTTCCAAATTCAGTTGCATAAGCGCCGGGCTCAAGCAGGGTCACCTTGATGCCAAAGCCTTTGACCTCTTGCGCCAGGCTTTCGTGGAGCGCTTCGACTGCCCATTTGGAGGCGCAATAGAAACTGATGAGCGGCATCGCAACAATCCCAAGGCCGCTGGAGACGCCGAGTATATGCCCGCTGCCCTGTTGCCGTAGCAAAGGTAGGGCAGCTTGGATGACCCGAAGCATACCAAAGTAGTTCGTGTCAAACAGAGCGTGGACGTCGGCCTCGCTCGCCTCCTCAACCATGCCGACCAAGGTGTAACCGGAATTATTGAGGACAACGTCCAGCTTGCCGAAATGCGCGTGAGCCTGCGCAACGACATGCCGTGCCTGGTTGGGATCGGTCACGTCGAGCACCATAGGTAGAACGGCATCGCCAAAGCGTTCCGTGAGATCGGCAACGTCTGCCAATGTGCGGGCGGTAGCCGCAACCTTATCGCCGCGCGTAAGTGCGGCTTCGGCCCAGATGCGTCCAAAACCGCGAGAAGCGCCGGTGATCAACCAGATTTTGCTACTCATTCGATTTTCCTTTTAGTCAAAACTCCAGCGTAATTCGCCTAACCTCGGTAATCCATCTGCTCTAGATCAGCAATCAAGCCCGGTCCAGTAGGATTCCAGCCCAGTTTTTTTCTCGTGATAGCGCTTGAGCCTGCAAGGTCATGGCCAGCGAACATAGCGAACCATCCAAAATGAGCCTCTGCTTCTTCCGGCGGTATTGATTTCACAGGCAACTTGAGGCCGCGACCGATAACTTCGGCAATATCACGCATGCTCACACCTTCTTCGGCTACCGCATGGTACTTGGCACCGTTTTCGTTCTTTTCCAACACGAGCCTGTAAAGGCGGGCGACATCCAAAACATGTGCTGCTGCAAGGCGATTCTGACCTTCCCCAACATAGGCGGAAACACCTTTCTCGCGGGCTATGGCAATGGCAGGACTAACAATTCCTTGCTTCACAGTGTTGTGAACTTGAGGCAGGCGCATCACTGAAACACGAACACCCTTGGGTATCAACGCCAGCGCCGTCTGTTCTGAAACACGCGGGAATGAAAAATTCGGCGGTATGACACTATCTTCGGTCGCAAGCTGGCCCGGTGCAGCTAATCCCGCAAGCCCTGACGTGGCAATAAATAGGCGATCAGAATCGGCGAGTTCAGAACCGATCGCTTCGATGGCCTGCCTGTCAATCTCGCTATTCTCCACGAATTTCGAGAAATCGTGAATGAAGGCCAAATGAATGACGACGTCCGCCGCCGCTGCACCACGGCGCAGGCTTTCAAGATCTTCCAGCGAGCTGCGATGAACATCTGCGCCAATGGCCGCTAAGGATTTTGCCCCTTCGTCCGAACGGGCCATGCCGAGAACCTTGTGCCCGGCTGTAATCAGTTCCTTAACGACGGGAGTGCCAATAAATCCGGTAGCACCAGTGACAAAAACACGCATGGGTAAGTCTCCTTATGTGTGGTTGATAAAGTTCACTCCGGCTTCATCGCCTGAATCCTGGATAGCTAAACGAATGAGTAGTGTTGCAGATCTGTGGTTCGACATCTGAAACTTCTGAGTTCAGGCAAGCATCAATCTCATCAACAACAGATTTAAAACACCACCCCGGCTGCGAATACGCAACCGACATCGACAAGCCCTATGAATTTGCTAAAACGGAGTTAATCTCCACATTTAATACATTAACGGAGACTGTCTCCGTTTGCAAGCTCTTTTGCATGGCTATGAAACGTTCACAATCTTCAGACCGAAGGCCGCGGCGTGACGCGCAACGAAACCGCGAACGCATTCTCGCAGTAGCAAAGCAGGCGTTTTCTCAGTACGGTGCCAATGCAAGCCTAGATGAAATCGCCAAGGAGTCCGGTGTTGGTCCGGGAACCTTGTACCGTCACTTCCCGAGCCGTGAGGACCTTCTGGCAGCGGTTTATCGGAGTGAGGTGGAAAAGCTGGCAGTGGCGGAACGGCAGTTTGCTGAGACGCTGCCTCCAATCGAAGCGCTGCGAGCCTGGATGTTGTTGTTTGTTGACTTCATTGCCGCGAAACAGATCATCGCCCCTGCTTTAAATGCCCTGCTGGGAGAGCCGAAGCAGGTTTTCGAAGGTTCACATGCTCAGATCTGGGAAGCGATCCGGGCACTGGTGAAGCGGGCGATCGAAAGCGGCTACATCCGCGAAGACCTCGATCCGATCGATCTACTCCGGGCTCTGATCGGCGTTGCCAATGTGGCATCTATTCCTGACTGGCAGCAAAGTGCCCGGCGACTGGTGGATATTCTCATCCTCGGTTCGCGGCCAATCAAGTGAGCGGCTGATTGAGCCGCTATGTTTGTTAGCTCCTACATATGAGCAGGCTATGCCACTACCAGATGATAGAGGGCATTTCTTAGAAGTAGCTTTACGATTATTAATAGTTCTTAAAGTTTTAGTTCTCAAAATGCAACCTTTTTTAGTAGAGTCGAGTCAAGGGCTGGATTATAAGGCAGCTAGCAATAGCCAAGAGAGTCTAGCCGCCGTCGCTAGGCACTCTCTTATAGGCATCTATACTTGCCCTTGCTGTTCTGACACTCTACTCCGTCATATCCGTCTTGGAGGCATTTACTGGCGTTGTAGCCATTGTCACCAGGAAATGCTTGTTAAGCAATCGTGAAATATTGAAAGAAACTGCTTTAAATCAAAAAAATACTGGAATCCATGGCAATCAAAGATCAACCTCGTCCCCCTCGCGCTCGCTTGGTTAGCAATATTCTGTTACTGCTTTCGAGTGCGTTCCTGCTAGTTAACCTGTTTTTACCTAATTTGTTTGGTCCCCGTATTCCGCAGGTGCCCTACAGCCTATTTATCCACCAGGTGCAACAACAGGAAGTTACAAGTGTTTATGTAGGTCAAAATCAGATTCAATACCAACTGAAAGGAGAAGACGGCAAACCTGGGCAAGTCCTTTCTACAACACCAATTTTTGATTTGGAGTTGCCCAAGCTGTTAGAGTCTAAGGGGGTTGAGTTCGCTGCGGCTCCACCACCAAAGAACGGTTGGTTTACCAGTTTACTCGGTTGGGTGATACCCCCACTGATATTTGTTGCTGTTTATCAGTTCTTTGCCAGACGTGGTGGTTTCGGTGGTCCCCAAGGCGCTCTTTCCATTACTAAGAGCAAGGCTAGGGTCTATGTTGAGGGTGAGTCAGCCAAAACCACTTTTAAGGATGTGGCAGGAGTTGAAGAGGCTAAGACAGAACTGGTGGAGATCGTCGAATTCTTGAAAACTCCAGAACGATTTACCCAAATTGGGGCACGAATTCCCAAGGGTGTATTGTTAGTGGGTCCTCCCGGTACAGGGAAGACACTGCTAGCTAAAGCAGTAGCGGGAGAAGCTGGGGTACCATTTTTCAGCATTTCTGGTTCTGAATTTGTGGAACTGTTTGTGGGTGCTGGTGCAGCACGAGTCCGTGACCTATTTGAGCAAGCGAAGAAGCAAGCTCCCTGCATCATTTTCATTGATGAGTTGGATGCTATTGGCAAATCTCGCAGTAGTAATGGGTTCTATGGCGGTAATGATGAACGAGAACAGACGCTCAATCAGTTGCTGACAGAGATGGACGGCTTTGCGGCTGGTAGTGCCACTGTCATAGTTCTAGCTGCCACCAATCGCCCCGAAAGTCTAGACCCAGCGCTGTTACGTCCTGGACGCTTTGACCGACAAGTGCTAGTTGACCGTCCTGATTTGGCAGGACGGGAAGCCATTCTCAAAATTCACGCCCAGAAAGTTAAACTTGGCGCTGATGTCGATCTAAGAGCGATCGCGACCCGTACTCCAGGTTTTGCTGGTGCTGACTTAGCAAATTTAATCAATGAAGCGGCATTGTTAGCTGCCCGTAACCGAAGGGAAGCTGTAGCACAAGCTGATTTGGCTGAAGCGATCGAGCGAGTCGTTGCTGGTTTAGAGAAGAAAAGCCGCGTCCTCAACGACAAAGAAAAGAAAATTGTTGCCTACCATGAAGTTGGACATGCCCTCGTCGGCTATGCAATGCCGGGTGGTGGTCAGGTTGAAAAAATCTCCATCGTTCCCCGTGGCATGGCAGCCTTGGGATACACCCTACAGTTGCCGACAGAAGACCGCTTTCTTATGGATGAAGCTGAACTGAGAGGTCAGATTGCGACACTTTTAGGTGGTCGCTCAGCAGAAGAGATTGTGTTTGGCAGCATTACCACTGGGGCAGCAAATGACTTGCAACGGGCAACTGACTTAGCCGAGCGGATGGTGACAACCTACGGTATGAGTCAAGTGCTGGGACCACTAGCATATCAGCAAGGGCAGCAAGCAATGTTTTTGGGAAATGAAGGTGCTAATCCTCGTCGAATGGTGAGTGAGCAGACGGCACAAGATATTGATAAAGAGGTGAAGGAAATCGTTGAAACTGCTCATCGGCAAGCTCTAGATATCATCCAGCAGAATAGAGAATTGCTGGAAACTATTGCTAACCAGCTCTTGGAGACAGAGGTGATCGAAGGAGACAAACTACACAGTTTGCTTAACCAAGTTCAGCCAGCTCATCTGTTGAATAATGGTTCAGCAAAACCAATAGCAGCGTCTTAAATTCAACTTCAACCGCCAGGAGTCCGCGCTTCTACCGTAGGTGAAGCGTCGGGACGCGAGTGGCTCATGGGGAAACCCCCAAGACCGCTCGCTCAGGAATGGCGGACGGGGACTTGACGGTCACAAGGTCTTCACGATATCATGCAAACAGTAAATTTCGTGAAACTATTAATGCTTCAGGTCATCACAGCTAAGTTAAAACTCGAAGCTTCCTCTGAACAAAAGAAATTGTTAGGGGTAGTCTCCTTGGCTTATCGCGATGCCTTGAACTTTACTTCTAAGCTAAATTTTGAGAATGGTAAGTCTTCTAATGGGACTAAGATACAAAAACTAGTTTACCGAGATTTACGGTCAAGATTTAAGCTTCCTTCTCAGATGGCATGTAATGTTCCCCGGCAAGTTGGTGCAACATATAAAGGGTTGCTGACCAAGTTGCGACAAAACAAAGAAGCTATTGAGAAAGGATGGACAAAGAAGAGATTTAAGGGTTTAGACAAAGCTCCTAAGTATATATCTAGGACTTGCAATCTAAATTACTTGAGGGATTTTAGTTTCAGACCCGATAACCAAATTAGTATTATCACCTTAAGAGGAAGAATCACTGTTGGCTATTCTGGATACTCTAAGCATACAGAATTAATCAGAAGTGGCACTAAGATAGGTGGAGCTAAAATTTACTACTCTAGACCGACAAAGACTTACTATTTACTGGTGAGTCTAGAGCTGGAACTACCAGAAATAGAGCCTTTCAGACTAAAAAGAGTAGTAGGTGCTGATGTCGGCAGGCGTTTTCTTGCTGTGACCACAGATGTTGAAAACAAGACACAATTCTTTTCAGGAAAGGAGACGTTACACAAAGCAAATCGTTATCAGATAGCCAGAACTACACTCCAGCAGAAAGGCACTCGTTCTGCGACTAGAAGGTTAAAACTAGTAGCAGGAAGAGAGAGACGGTTTACTGCTGACGTTAACCATCAAATCAGTAAACAGATAGTGACACCAAATACCTTGTTCGGTTTAGAGGACTTAACTCACATTAGAGAAAGGACTAAACCGAAGAAGAAAGGTCAGAAGGCATCTAAAAAACAGCGCAAAGCTAATAGAAAGCAAGCTAAATGATCATTTGCTCAGTTACATTCATTTATCGACTATAAGGCTGTCTTTGTTGGGAGTTTAGCTATTAAGGTGGATGCACATAACACAAGTAAGGGTTGTCCTAAATGTGGTCACGTTAGTGATAACAATAGACCAAACAAAGGATTAACTTTCCATTGTGAATGTTGCCATTTTGAGCTACATGCTGATTTGGTGGGAGCGCGTAATATAACCTTAAGAACGATTCTTTCTCGGCAGGACTGGGAAAGAACGGGTGCTTTGTCAGTGCGCCCTAATGCGTCGAACGATGAAACTAAAGCGGAGCGTCTATCTAGATACTTTGAATTGAGGTGGAGTTCAGATGCAAGCCGCGATTGTATTGCGGAGCAATCAATCGTCGGTTATTGACTTCTGGGTTAATTTGAGCTTGCGCTCAAAGGGGGCACCGGAGTTCTACTTCGGCGCTCCCTTTGAGTAATTCACTCCTGCAATACAGTCTTAGAAACGATCCGAGTTTTCTTACGATCCGCTTCTGAAAGATCTTCCCCTGACTGTAGCCGCGTCGCACTTGTTTGCAATACCGTTGCCGCTCCTGTATCTCCCATTTGCAACGCTGTCTTGGCAGCTGTTTGTAGCATTGTTGCTGCCCCAGCGCGATCGCCCTGTAGCAACTTTGCCTCCGCCATTTGCGTTTGGCGATACTTTGCTAAAGCTAAAAGATATGGCTGCACCTTTGGATTGGAGGCTGATTGAAACTGTCGTTGGACATTTACCTCTACTGGCACAATGGCGGAAAGCAATCCTGCTTGGTTAGCAGCCGGATCATCATAGCGAACTTGCAGACTCGCGATTGTCTGTCTACCTTCAGGCAGCTGAGCAACATAAAGGTTTGCTAACACCACTCGCTGCACATCCTTCATTAAGTCTCCTAGCCGCACGGCTACCCGTCCATCTTCCTCATATTGCACGGGCAACTCAATTGTATCTGGAGCGACTTGAGCAATCGGTTTCAGTTCTGCTAACCGCACCTTCGGCATCAGGGAAAGCAGCAGATACGCATTTGTCAACCCTACCGTTTGGATGCGTTTGAACAAGCGAACAAATACATCAATTGCCTGCTCAGGTTGTTGAATGTAAGACAAGCTACCACCACCCGCATCAGCAATCCGCTCTAGCACGTCCTGGTTCCAATGATCGCCAAATCCTAGAGAATTCAGAGTAATGTTGTAACTAGCAGCTAATTCCGCTAACTTAAGGCAGCGGTTGTTGTCACCATGTTCATTTTCACCATCAGTCAATAAAAACATCTGGGAAATAGTCTCTCGCTTGCCCTTCGCCAATTCTTCAATTCCTACTTTCATTGCCGCATCAATTGAGGTGCCACCCCCGGCCGAGAGTCGATGAATTTGTTGTTTGATGTGGTTTGGGTTGTCAACTATTTGGTTGGGGACTAAGACTTTAGCTTGATGATCAAACGCCACAATCGAGAGGTGATCGCCTGGGGAGAGTCTATCAACTATGTTCTCAGCAGCTATCTTGACTGTCTTCAGCGGTTGCCCGTTCATCGAACCACTGCGGTCGATAATCAGGCACAAATTTAGTGGAGCGCTTCGGTCAACAACCGTTGTATTTGCAGAAATCGCAGTAACTAGCTGCCGCTGACTGTTGGTTTGAGTTGCATCGAGATTAGTATCATTCAAAGCGGGCTGCAAGAAGACATTCATGGTAAGACATTCCTAATCCAGGCGATAGCTATTACATTGATGATCTCACAATGCCAAACAATCGCTACGGCAACGTCATCACAAGACGGCTACACTTAATCATACATAGAATATCCTAGAGGGAAATCCGAACACTGCTACGACAGCCAGCACGCTAGGATGTATTTGTATTACAGATAACGGCATTATTGTAGGCTACCACTTGCTATGGACTCACCCATTAAGGCTGTTCAAGCTCCGTACTATGGAGACAATTTTTATCGGACACCGCCACCCGACTTACCATCTCTGTTATTGAAGGAACGAATTGTCTATCTGGGTTTACCACTGGTACCAGCCGTCACTCAAGTGATTGTCGCTCAATTGTTATATCTACAGTACGAAGACCCAGAAAAACCAATTAAAATCTACATCAATTCCACTGGTTCGAGCTATAACGGTGAACCAGTTGGCTTTGAAACCGAAGCCTTTGCCATTTGCGACACGATGAGCTACGTCAAGCCTCCCATCCATACAATCTGTCTCGGCTCAGCAATGGGTATGGCAGCGATGCTTCTAGCGGCTGGTACAAAAGGCTACCGTGCGAGTCTCCCCCATGCCTCAATTATCTTGCACCAGCCCAGGAGTTATGCCCAAGGTCAAGCAACAGATATTCAGATTCGGGCAAAAGAGGTGCTTGCTAACAAGGCAACAATGATTAACATCTTGTCGCGCCATACTGGTCAACCTGTGGAAAAAATTGAGAAGGATATGGATCGGCTCTTTTACATAACTCCTCAGGCAGCAGTAGAGTATGGTTTGATTGACAAAATTCTAGACAAACAAGATCTAGCTCAGCCCTTGCCTGCTGGGGTTGTATAGGAGCAATACCCATTTTTTCTCACGTCCCTACCTATTCGTAAACGGAATGTATTATGCCAAGGCTTGATGTCCCTAAAGTTCCATACCGCCTACCAGGGCAGCAATATACCGAGTGGATTGATATCTTCCAGCGTCTCTTCCTAGAAAGGATCATTTTTCTGGGTACCGAAGTAGACGATGATATTGCCAACCAAATCATTCCTTATATGCTTTACTTGGATTCAGAAGATCCGGGTAAAGATATTGTGCTTTACATTAACTCCCCCGGTGGAATCATCACATCCGGCATGGCAATTTACGACACCATGCAACACATCAAATCAGATGTGGTAACGATTTGTGTTGGTCTAGCAGCCTCAATGGGATCATTTTTGTTAGCAGCTGGGACGAAAGGCAAACGGTTAGCACTCCCCCACTCAAGAATCATGATTCACCAGCCTTCTGGTGGTACTCGTGGACAAGCAACAGACATCGAAATTGAAGCTAGGGAGATTCTGCGGATTCGCCACCAACTTAACGGTATATATGCTGAGCGGACAGGGCAGTCGCTTGAGAAAATAGAGAAGGACATGGATCGGGACTTCTTTATGTCAGCTGAGGAGGCTAAGGAATACGGTTTAATTGACCGTGTTATTGAGGAGCGCCAATAGAATTTTAGATTTTGGAGGACAGCCGCGTGCGGAGGTTCCCTCCGTTGAGAAGGGAGCGCGTTGCGGAGCTAGTCGCTAGAGCCGGGTCCCCCGGCAAGCGAACTGGCGTTGGGGTTCCCCCCGTTGTAGCGACTCCCGTCGGACTGTCCGGTGATTTTGGGTCGTAATGAACATTCCGAAATCCAAAATCTAGAATGAGAGTTATGGATCTTGCAGATTGCTATCAACTATTAGAACTAGAGTCAGGTGCCTCCCTTGCTGAAATTAAAGCATCTTATCGGCGTTTGGCATGGCAGTATCATCCTGATATCAACCCTACTAACCAAAAAGCTAAGGAAAGGTTTATTGCTGTAACTGAGGCTTACAAACTGCTTTTGCAAGTCACACATCCAACTGAAATGGGTGATGAAGAGCAGAGTCAAGCTCAACCATGTGAACATCAGCACATCAAAGTAGAAGGGTGGCAATCACAACCTGCAATTAAGGTAACGCGTAAAGCAAAGCAGGCTCAAAATCCGCCTCCGCTTTCGCAAGCTGAACAGCAACTAAAGCGGCAGACATATCAAAAATTGCAGCAGTTATTAAGAGAGCAACGGTTTCCAAGCGCGGTTGGACTGATTGAAGGTTTAGCTAAACGTTTACCCCAAGATCCAGAAGTCTCTCAGTGGCAGGCGAGTGCATATCAGCGTTGGGGAAGACAACTGCTTAACGAAAAGCAGGTAGAAAAAGCTAGAGTATACCTAAAAAAAGCTCTGAAAGCCGATCCCCATAACCGCTCTTTATGGTCTGAGGTGGAACGAGATTTTCGCCGGATGGAAAAGATTTTTTGAAATCCTCTACACTTCTCATGTCTCAATCCCCAATTACCGTCACCATTAAACTTTTTGCTGCCTACCAAGAAGCATATGGAGTCTCGGAACTCCTCTGGGAATGTCCTCCAGATACTTCAGTAGAAACAGTCCTAGAAAGCTTAATCGCTGAACACCCAGAACTACAAAGATGGCGTGACATTACCCGCTTTGGGATTAATTTGCAGTTTGTCGAGCCAGACACCCTACTCCAAGACGGTGATGAGGTGGTGCTGATTCCACCCGTCAGCGGTGGTTGATGGGATAGAACTCTGGGTAATCTAATTTCAAAACAAAAGAAGGGTAACTCTAGTTACTCATCGACCCTCTAAAAGGGATTCAATGCCACTCAAACCTTGAACTAAACGGTCTAATTCTAGTTGCATCTGTGTACAGACTTTTTCATAACAAGCATCCACATAGTCACGATCTTTAGCCGCAGCGTGCCCATAACGCTCAAACAGAATTGGCTCACAAATCCGAGTGTGAATTGCTATAGGTAGAGGAATATTTGGCCAAGGTCCAATTGCCAATCCCCAAGGTAATCCTAAGTAAATCGGAAAGACAATGGGATCGATGCCAAATAACCATGGTATGCCCCACTCATGTAGTTGCCGCAACTGCTTGTAGCAATCAGTAAGAATTAATAGGGTATCGTGAGCACCGTTAGAAATTGCTGGCACAATTGGTACGCCTTGCGTTAGTGCCAGTTTGATAAACCCTTTTCGACCAGCAAAGTGAATCTTATGCCGCTGATGATGAGGTCGCCATAAATCTTCTGCCCCTCCAGGATAGACAAGTACTGCGGCACCCCGCTGAAGGGCAGCGATCGCCATTTTGGGGTGAGCTCTGATTGCCCCTAGCTTGACTGCAAGTTGAGAATAAACTGGCACCATCCAAACATACGGATGCATCAGTCCATAAGCCAATCGCTCTGTTCCAAATCGACGAAACCAGTCATACATGAACATCAGCGTATCTGGTGCAATCATGCCACCGTTGTGGGTTCCTACAATCAGCATGCTTCCTTGTGAGGGGAGGTGCTGCCAGCCATCAGTTGTTACCCGAAAGTAGTAGCGGTAGAGCCATTCTCCCAGTGGTAGCAATGCTTGAATCACCTGTGGATCTCGATCATCAAGCGACCAACCATCAAATCGAGAACCGAAAACTTTACCGTCATCGAAACGACTGCTCATTAAAGTTTCAGAGTAGCTAGACAATGCTTCTAACTACTTCGATAGTAACGATACAATTTGGGTATGGTGTGTAGGAAATTTCAAAACCTGTTCCATATTGTCAGCATTGCGCTAATTTGACAACAAAGTCAGCTAAGCAAGATATATTCTTTATTCCATTAGCGGTAAGCACTGGTTCCTCTGAATGTTTAGAGTGGGTGGAGTTAGACCCAAATAGCTTCAGAAAATAAAGCGTAGAGTGTAATCTGCCAAAAATGACCTATGTCAGTTAAAAATGAAGCAGTGGCTACGAGAGTCGCGGATGCCAGTTCATTAAGTGGCTTTGAAGACACACCCTTCCAAATCGTTCACTCCTGTGAAGGGCATCTGCGGGTTCGAATTTCGAGATTGGCGTATGATGCTGCCTACGCTAGCTATCTCAAATCTTTAGCAGAATCTCTCGATTGTGTTACCAAAGTTCGGCTTAACCCGGCAGCTAGCTCACTAGTTGTCGAGTATGACTCAAATAAGGTAGTAACGCCCGATACTGTGCAGAAGCAGGTATTAACCGCTATCGAGCAGGCAGCCCGTAGAGATATCCTTCAATTGGAGCAGAACTTGCCGCCTACAACTGCTGAGAACTCCAACTTGGGCTGGCACAGGCGCATTGCTGGAGGCGCTCCCGGCGCAACCTTAAGCTCACCCAACTTTAACCAAGAAGCTCCCAGGAGTGGAGCGTTGAATAACACAGATTTATCAGGAACTGAGCTCCCTCGTTCAAGTGCAACAGATCTAGCAGAAGAGGATGCTTCTCGCGCTGAATTGAAGAGTTCGCATACCCTGAAGGAAAGAACTCCACAGGAATATGCCTTACTGTTACGTGGTAATTACTCTGTCTCCACTCGTTTAGATTTGATTGAACAGTCTTCCTCTAAATCTGCTTAGCCAATCTATTCCAATATCCCAGCCTTCTATTAGGCCGTCCAAGTCTTGTGAAGGTTCAAGCCAAGTATCTTGTTTGTGCTGGGAATCATAAGTTATATGCTTTTGCCAATCTATCTCCTTGAAAGTGAAGGGAATCAATTCAATAAACCCTATGCTGCTGGGAGACTGATTCTGGTTCAATGCTCCCAGCTCAACTTTATTTTGATGGCGGCTCCTCGCCTTCAACATACATGGGAGGCTCAATGGCAAAATTATCGAGCTTACCAGCTTCATCAATGACGTAACCGTCTGTTGTATGCAAGTCTGTAGCCGCTTCTTGCTCTTCTAGAGCTTCTACTTGGTGTTTGCTCAGTTCTGGATTAGTGTTAGCAGGAATTTCTGCATCTGGAGGATTAACTGCTGTTGTCTGAGCAGTTTGAACTGCCGAGTGTTCGTTTCCTGGGGCACCCCTACCGGGTTCAGCTTCTCTTGGATCTTCTGGTAGTACTTGATTGGGATTGTTACTCATATGATACATCCTTGCTATTATTTCAGTTTCTGACGATATCCCAGTTTGAAGTGGGCTTGTCTCTTTCGTGGGGATTAAATTGCGACAGCGCCAAGGCAGAGATGCAGGATTGTAACTGCTGTGGAATCGCTTAAAAGGCTCGTGCCATGCTAGCCCTGGCGACTTCAAAAAGAGCAAGCTCAAACATCACCCTTTGGGAGCAACCCGCCCAAGACGAATGCAGTTCCCACTACTGCTGCTGCCAATGCCCCCCACTTGAGGGGCGGATTCATGGCTAAGGCGTCAGTGAAACTTGGGATTACCAGGTTAGTGAAATCTCCTTCAACTCTGTCGTGTTCTGGAATAGGTGCATAGAGATTGTCTGACGCATCCTCAGACTTTGGCTCGTTGGTACGCTGCCCTGAGAAGCCAATTAGTAGCAACAGGGAATCTACTAACTCAGGTGAAATTCGCTGCATGAGATCTAATATTCGACCAACATCCCCAACAATGAAGTCACGCGTGGGATTCTCAGCAGCATAGAGAATGGCGTCGGCGACAAGGCTGGGTTGATAGTAAGGTGGTATCCCTGTTGGCTTGACGCCTAATTTTGTGCGAACATTGTTGTAGTAAGGCGTATTAATCACTGCTGGCTTCACACTCGTGACGCTAATCTGCCACCCCTCATGTTTAAGCTCGACACGCAAGGCTTCGAGAAAACCTTCAACTCCATGCTTGGATGAGGAGTAAGCACTTTGTAGTGGTAACGATCGCCTACCCTCCATTGAGGAAACATGAACGAGTGCCCCACGTCCCTCCTGCTTAAGATGAGGCAGGGCTGCCATGGCACCGTAAGCTTGTCCATTCAAGTTGACATCAATAACTCGTTTAAACTCCTCAGGTGTCAACTTGTCAAAGGGGGCAAGGATGCCAGTGGCGGCAACATGCACCCAGGTATCTAGCCGTCCGTAAACAGCAACTGTCTTATCTGCTATCGCTTTTACCTGTTCAAAATCACTCACATCCGCAACTACAGCTGTTGCCTCAGCACCGAGACGTTGGATCTCTTCGACTAGAGATAATAGCCCTGAGTCACTGCGAGCCGAGACAACGACCTTTGCGCCTCTCTTGGCAAACTTGAGAGCTGTCTCACGTCCGATGCCGCTGGAAGCCCCAACGACTGCGACAACCTGCTGATTGATGGGCTTCAGTTGCATCGCTGCTACTCCTTGAAATTACGTGTAAGCGAGTTTTTTAGCATCTCACTCTAACTAACAACTGGATAAAGCAACCACATAGCGCTTACATCAGTCATAGGGTTGATAGCTAAAGGCGCATAAAGCTATTTGTCACGTGAAGATTTTTGCTAAGAAATATAGAATGGCAGAGATTGCGAAAATCATTTCCTTAAGGGAATAGCGGAGAGTGATGTTCGACCTCAACACATTAGCTGACTTTTCACGCACCCATTGCGTCAGTATCTGTGCCTTTCTAGTACCTGCCAACCTGGTTGCTACCTCGGTAACAATAGCGCTTACACTACTCCAGCAGTCAAAAGCTCGTGTGTGGCAATCTGCTGGAACTGCAAGCATCTTAGCGCTAGTGATGTTGCTCCATGTGTTTACGTGGTTCATCATCGGAGTGGTGATGGTTCCCACATACGTATTGTTGTGGTTAGGCACCAGCTGTTTGCTGACTAACTTGGGGATGGTTGCTTATAGCTACAACATGATTCACCTAAGCAAATCTTACGCTCGCATCCCTTGAATCTAAAACGCTCACTGTACCTAATGGAACTCTGCAGCCCTGCCTTTTTTATTGGTAGTACCATCCCGTTCAAATATACCTGTGATGGTGGCAATATCTCTCCTCCCCTACACTGGGAAGACCCGCCTCATGGAACAAACAGCTTTGCTCTGATCTTGGATGACCCCGACGCGCCTAACCAACCCTTTACCCACTGGGTGGTCTACAACTTATCTGATAGTACTCGTGAGCTACCTGAAGGTATTACCAACCAACCCACCTTACCTGGTGGTGGAGTACAGGGAAAAAATAGCTAAG
>JAFASY010000022.1 GCA_019244235.1 Chroococcidiopsidaceae cyanobacterium CP_BM_ER_R8_30
CCATGAATGAAATACCAAACAGCTCCAATGTGGTTGTTTAGCTTTTTGGAGAATGATAGGCTTTCTCTTACTAGTCGAGAGACTCGTTGTCTGAAGGTATTATTCAATCTTTCTATATGATTAGTTAGACCTGTTTCTTTACCAACCTTTGGGGATGGTTCCATCGCCTCTTGTGTTAATTTAGACAGTAGTAATCCAAGCGAGTAAAGTAAGAATGCTAAAATTGTTGTCATCAAAAATACCAAAACGCGGGCGATTATATGAGGATCATTTGCATTAGCTAATATTGTACAGGATGCTTACGGGGCAAAGGTTCTACCTCACCACTACTTCCATATCACCATCTGTGTAGTGATGATTCGATTAATGCTGCATCGTCTTGGCAACAATCGTCGTACTAGAACTTACAAGACAGCTTATGTTTTATTTATGAACTGTTTCTAAGGGCTTCATTACCAGATTTCATCCGTTCAGTAGTCTTATCCGAACATTCCGATAGACGTTCGCTGTACTTCTTGACCGCGATCACTCGTTTAGATCTAGAGAGTCTATGCTTCGCAATTGAGTTTTGCCTTGATGCATAACCTAGTTGTCTTGATTTACGACTAATCAACCCTATATAGGAGATAGGCACGATCAAGGGCCAGAGTATAGTTGCCAGGCATAATGTTAACATTGATAGATATCGTTCGTCTGAAGATAGGTCAGTTTCTTCTAGGAACAGCTTTTGCCAGTTAATGAATAAGCATACCGCCGTAACTAGGTATTCTGTTACTAGAAAAGTCGCAACTATATGCAAGAGAGTCATTGGTTAAACCAGATATCGAATAAAGTGCTAACCGCCAACACTTCCTCAACTAGGATGATTAGTATCATTCTCAACCACTTTGCCAGTATGATTCTGAAGGTTAAGGAGACAAAGTGGAGATTTTGTGAAAGAGAGAGGACAACAGCTAAAGAAATTTTCTTTAAGAGTTCCCTGATAGGATATTTCCAGGCTTTGCACACTATTGATCTAGCGTGCTGCAAACGGAATGGGAACAGTAAGCAGTTCCAGGATACACAAGTGGAATTTGGACATTGTGCAGAAAGTTTATTTACCCATTTCTTTATTTCACGAAATCTTCACTTTGTCTTCTTAGGCTTTCAAAGCATCTAGCAAAATGGTTAGAGCTTAAATTACTTCAACTTATGTCACTGTTATGAACTCAGAAAATTTGTCGTTACTCAGTCGGCCTCAACTTGAAGAGAGTATTTTCATAAGAAATCATTGGAAGGAATACGCCAAGCATCTCCTCATTCGTACACCTTTTGAGAGGCCAGCAGGAAAGATATATGTTGGACTTCAAAGATTTATGCAGACCAGGAAACAGCCTGAACTGACTGACCTGTTTCAAGAGCCTGTGAGAATTGAGCAGATGATGCCACGCTTGTTATATAAATCTTCCAATTGTATAGACATAGGTTGTCATCTAGGCAGAATGCTCAGCACAATTCTACGATTAGCGCCTCAAGGGCATCACCTAGCTTTTGAGCCGCTACCACACAAGGCACTTTGGTTAAAACGGAAGTTTCCCGAAGTTGACATCAGGGATTTAGCGTTAAGCGATTCGATAGGTCAAGTCACCTTCTATCACAACGTGGATGCTTCTGCCTTCAGCGGACTTCGCCAGCATGGAGGGAAAGACAGTAAAATATTGACACTTACTGTGAAGTGTGAGAGTTTGGATAACATTTTGCCATCTAACCATCGGATCGATTTCATAAAACTTGATGTAGAAGGGGGTGAGTTGGCTGTGCTTAGAGGTGCTGCAGAGACATTACGCCGTTATCGCCCCTCAATACTATTCGAATGTACTAACTTAGGATTATCTCGCTTTGGCTTCACTTCCGCTCAGATATTCGATTTCTTGACTAAGAAATACTCATACTCGGTGTTCTTAATCAAGCATTTTGTAGCAGATGGAGAGCCACTGGACTGTGAGCAATTCCATAGCGCTTTACAATACCCGTGTCAAGCTTTGAACTTTATCGCCGTCCCGAGAGGTGCATAAGTAAGATAGAGTGACAGGATAAATCCTGCTACTGCGTTTCATCCCTGCTCTCTCCGAGACAGGTCTTTCACGCTTGCTCATTGTAATCAAAGGAGTAGAAGCTCCGGCTGAAAAGGGTTGCTATCGTACTAAACGTTTTATATTTAATTCTAACTAGCTACATAAAGAAAATTTATTTAGCTGTTGTCCTCTCTTTCACAAAATCTCCACTTTGTCTCCTTAGCCTTCAGGATCATACTGGCAAATGGTTGAAGCAGTCTGCCAGCATTTGTTTTTCCAAGACAGCGCCATGCATTTACATAAGGTAGCTCTGCAACTCCTTCAGCGGATTTAAACTTCAGCAGCTAAGACAGCTTCAATACTCAACTCGCACGCATCACTACCATCTAGAAAGAATTGTGGCTAAAGACTTTTTGGAGACAAAGTTTGGATTAATAACATTGGTCGACCTTGCTCATCTCTCAGATAAAGAAGTGGATTCCTTGCTGAACCAGATCTTAGCGAAGGAGGAAGTTAGATGAGTCATATCTCTAAACGTACAGATGCTCTAACGCCTGCCCAAAAGCGTGTGTTGCTATCGCAGCTACTACAGAAACGCTCTGCCAAATCTGTCCTGCCTCTGTCCTCTGCTCAGCAATCACTATGGTTCCTCTACCAGTTAGCACCTCAAAGCTGGGCTTATAATGTCCTATTTACTGGGCAAATCCGCTCACCTATAGATATTCCAGCTTTGCAAGGCGCATTTAAAGCGCTGGTTGAGCGCCATCCTTTGCTCCGGACTACTTACACTGTGTGTGATAACAGACCGGTTCAGCTAGTCCACGAGCAGATGGGGATCCAATTCGAGGAGGTGGACGCATCAGCTTGGAGCGAGGATGAGTTGAAGGGTTGTCTGGTTGAGACAGCACGTCGTCCCTTCGATCTGGAACGAGGACCCGTGCTGCGGGTGAACCTGTTCACTCGCTCAGCAACAGAACACATCCTTCTACTGGCGGTCCACCACATCGCGGTCGATTTCTGGTCCCTCATAGTACTCTTGGACGAACTTCGTGTGCTGTACCCGGCTCAGAAGGGAGCAAAGGGAGACAATGGGAATTCCTTATCTCCCTTACCACCTCTAATGTGGCAATATAAGGACTTTGTGCGTTGGCAGACCGAAATGCTAGCTAGCGAGGAAGGAGAAAGGCTGTGGACCTATTGGCAGAAACAACTGGCTGGTGAATTGCCCGTGCTGAATCTGCCAACAGATCGACCTCGACCACCAGTGCAGACTTATCGC
>JAFASY010000029.1 GCA_019244235.1 Chroococcidiopsidaceae cyanobacterium CP_BM_ER_R8_30
TGCGTTGGCAGACCGAAATGCTAGCTAGCGAGGAAGGAGAAAGGCTGTGGACCTATTGGCAGAAACAACTGGCTGGTGAATTGCCCGTGCTGAATCTGCCAACAGATCGACCTCGACCACCAGTGCAGACTTATCGCAGTGCCTCACATGCGTTCAAGCTGAGCGAGGAATTGACGCGGCAGCTCCAGGCACTGGCAAAGACCGAGGAAGCAACTTTGTACATGACCCTCTTAGCAGCCTTCCAGGTGCTGCTTTACCGCTACACCGGTCAAGAAGATATCTTGGTAGGCTCCCCTACAACTGGTCGCGACCAGGTGGAAACCGAGGGTATGACTGGTTTTTTTGTCAATAATCTATTGCTACGCACCGATTTAAGCGACAACCCGAGTTTTCTTGAACTTTTGGTCCGGGTGCGGGAGGTTGCCTTATCAGCCTATGCCCACCAAGACTTGCCGTTCGAGCAACTTGTTGAAGAGCTGCAGCCAGAGCGGGACTTAGGCCGGACGCCGCTGTTTCAGGTAATGTTCGTCCTCCGGAATGACCCAATGCCCACCGTAGAGCTTTCCAGTCTAAGCCTGAAGCCCCTGATGGTTGAAACCCAGACAGCGAAGTTTGACTTGACTTTGTTTGTGGGGGAGACAGACCAAGGACTGGCGGCAGCGTTCGAGTACAACACAGATTTGTTCGACAGTAGCACCATAGAGCGGATGCTCGGACATTTTCAGACCTTGCTAGAAGGCATCGTCGCCCACCCAGAGCAATCGATTGCTACCTTACCACTGTTGAGCCCCGCTGAGCAGCAGCAGTTGCTGGTGGAGTGGAATGATACCCAGAGGGATTACCTCCAAGATGCATGTATCCATCAGTTGTTTGAAGCTCAGGTGCAGCAAACACCAGATGCAGTGGCGGTGGTGTTTGAGGATGAGCAACTGACTTACCGGGAGCTGAATGCCCGTGCGAACCAACTAGCGCATTACCTGCAAGCATTGGGCGTGGGACCAGAAGTTCTTGTCGGCATTTGTGTAGAGCGTTCGCTCTTGATGGTGGTGGGACTCTTGGCCATCCTCAAGGCTGGAGGCGCTTATGTTCCTCTCGACCCCAGCTATCCACAGGAGCGCTTATCCTTCATGTTGGAAGATACTCAAACCCGAGTGTTACTGACCCAACAGCATCTACTTAAGGGTCTTCCTCAGCACTCAGCTCAGGTCGTCTGTATCGACGCAGAGTGGAAGTTGATTGCCCAGGAGAAACAGGAGAACCCACAGTGCCGCATCACAACTGAGAATCTAGCATACGTGATGTACACCTCTGGCTCCACTGGCAAGCCGAAGGGTGTGAGCGTCATACATAGAGGTGTGGTACGGCTAGTCCAACAATCTGATTATGTCAACTTGAGTGCCAACGAAATCTTCCTACAACTGGCACCATTCTCATTCGACGCTGCTACATTTGAAATCTGGGGCAGCCTGCTTCATGGTGCCCGATTAGTCATATTCCCTACTCACACACCATCTTTGGCAGAGTTAGGACAAGTTTTGCAGCAATACCAAATCACGACGTTATGGCTGACAGCTGGTCTGTTTCACCTCATGGTGGATGAGCGGCTTGAGGATTTAAAACCTGTGCGTCAACTTTTGGCTGGTGGTGATGTTTTATCGGTTCCCCATGTGCAGAAGGTGCTCCAAAACCTAGGAGAGTGTAAGCTGATCAATGGTTATGGTCCGACCGAGGGGACAACTTTTACTTGCTGCTACTCCATGACAGAGCTGACTCAGGTTGGTACTTGCATCCCTATCGGTCGCCCGATTGCTAACACCCAGGTTTATGTTTTAGACCGCTATTTGCAGCCAGTGCCAATTGGTGTACCGGGGGAGTTGTACATTGGTGGGGATGGCTTAGCCCGTGGCTACCTCAACCGTCCTGAATTAACTACTCAAAAGTTCATTCCCCACCCCTTCAGTCATGAGCCGGGAGGACGTCTCTACAAAACTGGAGATTTGGTGCGCTACTTGCCAGACGGCAACATCGAGTTTCTGGGTCGCATGGACCATCAGGTGAAGATTAGAGGCTTCCGCATTGAGCCAGGGGAAATTGAGGCCGTGCTGAGTCAGCATGCTACTGTGCGGGATACTGTTGTTTTGGCTCGTGAGGATATTCCTGGCAATAAGCAGTTGGTGGCTTATGTGGTGCTGCATAAGGGGGAGGCATCTACGCCTAGTGAACTACGGCGGTGCTTGAAGGAGCGACTACCTGAGTACATGGTACCTTCAGCCTTCGTAATGCTGGAGACCTTACCACTGACGCCTAATGGCAAGGTTGACCGTCAGGCACTGCCAGCGCCCGATCAAACAAATTCTATTTCCATTCTAGAAAGAACATTTTTGGCTCCTCGAGACTCGATAGAACTACAGTTAACGAGGATTTGGCAAGAGATTTTAGGTACTCGCTCGATCGGAGTAAGAGACAATTTTTTCGATCTGGGGGGGCACTCTTTGATAGCTGTAAGTCTATTCGAGAAAATCAAGAAAATCTTCGGCAAAAATCTTCCCTTGGCTATCCTATTTCAGGCTCCGACAGTTGCACAATTAGCCAGCATTCTCCATCAAGAAGAATGCTCAGCACTCTGGTCATCACTGGTGGCGATTCAAACTGGCGGTTCTTTACCACCTTTGTTCTGCATTCATCCTGCTTTTGGCGATGTTGTCATCTACTATAAATTGGCAAGTTATTTGGGTTCTAACCAACCAGTTTATGGGCTGCAACCACAGGGTCTAGATGGCAAACAGGTTCCCCAATCTCGCATCGAGGATATGGCGGCTGACTATATTAGGGAAGTACGTACTGTCCAACCACAGGGACCTTATTTGCTGGCAGGCTGGTCTATGGGAGGTCTGGTAGCCTTCGAGATGGCGCAACAGCTTTATGCTCAAGGTCAGAAAGTAGCAATGCTCGCCTTGTTTGATACTCAAGCTCCACAGGGGCTCAAAGGAAAACCCCTCTTAGTGCGGGTCAGTCGACACCTGACTAACTTTTCCCGACTTGGGCCGAAACAGAAATTAACCTACTTACAAACTTACTTACAAAAGGCCCATAGGTTTTTCTGGGTAAACAAACCTGCTTTACAAGAGGCTCACAAACGAGCTGCTCATAGTTATGTACCTCAAGTTTATCAGGGGAAGGCAATTCTTTTTCGAGCCAACGACCAACCAGAAGAAATGTTTTGGGTTGATTCTGCATTGGGCTGGGGTAGTTTGGTGGCTGGAGGATTAGAGATTCAATTGGTACCTGGTTATCACAATACTCTAATGAAAGAACCCTACGTACCAATCCTAGCCGAACGTTTAAAGGCTTGCTTAGATGTTGTTTGTAAAGAGCGGTGAATTGGGAGGTTGGTGGTGATATGGAAGTAGTGGTGAGGTAGAACCTTTGCCCCGTGAGCATCCTGTACAATATTAGCTAATGCAAATGATCCTCATATAATCGCCCACGTTTTGGTATTTTTGATGACAACAATTTTAGCATTCTTACTTTACTCGCTTGGATTACTACCGTCTAAATTAACACAAGAGGCGATGGAACCATCCCCAAAAATATGTGAAGAACCTTTAGAACGAGTCTGTCCTAGCTGTGGCTCTGAGCAGTTGATTAAAAATGGTTCAGTTCATCATGGTAAACCAAAATGTCAATGTAAAACCTGCGGTCGTCAATTTGTTGTCAACCCGACTAAAATCACTGTTTCAAAGGGAATAAAACAACTAATTGATCGGCTCTTGCTTGAGAGGATCTCGTTGCGAGGAATTGCCAGAGTGACTCAAGTAAGTTGGTCTTGGTTGCAGGATTATGTTAATCAAAAGCTAGCTCTAACTCCGCGTCAGGTCAAGGTTTCAGTCAAATTACTAGGTAAATTGGTGATTGAATGTGACGAGTTATGGTCATTTGTTGACCGCAAGAAAAATGAAGTCTATATTTGGCTAGCAATTGACCGCAGGTCTCGAAAAATTGTTGGTTGCTTTGTCGGAGATAGAACGAGAAAATCAGCCCGTAAACTGTGGGCTTCTCTACCAGAGATTTATCAACAGTGCGCCTTCGCTTATACAGATTTTTGGCAGGCTTACAAGACAGTTATTCCTCCTAAACGTCATCGAGCGGTTGGTAAAGAAACAGGTCTAACTAATCATATAGAAAGATTGAATAATACCTTCAGACAACGAGTCTCTCGACTAGTAAGAGAAAGCCTATCATTCTCCAAAAAGCTAAACAACCACATTGGAGCTGTTTGGTATTTCATTCATGG
>JAFASY010000091.1 GCA_019244235.1 Chroococcidiopsidaceae cyanobacterium CP_BM_ER_R8_30
GCAAAACGGCACAACCTACAACTCATTTGTGATTCAAGGCGAACAAACAGCTTTAATTGACACTTCCCATGAAAAGTTCCGTGAATTGTACTTAGACATGCTGATGGGGCTAGTTAACCTAGCTCAGTTAGATTACCTGATTATCAGTCATACTGAACCTGACCACAGCGGATTGGTAAAAGATGTACTGGCGCTAGCTCCTGATGTCACCGTTGTTGGTTCCAAAGTTGCCATCCAGTTTCTAGAAAATTGGGTCCATCAGCCGTTTAAACAACAGATTGTGAAAAACGGTGATCGCATAGATTTGGGTAACGGGCATGTCCTGGAATTTGTCATCGCACCAAATCTGCACTGGCCAGACACAATATTTACCTATGATGCCAAAACCCAGGTTTTATATACCTGCGATGCGTTTGGGATGCATTACTGTGATGACCACACCTTTGATGAAGATCTAGCCCTGATTGAAGCAGATTTCCGGTACTACTACGACTGCCTGATGGGACCAAACGCCCGCTCGGTACTATCTGCGCTCAAGCGGATGGGTGAGTTGCCTGCGATTACCACTATTGCAACGGGTCATGGTCCATTGCTACATTACAATGTCACCGAACTAACAGACTGCTACCGACAGTGGAGTCAGGAACAGGCCAAGGCGGAAACAACGGTTGCTGTCTTTTACGTCTCTGATTATGGGTTTAGTGACCATCTCGCACAAGCGATCACCCACGGCATTACGAAAACTGGTATTACTGTGGAGATGATGGATCTGAAGTCGGCTGACCTCCAAGAAGTGAAAGATTTGGTTAGCTTAGCTGCTGGATTGGTTGTTGGCACCCCACCAATGACAGGACCAGATGCTATTACAGCTCAGACAGCACTCAGTACGATCCTGGCAGCTGCTAATGCTAAGCAGGCTTTTGGTGTGTTTGAGTCTGGGGGTGGGGAAAGTGAATCAGTTTATCCCATACTTGCTAAGTTCCGAGACTTAGGTCTGAACCCAGCCTTCCCCCCCATCTTGATTAAAGAGATACCAAAAGAAACTGTATACAAGTTGTGTGAAGAAGCTGGAACCGACCTGGGCCAGTGGTTATCCCGCGAGCGCAGCGTTAAGCAAATCAAAGCTCTGGATAACGATTTGGAAAAAGCCTTAGGAAGGCTTAGTAGTGGGCTATATATTCTCACCGCTCAACAGGGCAATCTCAGCAGCGCCATGGTGGCTTCTTGGGTAGCACAAGCCAGCTTCAAACCGTTGGGCGTGACAGTGGCAGTGGCTCGTGACCGAGCGATTGAGTCACTGTTGCATGTAGGCGATCACTTCGTTCTCAATGTCCTGGAAGAAGGTAACTACCAGAGATTAATGAAGCATTTCATCCAGCGCTTTCCTCCAGGTGCCGATCGGTTTGCTGGTGTCAGGACTTACCCAGCGAGTAACAGCTGCCCTATTCTAGCAGACGCTCTTGCCTATATGGAGTGCCAAGTGAGCAGTCGTAGCGAATGTGGCGATCACTGGCTGATTTATAGCACTGTCCAAGTAGGTCGCGTCTCTAAACCCGATGCCCTCACAGCAGTTCACCATCGCAAAGTTGGCAATTATTACTAATTTGTCATCGAACTCGATCCGCCGTGGCACGGCGGATCGCGGCTCGACTTCGTCAACTGTTTACAAATTGAGCGGGAGTAATGACGAATAAGAAAAGGTCATTGCTCCTATTCTTGAACAAGAATTGGGAATTGAAGTTATATGGCAGTCTTATCTGAGTTGTGAAAACTGTTTTTTTTGAACCGCCCCAGCGAAGCGAAGCCGAAGGCGTTAGACGCTCCCAGCGAAGCGAAGCGCGAAGCACGTTAGAGCGCCAAGAAAAGAAATAGAGATTTTTCTAGAGAAGTCAATGTGCTTTATGGAAAAACGTTGCACTTGCTTTGAATAATACTGTTGGTGCAATCATCTTGTAGTCAATCTCAACTGATACCGGATGAGAATGAATTTACTAACTGCCCAACAAATTATTAAGCAATAGTGCAACGCATTGCAGGAGATGAACTGTTCTTACGCTGTCATGATAATATGCTGAATTTCATGTGTGCGAACTATCAATATTTTGATAATGATGATAAGGAAAGCTCTATGATTTGCATTCTTAAGGAGTAGAGTTCTTGGGACAGTCTACGCTTCACCAACTCAAGGTGTTTGAAACAGCAGCGCGTCACGGTAGCTTCACCCGCGCTGCTGAAGAACTCTTCCTCACCCAACCCACTGTCTCGATGCAGATCAAGCAGTTGACAAAGACAGTTGGTCTACCTTTGTTTGAGCAGGTGGGCAAGCGTCTCTATCTAACAGATGCGGGTCGGGAGCTATTTGCAACCTGTCGGGAGATTTTCGACAAGTTATCTCAGTTCGAAATAAAGGTAGCTGAGCTGAAAGGGATGAAGCAGGGACGCCTGAAGCTAGCTGCGATCACTACGACTAAGTATTTTATCCCGCGTTTGTTAGGTCCGTTTTGCCAGCTTTACCCCGGTATTGATATTTCTCTGGAAATCACTAACCACGAGCGCATCCTAGAACGCCTGTTAGATAATCAGGATGATCTCTATATTTTGAGCCAGCCACCTGAGAATTTTGACGTAAACTGCTACTCATTTTTAGAAAACCCTTTGGTGGCGATCGCGCCGTGCCATCACCCGCTTGCCCAAGAGAAGAACATTCCGTTGCAGCGTCTCAATGGAGAGCCTTTTATTATGCGGGAGCCCGGATCGGGGACGCGCAAAGCGGTGCAAAAACTGTTTGCAGAGTACGGAATCTCGGTTAAAGTTAGGTTAACCCTTGGCAGTAACGAGGCAATTAAACAGGCGATTGTCGGAGGCTTGGGGATATCGGTATTGTCCCGCCACACCTTAGCGTTAGAAGGAATGAATAGTCCACTCACTATTTTAGATGTGGATGGTTTTCCTATTGAACGTTATTGGTATGTAGTTTATCCAGCAGGCAAACAGCTGTCCGTCATTGCTTGTACCTTTCTGGAATATCTACAGAATGAGGCGAGATCTATTGCTCAGCAGACTACTGTGGATAGTCAGAAGTTAGAATTAGAATGTAAAAAGCGGAATACATAATATTTTCTCTTAGCTAAACAGTATTTTTGTTAATAAACCACTTAAGACGCAGAGGATACAGAGGAGAATTTCTAGCCACTGCACAGATTGCTATAGGAGCTACTCTCTGGATTAGAAATCGCAATATTCATTTTTTAAAATCCATAAATAAATATTTATCAAAATCATTTGATATTTTTTGAAAAAATCAGAGAATTTGAGTTGGCTATAGCGGTTCTCAGTTGGATGGAATACAGTAGGGGGAAGTCTATGCCACGCGTTCGCTAATATGAAAGCCTACTCAATTGACCTACGCCAAAAAATCATTGACGCCTACAACCGACAAGAAGGTTCGCAGCGCCAATTAGCGAAAAGATTTAGCGTGAGTGTGAGCTTTGTCCAAGACTTGCTCAAGCGCTATCGAGAAGACGGCAAGATAGCGCCGAGAGAACACGGAGGAGGAGCCAAGGCAAAACTCAATTTGGAGCAAGTCCTGTTGGTGAAGCAATTGGTAGAAGAAGATAACGATGCCATCTTGGTGGAGTTATGTGAGCGATTAGAGCAACACAGTGGGGTAAGAATCAGCCGCGCCACGATGGGACGCCTGACCCAAAAACTACAGCTGACGCGAAAAAAAAGTCGTTCCATGCCAGTGAACGAGATACTGAACGAGTGCAACGGTTACGGGTTGAGTATTGGCACACCCTTGGAGCGGTCAGATTCACCGATTTGGTGTTCGTCGATGAGGCAGGGGTGAACCTAGCAATGAGTCGGCGTTATGCTCGTTCCTTGAAGGGCACTCGTGCCTATGGGGAGCGTCCTGAGCGGCGGGGCAAGAATGTCACGATGATTGGTGGGGTGTCGCTGCAAGGATTTATCGCCTCCTTGACCTTTCAGGGGGGAACCGACTCGCTTGCCTTTCAAACCTACGTCACCGAAGTGCTGGTGCCCAACCTGTGGGCAGGGGCTTGTGTGGTGATGGATAACTTCAGTTCCCACAAAGCTGCAGCCATTAAAGAAGCCATTGAGACGGCTGGAGCCAGGTTAGTCTATTTGCCACCCTATTCACCCGACTTCAATCCGATTGAAAACTGCTGGTCAAAAGTCAAAGAGTATTTACGTTCCCAAGCGGCTCGTACCTATGAAGCACTTGACCAAGCCATTACTGAAGCATTCAATGCCGTCACGCTCAAGGACATGATTGGTTGGTTCACGCATTGCTGTTACTACGTTGCTCCTGATGCCTCAGGCTGTATGCCACTCATATGAGAACCGCTATATCCCCTCTTTTATCACTCTAGGCAGAGGAAAAGCGGAAATTCATCCTATTAACAGAGAGAAGTTTCGGTAGTCTGAAGCTGTTCATTTGTTCAATCAGCCGTGGAAATCCAAGGGATAACAGTGAATTAGCAAAGACAAGCAACCAGG
>JAFASY010000125.1 GCA_019244235.1 Chroococcidiopsidaceae cyanobacterium CP_BM_ER_R8_30
TTGACACTCCTCGGCGTTAACGCCGAGGATTCTTCTCTCACGGGCACTTATCTAGACTAATGTTGCCATTAATCCCCGACAGTACGCCTCCTGAAGCAATTTGGAACTCTACTGGCTGTCCGACAGCAGAGATACCTCGTTGAACTATCACTTGGGAAGCAGCCACATCGCGGTGCGTGGTATAACCACAATTTTTACATTGATGAATCCTAACGCTCAAATCCTTCTTGCCTGTTAGGGTTTGACAATTGGGGCAAGTTTGACTTGTGTAGTCTTTATCTACCTTGAGAAAGAATATCCCGCGTTTCCAGCAGATGTAGGACAAGATATTGAAAAACTGTCCGTAAGCCGCATCAAGTGTGTGCTTTCTGAATAACCCCTTAGCCCAAGCTTTAAAGTTGATATCCTCAACAAATATTGCTTGGGCTTTGTCGCATAAACGGTGGGCTAATTTGAAATGCCAGTCCTTACGAGTGTCGTTGATTCTTTGATGAACTCTAGCAATTCTTTTCTGGAGCTTTAGCCAACTACTAGAACCCTTTTTCTTATGCTTTAGCCTTCTTTGCAGTAATTTCAACTCGCGGTGAAGTGCATTAAAGAAGCGAGGTCTAGAAACTAATTCTCCATCAGATGTTGCTAGATATTTGTCTAGCCCAATATCAATCCCTAGCGGATGTCCCGAAAAAGGTACGTCTGGAACCGCAACTCCTAACTGATAAGTGAGCATGACAAAAAAACCAGACGCGCGACTTACTACCCTGATCTGCTTTAAGATAAAGCCTTCAGGCAGTGAGCGAGACATCCTCATCCTTACCCAACCAATTTTAGGTAGCTTGACTCTACCTGGTTCAACTGCATTTGGTTTTACGTCTGGATAGACGAAAGACCGCATCCTCTTCTTAAAACGAGGAAACCCAGAACCACGCTCCCACATTGCCACAAATGCTGCCTCTAAATTTCTTAGAGTCTGTTGCAAAACGTGGATATGGGGGAGCTGAAGTTCAGGGTAGATCTGTTTAGCTGTTGTTAAGGACTTGCATTGACTATAGTAGGTCGGTCTTGGGGTATCAGGAGGGAGTATGTATTCAGAGACTAGACTACATGCGTTAACAGGAGACTTTCGAGAATTAACCCAATCCTTGCGTTCCCGCAAAGCAAAATTGTAGACTTTCTTGCAGACATTAAGCCATGTCTCGAAAGTCTGTTTTTGTTGTGCGGTAGGTTTAAGTTTGTACTCGTAGTTTACTGTTATCATGCAATAAATATAGCATGAATAAACTGCTTACCGCTTACTCACAATTAAAGCCATCCTGAAGGACGAGGCTTGTATCCCAGGTTTTCGGTCACCGCAATATGCCAAAAAGCCGTTTGGGGTACAGCCGCCAGAATGAGTGACAACACCTCTCCTACCCACTCCTGCTGCTGAATCTCCACGCCACTAGCCTCCACTCGACTCCCAGACTCTAACCCAGTCCAAAGAATTTGGAAATTCCGCTCCTTCGGCATTCCTAGGTAACTCCCCCGAACGGGCTCACAGGTGAGACTATAACTATCTCCCTTGCGATGTTGAGTAAAGCGACGACGACTACCTGCCTCGGTGCAATAGGCAGTGGTTTCACCATTATCCTCGTACAAGTCCAGTTCACCATCTGCTCCCGCATACACCTCCAGAATCAAGGTTTTCGGTGGTGCTGTTCCGACGCGGTTAAGAAATTCTGCTAGAGGCAAAATCGCTCCGGCTTGAACAAAAACGGGGATTTGGTCGAGAGGGAAATACAAGTTTAAGTGGGCTTTAGAATAAAATTTCCTTGTTGAGCGCTCCCACCATCCGCCTGCGGGCAAGTAAACTGAACGATAGCCACCCGCTTCAACCACGGGAGCAACTAGCACGCGATCGCCCAGTAAAAACTGCGTCGTCACCTGATACACTTCCTCATCTTCAGGATAAGCAATGTATAGAGGGCGACACAAGGGCAAACCCGTTTCATAGGTAATCCGACTTAGATGATATAGGTAGGGTACTAACTGTATCCGCAACTGCAATGCTTTGCGTATGGCATCAAGTACCCACTGCCCATAACTCCAAGGTTCGCGCCGACCGTGATCCGAGTGGAAGCGGACAATGGGACAAAAGCAGCCAAATTGTACCCAGCGCACAAATAGTTCCGGATCGATGACTGGTACACCAGGGACATGACCAAAGAATCCCCCTAAATCATGAGACCAGTAACTCACTCCCACATTACCCGCTCTTGGCGTGAAATCTACTAGAAATCGCAGAACTTCCCAATAGGAATAGGTGTCAGCAGAAAATTGCACTGGATAGCGATGGGAACCAATGCCACCTGTGCGGGAGAGAATGAGGGGACGACGGTTGTGATGCGCTTCTAGATGGCTGAAGTAAACGTGATTTGTCCACAGTTGAGAATTAACACCTGAATATTTAGCGTTAGCGCCATCAATCCACCAAAAATCAATGCCGTCTTCTTCACAGGGACTGTGCAATACCTGCATGAATAAGTTTGCCTCTGACTGAGAAGCAAGATTGAACAGCAACCAACCCTCATTAGGATCGGCACTGGTGGAGTGGACTACGATGGGTGCATCGGGTTGCCAAGAGTCAAAAATCCATTCAGCGGTTGGGTTTTTCACGGAGAAGACATTGCCTGCCTTCACTTGTTGCGGATCGAGTCCCCGTGCTTCACACAGAGTTAAAAAGTGCCTATTGTCTGAAGGTACGCCTTCAATATGAACATTGGCACCGATATGTAACCCATTACTGTGCGCCCATTCCAGAAACGCTCTTGGTTTTGGGAAAAATTCCGGGTTCCAGTCCCAACCACACCAACCTGTTAGGTGCCAATCGACATCGAGAACTATAACATCAAGCGGTAATTCCAGTTCATCAAATTGCTTGACAAGTTGCTGATAATCTGTATCGTGCATCTGGTCAAAGAGAGAGAACCAGATACCAAATGCCCAACGCGGCAACATAGGGATGCGACCACACAATTGCACGAAGTCTTGCAATGCTTGGGCGTAGTTTGTACCGTAGGCGAAGAAGTACCAGTCTTGGCAATTGGGTTCAGCGCGCTCTCTAAGCCATCCGTCTTGGACTAAGGCACTAGTAGAATCGTTGAGGATGCTGTAACCGCTACGACTCAGAATACCGGGGGGATAATGATGCCATTGTTGCAGGAATTGCTGCATGGCTTCGGGGATTTCATTGCGACAGAAGGCATCGAGATACCAGAGGGGTGGGTTTTCAAAAAAAGTGGTTCTCCCTTGATCGCGCAAACTTCGATGAATTGACTTCAGCAGGGTGTAGAGCCATTCTTGCGTGTGGGGGTAGCTGTGAAACACTGAAGCAGGATGAACCCCAGTTGGGAAAAAGTTACGATGGATGAGGTCAAGACTGGTGAACGTTCCACCTAAATTTTCAGTATCGACGCTTGAGGGCTTCCAAGTGAACCTGTTGTTGCCGCAAGTCCCGTAAATCGTTAGGTTAGCATCGTTAAAGGGTTCGTTACTGGGTCGATAAACGATTTGAAGTAATGTGGTGTGCAGGTGAAGCACTCCCTCGTCAGTTAACTCAATTGCCTGGAATGGCACTGGTTGAGGGCGAGTGAGGGCAATAACCGTAGGAGAGTCTTCAAATTGACCTGAAGCTGACCATTCAAGACGTACTAAACCATTGCTTAAGGCGCTAAAACGTACAGTTCCATACACAGCGCGATCGCCAATGAGTTCATATTCCACAAATGCACTCCTACTGACAAGCTTTACCATTGCTCATTGAGCTTGAGCCAATCCATGATAGCTCCAACAATAATGGTCGCATTTACTCACCGCTACTCACCGCTCCTTCTTTGTCATATTACTGTTACAGGCATTGAACGTTGGCTCTTATCTTCGTGCCATTCATCTCAGGTCGAGAACTTAAGTAAATTTACTGTTTTTATCTAGTAGTCTTCAATACTAATATGTATTTTGGTTCTCTCTTGATCAGCTTAGGGTATGTTTCATCCAGAACTCAGTCGCAAACAGATTCAAACAAGAATTTTTCTATGTAACAAAGATGAGAATCCTGATATTAAAAATGAGATTGTAGTAGCTAAAGAAAAGCTAGCTAAAGGAGAGGTTCATCGTGGCATTTGGAAGTGTGGACACATAACCAACATCCAGGTAGGCGAACAAGTATTTTTCAAACGGGTAGGTAGCACAGAATCTACTGGATTCTTCGCTCAAGGATACATTATCGCGGCTGAAAAAGCAGACCAGCTGAGGCTGAAAAGTAAGCAATACAAAGCGCTCAGTGCCACCTATAATAGCCAATATCCATGCGATTACTCGGATTTAAGAATAACGTATGAGTGGCACTCAGTTGTTGACTATAATCAATCTCTAGAAATTGAATATCTCCGGCAACAAACATCGGAACTATTCTCAATAAATTTTCACGTTAATTTTTCAGGATTGACTTTTTGCCAAGAGCATATTAAGTATTTAGAGTATTACTGGGAGGAGCATTTATCGAAGTTAGCAGAACAGGGATGCGGCGTTCACCTTGCTACAGTTCATCGAAAAGGGCAATACAGAAATGCTGCCCTTGAGGAACTTGCTGTTGCTCGAAAGCGAATCGAGGATGAGTATCTGACTCCAAGAAGTATCGAAGATGCTAGAAAGCGGGATAGTGAACGTATTGCCCAAAGACAAGGGCAGCCTGTATTTCGTCAAGCGTTACTCGAAGCCTATAACCGGAAATGTGCCATTACAGGGGAAGACCTAGAACAAGCTCTAGAAGCTACTCACATCATGCCCTACTTTGGTACTCAAACCGATTGCATCTCAAACGGGTTACTTTTACGGGCTGATCTCCACGTACTCTTCGATCTCTATCTACTGACGATCGACCCAGAAACAATGAGGGTACTCGTTGCACCTACAATTAAAAAAACTAGCTACGGCAAGTTTGACTTTAGACCATTATCCCTTCCCTGGAAGAGTTCTGAAAAACCTAGTCAAGAAGCACTACGGCTGCGTTGTGATGAGCTGTGCATATGGGCAAAAACAGCTTGGAGCTTTCCTAAAGATAAATTTCAGACCTTTAGCCGAACTAAGAGAAAAAAAGGATCAATTGCCTGCTAGAGGGAGCCAAATTTGAATATAGTGGAAGAATATCTGTAACTCTAGGCTAAGTAAAACCGCTGTGACTCAAAACCGGGCAATGCCAAATAGCAGCGACCGTGCTACGCCAAACCAGACCAGTTACTATGTCTTACTAGGACTGCACCCAGGGGCATCAGCACTAGAAATTCGCCGTGCCTATCGGGAACTGAGCAAGCGCTACCACCCCGATACGACAGAGCTACCAAGAGCGATTGCAACAGTCAAGTTCCAACAGTTGAACGAAGCTTATGCCACCCTCAGCAATCCAGAACGGCGACAGAGTTACGATCTCAAAATTGGCTACTCGCGCCTCCGCGTTATTCAAGCCCCATCTGACTTAAATCGTCCGGTACGCTCCCAGAGTCGCTCTAACTCAGCTTACCTTGACCCAACTGACCGTCCACTCTCAGCTGGGGAAGTTTTCGCTCTGTTTATTCTGGGATTGACCTTTTTAGGCTGTCTACTGCTAGCACTTGCTATTGGATTAACCCGTGGCGAAGTTGCCCCATGAAACCCCCCTGCCCCTATGCCCCTTCCCCCCGCTGATTCTCCCTTATACAATCATCCTTTGCCTGAAATTGAGCAATGGCTCAGAGACAATGGCTGTCAACAAGATCAAGAGCAACTCCATTGCTGGCGAGTTCAGCAACCGAGCTGGGAAGCCGAACTCTGGCTTGATGTCGATCAAATTACCGTTCGCTATCTTCGCTCTGGTGCAGATAGTCTTGATATTCAGCGCTCCTTCAAGTATTCCCTAACTCGTCGGGATATCGAAGACGCTGTCTTTGCAGGACCTTAGACCCTCCCAAATCGCCGTTCGCGCTGCTGATAGGCGCACAAAGCTCGGTGAAACTCTGCTCGGTCAAAATCAGGCCATAGCGTCTCAGTAATGTAGATTTCTGCATAGGCCATTTGCCAAAGCAGAAAGTTACTGATGCGCATTTCCCCACTCGTCCGGATTAGCAAATCAGGATCGCAAACTCCCGCTGTGTAGAGGTGTCGTTCGAATACAGCTTCATCAATCTCATCGGGTTGGATTAGACCTTGCTGCACCTGATGTGCAATTGCCCGAGTCGCCTGCAAAATCTCCTGTCGTCCACTGTAGTTCATAGCTACTGTAAACCGAATACCTCGATTATTTTGAGTAGCAGCCACAGATTCTGCGATTGCGCCCTGAAGAGAGCGCGGTAATGCCTTCAAGTTTCCTGCAAATTGAATCTGAACATTTTCCTGCACCATCTCCCGGAGTTCTCGGCCCAGCATTCGCTCGAACAAGGTCATCAAAAAGTCAACTTCCTGTAATGGGCGGCTCCAATTTTCTGTAGAAAAAGCATAAGCCGTTAGCGCCTCAATTCCCCAATCCTTGCAGCAACGGAGCAGATCCTTGAGCGCATCAACACCCCGACGATGACCCATCATCCGGGGTAACCCTTGGAGCTTAGCCCACCGACCATTTCCATCCATTATGACTGCCACATGTCTAGGCAGTCGCTCCCGTTCTAGGTCAGCGGGCAAATCTTGTAACACAATTGGCTTGACAGTCATTTTTTCTTGCGAGACGCCGATGAAAATAGACGAAATAAACGTGGAAATAGTGCCAATCCCCTAGCAACCATCTGGCGGCCCCAACTTAGGGGATGGGGAGCTACAGCTTCGCGTTCTACTGCTGGTGAGAATCGAGCCTCCAGCAGCTCCTTCAGTTTACTGCTGGTTAGTGGTCGATTCAGCGTTCCCCGTTCTGCTAAGGAGATTGAACCTGTTTCTTCTGACACAACAACACAAATACAGTTTTCGACTCTATCCGTAATTCCCATCGCCGCCCGGTGACGCGTACCGAGTTGCCGCGATGCTGTACGTCCTGAGAGCGGTAGGATTACGCCTGCTGCTACAATTCGCGAACCTCGAATTAGAACTGCCCCGTCATGCAGAAGCGTCTTTGGAACAAAAATGGTCTGTAGCAGTTCCTTAGAAACTTCTGCATTCAGTCTTACTCCAGGCACGGAAAAAACCCGCTCATCAATCGGACTACTCGTCTCCAGGATCATCAAAGCCCCTATGCGATTCTGCGAAAGTTCCTTAACCGCATCAACGATCTCGTCTATTAAACTATCAGGCTCTGAGACAGCGCGGCGAGATGGTTGTAACAATTGCCTGAATTCACCCCGACCCAATTGCTCCAGAAATCGGCGAAATTCTGACTGTAAGAGTACAGCCATTGCGACAGCAGAGCCAAGCACCAACTTGTCTAAAACAAACGTCAGGAGTCTTAAGCCTAGGTTAGCACTCACCTCCGATGCCAGGACCAAGACAATAAATCCTTGCACCATCCACCTGATCCGACGCTCGTCAGTCACGACTAACACCATGTAGATCAGTGCCAGAACCAAAACAATGTCGATTACCTGAAGCAGCCAGGGCTTGGCCCATTCAAGGTTTAAGAGCGTTTGCTTCCACCAATGTTCCATGAGTTCTGGATCAAGCCTGTGCCTCAAAGGGTCGAGCAGTTAGTAGGCTTATGACTGCTTCAGCCTTACTGGTAAACAGTCTTGTTGAATCAAATCCTGATAGGTTTCACGCCGCACTATGAGATTGGCTTCTCCACGACTCACTACTACTGCTGCCGATCGAGGCAATCGATTGTAGTTAGACGCCATGCTATAATTGTAGGCACCAGTGCCCATAATGACGAGGGTATCTCCAGATTTAACTTCGGGCAAATCGATAGCTTTAACTAGAATATCTCCAGATTCGCAATGTTTTCCAGCGATTGTCACTTTTTGGGTCGAGGGTTCAGACATCCGGTTAGCAACAACAGCTCGATAAACTGATTGATAGGTAATCGGGCGGGGGTTGTCAGACATACCTCCATCTACTGCTACGTAAGTGCGAATCCCCGGAACAACTTTGGTAGAACCAATGGTATATGCAGTAACGCAGGCAGAGCCAATTAGCGATCTCCCCGGTTCACAAAGTAACTTGGGTAGTGGTAGCGCCCGTGCTTGAGCAGCAGCTTGAATAGCCTCGCAGATAGTCTTTACCCACTCTTCAATACTGGGTGGGTCGTCGGACTCGACATAGCGAATTCCCAGTCCTCCACCTAGGTTTAACTCACTCACTGGCAAGCCATAGCCATTAGCTCTATTTAACCACTCCACCATGACCCCGGCGAGATCCTGGTGTGGCTGGCGCTCAAAGATCTGAGAGCCTATATGAGCGTGGAGTCCCAAACAGTTTAAAGTGGACTGCTGGCTCACAAAACGGAATATTTCGTCTAGCTGACTAGGATCGAAGCCAAATTTGCTATCTAAATGACCAGTGCGGATATACTCATGGGTGTGACACTCAATGCCAGGAGTCAGCCGCAGCATAATTCGAATGGGTTTAGATATTCCACTTTTCTCTTTGGCTAGATTATGCAGCTCTTGCCAGTTATCCACTACAACGATGCAATTAGCCTCAACCGCTAAAGTGAGTTCAGCAATGGATTTATTATTGCCATGTAAATACAGTTTGTTGGGATTGATGCCCGCTTGGAGAGCGGTGTAGAGTTCTCCACCAGATACTACGTCTATTCCCAAGCCTTCTGAACCAACAATTGCGTCTACAGCTAGACAACTCCAAGCTTTCGAGGCATACAGTACCTGAGATGCACCAGGATAGTGACGCTTAAAGGCATCTTGGTACTGACGGCAGGCCGTTCTCAGGGTCTCCTCATCCAGGATATAAAGGGGTGAACCAAACTGCTGCACCAGGGCTGGGACGTCACAGCCACCAATTTCCAGACAGTCACGGCTGTTAATTTGAGCGGTGAGCGGTAGCAATTCTTGATTAGGTGAACGAGTAGCGTCGAGACTAATTGGGCAAGGCAGATACTGACAACCAGAATTTTGAGCTTCTGGTGGACGAGAGGTCGATACCATAGTTATGAAAACAATCCATGCTTCTTGAAGAGATCGAAACTACGATCTTGTTTTCCAGTGTACAAAGCGCTTGTACCTTAATCCAAATAAGTGTGAACGCATTAGAACTCAAGCCACTAACAATAAGGCATCTGCCCGCAATCTTAGAACTCGACCAGCTGTGCTTTGGCGGTCTCTGGACACCCGCAGGCTACCAGCGAGAGTTAGACAGCCCAAAGAGCGATCTCATCGGCCTCTTCACCTCCTCCACTCCCCCCCTCTCCCCCTGCCCCCCTATCCCCAAAGGGGACCCCGAGTCCCCCCCTGCTCCCCCTGCCTCCCCTGCCTCCCCTGCTCTCCACCTCTCTTACGAAGTTCCGAGCGGAGGTTTCCTCCGATCGGACTTCGCGCTCCTCGCCACGGGCTGCTTCTGGACAATTCTGGATGAGGCTCACATTACAATTTTGGCAGTTCATCCCCTTTATCAACGTCAAGGTTTAGGGCAG
>JAFASY010000058.1 GCA_019244235.1 Chroococcidiopsidaceae cyanobacterium CP_BM_ER_R8_30
AGTTCATGGGAAACAGTGCTCAAAAAGTCATCTTTGAGTCGATTGAGTTTTTCCAATTCTGCAACCTGGGCAGTAGCCGCTTGATAAAGTCGGGCTTGACGAATAGCGATCGCGCACTGATTGGTGACTTGCTGGACCAAGCGAATCTCTGACTCACTAAAAACATGGTCCTTCTGATTAATTAACCACAAATCGCCTATTACACCTTGGTCGTCCGAAATTGGACTAGCGAACATCGCAACTCTACCCCGGTAAGGATGGGGAACAATCGAACAAAATTGGAAGTATTGATTCTGCAAAAGCTGACGATACAACTCAGGGTAATTTGCCATCTGAGCAATGCGACCCTGGGAGGCAGGAATAGATATTGCGTACTCGTAGCAAATAGTAGAAGTACCTTGCTCTAAATTGTATAAAGCGATGTTACAACAGCCCACGCTTAGTCCCAGAGCTAGTTCCTTTACAGCTGCTTGAACAATCTGGCTCTCATCTAAACTATCGCGAACTTTGTCAGTAATGCGTTTTAGTCTAGCTTCAAAGTCAAGTGCCTGTTGCAGTTGCCTTGTGCGTTCTTGCACTTGGTGTTCAAGTGCGCGAAACTCATAAGCATTTTTGAGCTTGCGCTCTTGAGTCGAAAAGGACGTTGGCGTCGATCGCATCGACCCCAACGTCCGTCCGGAGGCAACCTCCGGGAGCAATGGAAAACGCTTTGCCTTTATCTGCCGTGCCGGAGCTACTAGGAGCGAACCCTTGAGCTGCACCTGGCTCAGCACCGATCCCAACTGTCCGCCGATTTGGGCTCCCAACAGACTCGCTAGGTTTCGCCACGTAATGGAATAAACTCCAATTCTACTAGAGCTGAAGTTGAGGCTACCGATAGTACATTCACCGCTCTGTAGGGGTAGCACCATTAGAGAACGTGCGTCAGGAGCTATTCCCCACCCAGCATTTGGGGGCGCAGCCATAGAGGGTATAAGCTGTGCTAAATCCTGAATAAAATAGGGTTTAGAATCCGTAAGTACCCTGCCAGACCATCCCTCCTCAAGCGGGATTGTTTGGGGAGGAATGCTTTTAGCTCTGCTGGGACTTGTGACTTCAAATAGTACATACTCCTTGTCCAAGGAATCAAACCGCACCGCCAAGGTACATTGATCAAAGTCAATTAGCCAACGTAATTTACGGGAGAGAATTTGCTGCAACACATCAAAATGCCTTGCCGTACTGAGTTCACCAGCTAACTCTGCCAATAACAATAGAAGTTCTTGGGCTATGGAGGAGCTAGACCACAGCTTACCGATGTAGCGATCTCTATCGTTGCCAGGTGAGCGGTGCTCTCGTTCAGCCATTTGCAGTCTGTAAATCTTCTAGTTGAAAAATTCTTGGTACCATCCCTGTACCTAATTCCTGCTCAATCTGTTCCAAGGTCTGTTGTACTAGCAATGATTTAGCATTGGACATATGGCTAACTCCTGAAGAGATAATTGATACAAATTTTAGGCAGAGTGCTTTCCCAAGAGCAGTGATGCAAAAACTCTCAAGATGTGTTTGCATACAGTCTAAAGTGAACACTCTGGCTGTGAGAGTTTTGATAAGTGTTTTATTTAACTGTACGCCAGACTAGGACAATAGTAGCTCGATCGTGTCGAGTCGGCTAAAGCTCTAGCCTATATAACGATGGCTAAACTATCCGCCCTCTACAGTCCTCTGTTTACCCTCAGTCTTATCTCCATCAGCCCTTATGGTATACAGCAAGCGGCTATATGGAGTCAGCCTAAGCTGCTAGCAATTCACCTAATTTTCACCTGCAACTGCTAGGTACTCCTGGAGCAAAAGTAGAGCCAACTGTTACCTCGTACTGCTAATTACGCGCACTAAGCATGACTGGAGCTAGCTGCAATTGGCTTAGCCTGGAGCGCTGACTGAATTGAATTCAGATCAATGTCAAATCTATTGGCAATTGCTGTCATGATCTGCATCTGCTTGGTGTTTGGGGCATGATCGAGCTGAGCAATCCTGTAACACTGAGCTAACAGGGGTACAGCAAAATCACGATTGAGCTGATCCAGCAACATGTTCAAAGGTTGGGGGGATTTGATGCTAGTCAGAGCTTTCATAGAGGCAGGGCTAAGTTTTAGCCTTTGTAAATCTGGCAAAATTTCGGTCCAAGTCTTTTCTGGATAAGTCGCCAGGAGCATATGAGCCAAAATTTGATCCATCACTGCTTGTTGCGCAACAGCGATTTCCAGATAGCTATCGCTAGCTTCTTTGACTGCCGCTATTTTTTCTATGTCTGCCGTTGAGGCATTCAGCTTAGCTTCGTAGAATCGGCAAGCTGCATACCCTAACGAATAGAGTATAGTGGCATTAGCACTGGCACCAATCACAGCCCCAGCAACTGGCACATTTCGGAACAAGTCCAAACCCACCCTAATTGCCCGAGTCCCCCCTAGTGCCAACCCAAAAATTGCTAAGACTTCTCCCTTGCGATCTGAATCGTTGACATCCAGTCCATAGGCAGCAGCAATTTGGTAGACCATCTCAGCCTGAAGGCGTGTAGTCGTTGCCAAGTCTATTGCGATTAGGGCAATTGCCTCACCCGGCACCAAACTAGTGACTAGTCCCACACCACCAGCATGAATTGATTTTTCGACCATGAGCCGATGAGCGATTTGGCTTGGAGTATCATGTGGGTGTTGCTGCTGCAACTTTCTTACATATGCCTCTGATGAGCTAACATCAACTTGATCGACCGCACCAAGTAGCCAATTAAGATGTAAAACCTTTGTCATTCTTCGCAGGATACGGCTGCTCGTGATAATCGCAGTGCCTTTCCCTGCTGTTTGGGTTGTTTGAGTTATAAGTTGGTAAATCTTTGTTCGGGCTTTCTTGACAACCGCTTTACCTGTCTCTAAGGTTGTGCCAACACTTTGCTGCGCTCTAGATACACCCTCCCCAATCATCTTTACCTTCTCAGTAAGGGTTTGTAATGTAGAGGATTTGTTATCCATAATTTGGCACTACCTTAATACTTGGTACGTTATGTTTTAGTTTTAGCGCGGGTGCAAATAATCCTACATCCCCCTGCAAGCGCAATTCTTAACTTAGTTCCTCCACTCCTCCACTCCCCCCCTCCTCCCATGTCCCCTTGCTGCCGCTTTCAGCATAAAATTTTGATGATATCTTGACGTTTTCTCCAGCCTACGTCTGTTATCCCTTCACCCTCAATTTTAAAATTACTATGGCTATTGGCTACGTTGCCCTCGTCCTTCACGCTCACCTCCCCTTCGTTCGTCATCCTGAAAGTGACTACGTGCTGGAAGAAGAATGGCTCTATGAAGCCATCACCGAAACCTACATTCCCTTGCTACGAGTATTTGAAGGGTTAAAGCAGGACGGCATCGATTTTAAAATCACCATGAGTCTAACACCACCTTTGGTGTCTATGCTCCGCGATCCACTGCTGCAAGAGCGGTATGACAGTCACTTAGCCAAGCTAGAGGAGTTGGCTGAGATGGAAGTCGAACATAACGCTCACTATGGTCATATCCGCTATTTAGCTGAACACTACGCTACTGAATTCAATAAAGCACGCACTCTTTGGGAGCACTATAACGGCGATCTGATAACGGCATTTAAGCAATTCTCTGATAGCAATAACCTTGAAATCCTCACTTGCGGTGCAACTCATGGCTACCTGCCACTGATGAAGATGTATCCCCAGGCAGTCTGGGCACAAATTGAGGTTGCTTGCGAACACTACGAGCAAACCTTTGGTCGGCGACCAAAAGGTATCTGGCTACCAGAATGTGCCTATTATGAGGGGCTAGAACGAATGCTGGCAGATGCTGGGCTGCGGTATTTTTTGACTGATGGGCATGGAATTCTTTACGCCCGTCCCCGTCCCCGCTTTGGCAGCTATGCCCCCATTTTTACTGAAACTGGTGTTGCGGCTTTTGGTCGCGATCATGAATCTTCCCAGCAGGTGTGGTCTTCTGAAGTCGGCTATCCGGGTGCGCCAGAATACCGAGAGTTTTACAAAGACTTGGGCTGGGAAGCAGAATACGAGTATATTAAGCCCTATATTATGCCCAACGGTCAGCGGAAAAATACAGGGATTAAGTATCACAAAATCACTGGGCGCGGTTTGGGTTTGGGAGATAAGGCTCTTTACGACCCCTACTGGGCTAGGGAAAAAGCTACTGAACATGCTGGTAACTTTATGTACAATCGAGAGCGGCAAGTTGAGCATTTATACGGTATGATGCAGCGCCCTCCGATTGTTATTTCACCCTACGATGCAGAGCTTTTTGGTCACTGGTGGTATGAAGGTCCTTGGTTCATCGATTACTTGTTCCGCAAGTCTTGGTACGTTCAACAGACTTACCAGATGACGCATCTGGCAGACTATTTACGGGCAAATCCCGCCCAGCAAGTCTGCCGTCCCTCCCAATCCAGTTGGGGCTTTAAGGGATTCCATGAGTATTGGTTGAATGAAACAAATTCCTGGATCTATCCGCACTTACACAAAGCTGCTGAGCGGATGATTGAGCTAGGGCGGCGCGAACCAGTTGATGAGCTGGAGTGGCGTGCCCTTAACCAAGCGGCACGAGAATTGCTGCTAGCGCAGTCTTCTGACTGGGCGTTTATTATGCGGACGGGGACAATGGTGCCTTACGCAGTAAGACGGACGCGATCACACCTGATGCGATTCACCAAGCTTTATGAAGAAATTAAGCTTGGTAAGATTGACAGTGGTTGGTTAGAAAAAGTTGAAACAATGGATAACATTTTTCCTGAAATCAACTACCGCGTCTATCGACCTTTGTAGAAATTTTGGATATGTTTTTTCAGCCCCTAGATTCGTCTACGGGGCTAATACCAAATATCTCCCTAAATCTATATCTAAGGGAAGAAGTGCATTGCGTTCTTGCCTTTACCACTATGGTTTCAGATTTGTAGAAGATAGTTCTTTGTGTTAGTGATAACAACTAACCCAACACAAGATCATTCTTAAGTAGGACTAAGAAAAGCTTTATAGGGTGAAGCTGCAATGCTTCTACCTGTTAATAATAAGGAAAAAGCACTCATCAAAGTATCAAAAGAAGATGCTTTCTCTATCTGTAAGGTTCTTGTAATGGAAGTATATGATGTAGTCATTATCGGAGCAGGACACAACGCTCTAGTTTGTGCCGCTTATTTGCTTAAAGCAGGGTACAGCGTCCTGTTACTAGAAAAGCAAGCCAGCCCAGGTGGCGGTGCAACAACTGAAGAACTTATGCCCGAAGCAGCACCAGGGTTTAAGTTCAATCCCTGTGCGATGAACCATCTCTTTATTTTCCTGGGACCAGTCATCCAGGAATTAGAACTGACCAAGTACGGTTTGGAATATCTGTACTGCGATCCCGTCGTCTTTTGTCCGCATCCCGATGGTAAGTACTTCCTAGCTCATCGCTCGGTAGAAAAGACTTGTGCTGAAATTGCTCGGTATAGCGATCGCGATGCCCAAAAATATGCTGAATATGTTGATTTCTGGCAGCGCTTTGTTAGAGCCGTTATTCCCTTCTTCAATGCACCACCCAAGTCAATTGTTGATGCAGCTGGTAACTACGACCTCAAAAAACTGCAAGATCTGTTTTCCCTTCTGGGTGGTCCTAATCAAACCCTCGACTTAATGCGTACATTGTTTAATAGCCCAATTGATAATATTAATGAATATTTTGATTCTGAGTTCCTCAAAGCTCCCCTTGCCCGCTTATCGGCAGAACTGAGTTCACCTCCCTCGCAAAAAGCAATGTCCTTCGGTGCCATGATGATGACCATGCGTCACGAGCCTGGTATGGCTCGACCCCGTGGCGGTACTGGTGCATTGGTTGCAGCCTTGGTGAAATTGGTTCAAAGCGAGGGTGGTGTTATCCTGACAGAGCAAGACGTTAAGCAAGTTTTAGTCGATGATGGTCGTGCCGTAGGTGTTCGGGTTGCTGGTGGGAAAGAGTACCTTGCTCGCAAGGGTGTGATTTCAAGTGTTGATGCTAAACGGTTATTCCTGCAACTAATGGACACGAGTGATGTAGATGCTGCTGACTCTAATCTGCGGGAGCGATTAGAGCGCCGGATCGTCAACAATAATGAAACCATCCTCAAAATTGATTGTGCTTTATCAGAACCACTACGTTTTGAACACCACGAACACAAGGATGAGTATCTCATTGGCTCGATCCTCATTGCTGATTCTGTTAACCATGTTGAGCAGGCTCATAGTGAAATTACTGTCGGCAAGATTCCAGATGCAGACCCTTCAATGTATTTAGTTATGCCCACTGCGCTCGACCCTTCAATGGCACCAGAAGGCAAGCACACCCTTTGGATTGAGTTTTTTGCCCCTTATCAAATAGCTGGAAAAGAAGGCTCAGGGTTGAAGGGAACGGGTTGGACGGATGAATTGAAGCATCAAGTAGCAGATCGCGTACTTGACAAACTAGCGCAGTATTCGCCCAATCTCAAACACTCTATCATTGCTCGTCACGTAGAAAGCCCTGCTGAATTGGGAGAAAGGTTAGGTTCTTACAAGGGAAACTACTATCACATTGACATGACCCTGGAACAGATGCTCTGTTTCCGTCCATTGCCAGAATTGGCTAACTATAAAACTCCGATTGAAAATCTCTTTCTCACTGGAGCAGGTACCCACCCAGGTGGCTCTATCTCTGGAATGCCTGGACGTAATTGCGCTCATATCTTTTTGCAGGAGCAACAGACGCTTAAAGAGACAATAAAAGACGCACGGAATGCTCTTAAGGCCACAGTTCAGTCGGTGTTTGGTAGGGATTCTGATTGAGATATCGGACCATTTCGAGTTTCGATATTCTAGAACCGTCATGTCCGGCTTAGGGAAGGGCTACGTAGAGTGTCTGTACAGAACCAGACAGACAATGATTCAGAGTTTTGTCGTCAACCAACTGCTAAACTCCTTCTTAATTACCTGATAACATTCACAAGCAGATGCCTCCAATGCTTCTCGATCCAAAATCGCGACTGTACCACGGCGATAGCGGATGATTCCTGCCCTTTGAAAGGTGCTAGCAACCACCGTCACTCCGGCGCGACGGCATCCCAGCATCTCAGCAATGAATTCCTGCGTCAGTGATAGTTTGTCTGTGCCAACACAATCTCTAACTGTTGACATCCACAAAGCGAAACGTTCCTCTATCATATGGAAGCGATTACAGATAGCCCACTGCGATACTTGAGCCAGTCGGGCTTGGGTATAGCGCAACAAGAGCTTTTGCAGTACTCCCCCACGCTCAAACTCAGTCAGAAGATGGTCTTGCCGAATTCTTGTTGCTGAGTCTGGAATCTGCACTATATATTGACAAGTAGCAATTCTTTCACCTAAAACAATAGGCAAACCTACCATTCCTTCATTGCCAACTAACCCAATCTCTACAGTCGCACCGTCTTCTAGGATTGAAACTAAAGACGCCATTGACCGATTAGGAAAGTAGGCATAATCAATCGTATCTTTAGGGTGATAAAGAATTTGGCGTTGAAACAGAGGAATAACTTCTAAGTATGGAGAAATCCGCTGGTAGTCCTCCTGGGGTAACGCTGCAATAATCCGATTGCCAGCAGTACGAGCATCTAAAGTCATATAGAAGAAATTAGATAGGTTAGTAGTTTCTGCGTTGGCAGATAGCTTACTCTGAATTCTTACACCAACACTTTTTTCGACCTGAATCCTTCCAAATGATCAGTGCATAAGCATTGCAGCCTAAAACCGCAAGTTATTCGATTTGCCCCCGTCTCACTTTTCTTGTTATATACGCTAGCGTACCGAGAACACCTCTCAAAAGAGATACGTTAACGCATATGAAGTAATTAATTGGTAGGAAAGTTTGCTGTGTTCAATGACTCTTCTAGCACCAACCGATTGTTATTGAGACCAGCTAGGAGCAGGGCACAGCCTTATACACCAAGGAGCTTTGGTGTGGCTGTAGTTAGTGTTGGATGTGCCACACTGGTGACATGGCTGCTACACTCCCTGCTGGGATCAACTTTGGCACCACTGTTCTGTGCTGCTGTGGCGACAAGTACCTGGTATGGCGGTCTAAGGTCGGGGCTACTGGGGATAGCTTTGTCAACTCTGGCGATTAACCATCTCTTGCAAAAGTCCACTGGTTTGGACCATGGGGTGTCGTTGGTCATGTTCGTCCTAGTGGTATTATTCATCAGCTCTTTGATTGCAGCGCTATGCTCCGCTAAACAGCAAGCTGAAATGGCTCTGACAAAGCTTAAGGCGAGTGAAGATGCCCTGCGGGAAACTCAAGCACTGTTTGAGTCTTTCATGAGCCATACTCCAGCAACAGCCTTTATTAAAGACCCTACAGGGCGCTTCATCTACGTTAATCAATTCATGGAGCGTGCTTTCAACCGCAAGCGAGCAGATTGGATAGGGAAAACAGATTTTGAGCTATTTCCCTATCCACAGGCACAACAGTGGCGCAATAACGACCTCACTGTTCTCACCATAGGTGAGGCAATACAGAGGCTGGAGACAGCTTCCCATACTGATGGTGAACATCACTACATGTCCTTCAAGTTCCCGGTGACAGATATCTCTGGACAACGACTGGTAGCAGGAATCTGTATTGATATCACTGAGCAAAAGCGGTTGGAGGCAGAACGTAACCATCTGTTGGTGCGTGAGCAAGAAGCCCGGAGACAAGCTGAAGCAGCCAATCGCAGCAAAGACGAATTTTTGGCGATGGTTTCCCACGATTTACGCACGCCCCTTGGTGCCATTCTTAGTTGGGCAGAGTTACTTCAGATGCGCCACTTCAGCACAATAACGACAAGTCAAGCTCTAAAATCGATCGAGCGCTGCGCCAAGGCACAGAAGCAGTTGATTGAAGACTTGCTGGATACCACACGCATTGTTCACGGTCAGATGCGCCTACAGACTCGTCCCATCGACCTGTTACAGGTGATGGCGGCGGCACTTGACACAGTGCGTCCCACTGCTAGTAGCAAAAAGATTCAGATGGAATCTCTGCTGGAGCCTGTAGGTCTAGTGAGTGGGGACCCAGAGCGCTTGCAGCAAGTCTTCTGGAACCTGCTATCAAATGCCGTCAAGTTCACGCCTGAAGGAGGGCGAGTGACAGTGCAACTAGAGCAGGTCCAGGACTGGACCCAAATCATGGTGACTGATACGGGTAAAGGTATTAGCCCTGAGTTTCTCCCCTTCGTTTTCGAGCGGTTTCATCAAGCTGAAAGTCGAACAAAAAGAACAGGTGGGCTGGGATTGGGGTTAGCGATCACCCATTACATAGTGGAATTGCACCAGGGGACAATTCAAGCTCAAAGCCCAGGATTGGGGCAGGGAGCCACCTTTATTGTGCAGCTACCACTCATGGTGAAGCAATAACCCATGCCATAAACAGTTTCAATCAGAGAGTCATTGCCATTTGGATCTAGCTTGCGTCTTAAGAGTCGCATTTGAGCTGCTACTACATTACTGTGCGGTTCTGTACCAACTTCCCATAGCTGATTCACGATCTGCTCTCGACTCACAATCTGGTTAGGATGCATCATGAAGTACTCTAGCAGTTGAAATTCCTTGAGCGTCAGCGGAATCACTCGCTTTGTGCCACCGGGGTACTCACGAGAAACAACACGGGTGCCATAGTATAGGGTGAGGGTACCTACTTTTAATTACGGGGGTTGGAATTGGGGTGAGCGTCGCCTTAGTGCCCGCACTCGCGCCAGCAACTCTACCATTCCAAAAGGCTTTACCAGATAGTCATCTGCCCCAGCATCTAGTCCCATAATCGTTTCTTCCATACGGTTTTTAGCTGTCAGCATTAAAACAGGCAGAGGATTATTCTTAGCCCGCAACCGTTTACATAGCTCTAATCCAGATAGCCCAGGCAGTATCCAATCAAAGATAGCCACTTTGTACTGAGTCCACTGGTTTTCAAGATATCCCCATGCCTCAGTACCGTCTTGTACCCAATCAACTACATAGGTCTCCCGAGAGAGGACTTGTTTGATTGCAGTACCTAAACCCGAGTCGTCCTCAACTAATAGCATTCTCATAAATGCCTTCTTTTGCTATAAGATTTTAAAAAGGGTTTAAATTTACCATTTCCTACCAGAGACATTTTGATATCTACTAAAAGTTCGAATTAATTTTAAATAAAATTGTATTTTCAAACACATTAAGATCGTGTCTCTAAAAACATTATCGGATTGTGTTCGCGAATATTCTAGAGGTTTAACTCTTGGCTATTTTTCTTGAGAAGATCGTGAATTTTGGTAATAGAAGCATCAGTTCTGTAGCGTCTACTGTAAAAAAAAACTTGATCCAATAATGTCAAGTTGGTTATGACTTAAAAATTAGACTATTTAATATTGAATAGCTCTTCAGATAGAAGTAAACGTTCAGGCTGAAAATTGAATCGCAATAAGTGGAAGTCTTATCAAAAGGGTTTGAGAGCTATGGAGCTTATCCTATCTGCACTATAGGTTCTTTATTCACCCAGCCAGCCATAATTGTAATTTCATGACGCAGGAAAAGCAACAGTGGGTGGATACGTTATTGGCACCGATGCGGCTGTAGTCCAGAATGGAAGAAAGGTGTTTTGCTAGGGATAAGTACCGCTTGAACCTAATCCAAAATTCTATTACCCCATGTCACAAACTCTAATTTCCACTATTATAGGCACTTTCCTGGCTCTATTCCCCATCACTAACCCTATAGGTGCAGTACCCATTTTCTATAGTCTGACAGAGGCAGAAACCGCAAAAAGCCGTCGCCGTCAAGCACGGCAGACTGCCCTGAACGTCTTCTGGGTACTCGCGATTTTTCTGTTGGCAGGAAGACTAATCCTGGAATTCTTTGGGATTTCGCTAGGGGTATTGCGGATTGCAGGTGGTTTGCTCGTTGCTCATACAGCTTGGGAGATGGTTACGTCTCGGCAACGACTAACTATGCGGGAGCAGGGCGAGGCGGTAGATAAAGAGGATATTTCCTTTACACCAATGGCTGTACCTCTGATAAGTGGACCTGGAGCTATTGGGGTTGTGATTGGTTTAGTCGATAAAGCAAATCATTGGCTAGATTATCTAGAAAGACTTATAGGAATAGCTCTGTTAGGTGTAATTCTCTACCTGTGTCTTGTCTTAGGAGAGCCGATCATTAAAGCTTTGGGGCAAAATGGCGTAGGAGCGCTGAACCGAGTCATGGGCTTCTTCATCTTGGCGATCGCCGTGCAATTGATTGCTGTAGGAGTATTCGACCTGATACAGGAATACGCTTCCAAACTGGTGCATTCTTAATAGCTAAGATGCTCCCTCATCGGAAATTGTGGGTGGAAACCCCGTGCTTCTAGCACGGCTTTACAATTAGATACGTGCTGCTCACAGAAAATATGTAAAACTGTGAGCTATGGAACAAGCCTTTCGCTACCGATTCTTTCCTACGCCGGAACAAGACAATCTCTTGCGCCGAACGATGGGCTGTGTGCGTTTGGTCTACAACCGAGCGCTTGCAGCTAGAACAGAAGCTTGGTACGAGAAACAGCAAAAGATTGACTACGTTGAAACCTCGGCACTTCTGACTGCTTGGAAAAAGCAGTCAGAACTTGATTTTTTGAACGAGGTTAGCTGTGTTCCATTGCAGCAAGGACTGCGACACCTTCAGAAGGCGTTTAGCCACTTCTTTGCCAAACGAGCCAAGTACCCACGTTTCAAGAAGAAACGTAGTGGCGGCAGTGCTGAGTTTACCAAGTCTGCCTTCCGTTGGAAGGATAGACAAGTCTTTTTGGCTAAATGCACCGAAGCTCTGCCGATTAGATGGAGTCGTCCATTGCCCGATGGCTGCACTCCCTCGACCATTACAGTCAAACTGGACGCTAGTGGCAGATGGTTTGTCTCGTTGTTGGTGGATAATCCTGGTATTAAGCCGTTGTCTCCCAGCATCAAAGCCATTGGCATTGATGCTGGTATCACTAGTTTGATGGCAACGAGCGATGGACAAAAGACTATCAATCCCAAGCACTTCAACCGCAAATATAAGCGATTGAGACAAGCTCAAAAAGCTTTGAGTCGCCGTCAAAAAGGTTCTCAAAACCGAGAGAAGGCACGTTTTGAAGTTGCTCGGATACAGGCATCTATCAGTGATGCTCGTAAAGATTTTCTGCATAAGCTTACAACTCAACTGGTACGCGAAAACCAAACGATTGCTGTTGAGGATAAGGCAAAGGTGCGGAACATGGTCAAAAACCGTAAACTGGCACGGAGTATTTCTGATGCTGCTTGGGGTGAATTGACTCGTCAACTGGAGTACAAAGCCAAGTGGTATGGTCGAACCCTGGTTAAAATTGACCGTTGGTTCCCTAGCTCGAAACGCTGTGGGAAGTGCGGTTACATTATTGATAAGTTGTCGTTGAAAGTTAGGGAGTGGACTTGCCCCAAGTGTCAAGTTTTCCATGACCGAGATTTGAACGCAGCTAGTAACATTCTTGCGGCAGGGCTTGCCGTACTTAGCAGTAATGCTGAGGAAGTCTGTGGAGCGAACATAAGACCTAATAGACATAGTTCTAAAGGGCAGTTGCGAAACTCTGGTAACAGAAAGAAACAGAAACTCAAAGAGTGATCTTTGGGAATCCCCGTATCTTCAGGTCGGGGAGGATGTCAACAGCCTCTAGAGCAAAGTTTCCGCAGCAAGTATCCATCCCCCGCACTGCAGGTGCACTAACAGCGTAGCTAGAGGTCAACGGAAATTGCGACTCATGGGTTCGGTTCTACGGCTGTCACCAGCGCATATATATCGATAACCTCGTAAGTAGTTAAGCAAGTGTAATCAGCTATGCAAGTTGCTAGCTGTTGAAGGGGTGAATGCTGGTGCAAAAATGGATTTTGCCAACCCTAAGTGAAATTTTCGCCATGAGTGAGTCGGTTCCAAACGACTCACTGCTAGATGACGGTCACGATGGTTCCATCTCTTTTGGACGCTCTATAAATCAAGAGTCTGCTGGAGCTACCTCCAGCAATTTCCTTGAGCAATCTCAAAATCTAGCCGAGCGTACTAAAGCCGAGCGCCAGTGGCAAGCCGCGATCGAGGCTTCAGAGCAGATGTTGCTCCAAAGCTTTGCTCCCAATATGTCACCTGAGGCAACAGAAAATTTGCTGCCGCCACAGGGGTTGATGCTAATTGGTCCAATGCCAGTTCTGAGCTATGGAGCGTTGTCAAACATCTCAACTTGGCTCTTTAGAGCAGATGCATCAGACTCAAGCTTAGGATTACAATCTCAGCTACCTCCAGCAACGCTCAATTCAGAAGCTGTCCATAGCATAGCAGAAGTTAGTTCAGCAGCGCGAATATTACCCTTGCTGCCCAACGACCCCCTCGCAGACGAGCAATTTTGTCTGCTTTTAACAGCTAAGTTTAGTCTGGTGATGGTGTTGGGAGAAGATCCAACAGGTGTCCCAGCTTTCCTATTTTCTTTTGAGCCAGAAGTAGTCGAGCAAGCATGGCAATCCTTGCGGGCGCGAACCCAGCTCTGTAGTCCCCAAATTCCTACGGACCAGTTAGATAGCTTATTTGAGAGATATCACCCAGTGGCACCAGATTATCGGACGGTGACCCAGTTTAGCCGCCTGCTGTTGAGGTACATGCCAGCAGAAGTCCGATCCTTGCCTCACAGTACTAGCGCTTCTCCCCGTCAGGATGTAGAACTACTACAGGCATTTGTGCATGAAGTCCGCACGCCCTTGACAACCATTCGGACCTTAACTCGCTTATTGCTGAAGCGCCGTGATTTGCCAAATGATGTAAGCAAACGCATAAAGGTAATTGACCATGAGTGTACCGAGCAGATCGATCGGATGGAGTTGTTGTTTCGAGCAGCAGAACTAGAAACATCAACAGAGAAGCAATCTCTGGCTCAACTGACAGCAACATCGCTGTCTCAAATTTTGCAGCAGAGTATTCCCCGTTGGCAGACATCAGCTAGTCGGCGCAACTTAACTTTAGATGTCACCCTGCCTCAGCAATTGCCGACGGTTGTTAGCGATCCTGCATGGTTGGATCGAGTGCTTACAAGCTTGATTGAGAATTTCACCCGCAGTTTACCAGCTGGAAGCCATATTCAGGTGCAAGTCATACCTGCTGGAGATCAGTTAAAGTTACAACTGCTGTCCCAATCCCAGTTTCAAGAAAGCGGCACTGTAGGAGTATCCTCAGCTCCGCCGATTTGCAAGTCTATTGGTCCGTTGCTGATGTTCCAACCTGAAACTGGTAACATTAGTCTCAATCTAGCGGCGACAAAGCATCTGTTCCAAGCAATTGGGGGCAAACTCATCGTGCGGCAACGACCGCATCAAGGTGAAGTGCTGACGATCTTCCTACCCTGTAGGGAGATGAGGAGATGGGGAGATGAGGAGATGGGGTGATGCTTTTCAATCAGGGGTCAAAGTAGCAGCGATCGGCAATAGGACATTGAAGACAGAACCCTCACCTAACTTGCTTTTAACAGAAATAGAGCCACCGCAGCGTAGCAGGAGTTGTTGAACAATTGTCAGTCCTAACCCTGCACCAGCAATATCCTCATGGCCTACTGGTCGAACGCGGTAGAAGCGGTCAAAGATTTTAGGAATTTCACTGGCGGCAATGCCAATGCCAGTGTCGCGGAATTCTAACTGGACATAATCGCCCTGAAGCCGGGAGCGCACCCAAACCTGACCGCCAGTTGGGGTAAATTTGATGCTATTGTGCAGTAGATTAATTACAATCTGCTTTAGCCAACTGCTCAAACAGAGAACAGCTGGAAGCTCTAGTGGAACCGTATAGGCTAGCATGATGCCTTTTTCTTGGGCTATAGGCTGGTAAGTACTGACGACTCCAGGAACGATGTCACTCACACGTATAGGTTGTAGTGCAGTCTGTTCTGCTACGAGATCGAGCTGCATCAGATCTAAGAAACCAGTAATTAGAGAATTTTGCCGATCGCACTCAGTATTGAGCAACTGGAGGTAGCGTTGTCTTTGGGGTGGTTTGAGCTGAGGTGAATTCAATAGACTGAGAGCTGTCTTCATATTAGTCAGGGGAGTACGTAGTTCCTGACAGAGATTGCTTAAAAATTCATCCTTGAGACGCAAAGTATTCAGCAGTTCTTGATTGTGCAGTTGCAAGGCTACGGCAGCACGGTTGATTGTCAACCTCTGCCAAATCTCGTCTTGAGAGCAAATTTGCTTGGCTAAAAGTTGCTCCAGTAGCACGGGGCTAGGTGCTGGTGAGCAATCGAGAACAGAGTCCCATGCCAATGGCTGATGAGATGGATCTATCTTGATGGCTGTAGGCTGGGGTTGATTCAGTGTGATCGCCTGTTTTAAGCCTTTTAGCACCTGCTGAATAACCCGTCCCTGAAACGAACAGATGGCCCAGAGTCTTGTCTGATGACTCTTTTGGTTAGAGGTTGGAATTGATCTCCCGTCCGACTGACTTGCTGTGTTACCTCCTGCCTGTCGCCTCAAGGCAGGTCGGTGAGCCAGAATGAGACTACAAAACTGGGGTGATAGAACTATGAGAAAATACTCTCGTGTGAGTTGGCTATCCGGTGCCAGTTGCACTGAAATAACTGGAGATTGGTCTTCACTGGCTCTACCCTGATTAGTTACCAACGTTGTTGGAGCAACTGAGTTCTGTAGCTTACGATTGCAGCTATAGATAGCATGAGGTACTGCTGCCTGCTGGTGATAGCGCAGGATCTCTCTAGTCCAAATCTTGCCAGGGGGGAGCTTGACGAGAAGTGTGGCTGCAATCTGCTGATCGATCAGTAAGTCTATTACAGAACTAGCTGTTGACAGCAAAGTAGCTGGACTAACTGATAAGGTTTGAGGGGATGGGTCGATGCTAGAAGCTAGATGATAAAGGGAGACATCCATGAGGCAAAACTCTGTCTTTTTTTTCCGTCTGGCATGCTCAATGCTATTTTTGCCTCGCGATCAAGGCTGCTCGTGCTTGCTCTCGGTCGTCAAAGTGGATTTTTTCGGTTCCCAAGATTTGGTAATCCTCATGACCTTTACCAGCAATCAGGACACCATCTCCTGCTCGTGCTTGCCCAATAGCCGTAGAAATGGCGGTAGCGCGATCGCTAATGATGATTGGTTCGATCGTCTCAGGGATTCCTGCCAAGATATCTTGCAAAATTTTTTCTGGGTCTTCTGTGCGCGGATTATCAGAAGTGACAACTACGATATCAGCTAATTGAGCTGCAATTTGACCCATTTTCGGGCGCTTGGTGCGGTCGCGATCACCACCACAGCCAAACACGCAAATCATCTTTCCTGGGATAAAAGGTCTTGCGGCTCGGAGCAAATTCTCTAAACTATCTGGGGTATGGGCATAGTCCACAATCACACTGATTCCCTGCTCAGTTGTCCCTACTTGCACTCGTTCCATGCGTCCCGGTACACCAGGAAACTGGGGCAACACTTCTGCAATTAATTCCAAATCTACTCCCAGCTGCAACACTGCCCCCACTGCCCCTAATAGATTTGCCAGATTGAATTGACCTACCAGTGGTGAGCAAAAGGCAATTTCACCCCTAGGAGTATGCAGCTTACCTGTCACACCAGAAGTCTCGTAGGTCAGGTCATCCACCCATAGATCAGCTGTGGGACTATGGGTGCTATAGCTCCACACCTGCTGAGGGGGCAGTTGCTGAATTAAGCGCCGACCGTATGGATCGTCGGCATTAATCACTGCCCGTCCATTAAGATATTCAGAACTAAAGAGAAGAGCCTTAGCGGCAAAGTACTCTTCCATATTAGAGTGAAAGTCTAGATGATCCTGAGTGAGATTGGTAAACACTGCCACGGCAAATGAGCAGCCCAATACTCGCCCTTGCGCTAAAGCATGAGAGCTAACTTCCATGACCGCTAATCGGCACCCAGATGCGGCTGCTGTTGCTAACTGATGTTGCAGTTCGACTGCAAAAGGTGTTGTGTGGGCAGCTGTTTGCACAAAGCCTGACCAGCGGGTGTAAAGGGTACCCATAAGTGCTGTAGGCTGATTCGCTCGGTCAAGTAGAAATTCAATCAGATGTGTCGTTGTTGTTTTACCATTTGTGCCAGTGACGCCAATGAGATTCAGCTTTTGTATTGGGTAGCCATAGAAAGCGGCAGCGACCTGGGCACAAGCTTGAGTCATATTGGCAGCAGGGATGACACAGGCATCTGATGTTGGAGCACATGCCTGCGCAGCTTGAGGAGAAATGAGAGCAGCTATAGCACCTGCTTGGATGGCACTCTTCCAGAATTCCCCTCCATCTACCCGCGTTCCTGGCATCCCAATAAACAAATCTCCCGGCTGGCAAGCATGAGAGTTAGTTGTTAAACCCTTAACTTCTAACGCCAGAGCTGGATGGCTCGGCAATTGAGTAATAGTCTCTACGGTTGCCAATAACTCTCGCAGTTTCATACTATTTGCTTCCTGATGCTGGTTGATCGGTTGTCATGCACTTTTGTAGCATTTGCTCCAGTTGCTTGATGCTAAAACGAGGAGAAGGACGGGGTAATCGTGCTTCTCGATCGGTACTGGTTATTTTTTGACAAAGAACCGGAACTTCATATTGATATAATTGCCACCACTCCTCGCGGGTAGTGATATCCCGAATTTCTAGATCAAGGCCTAAAGATTTAATCTGTTCTAGCTTTGCTTGCAGCCCTTCGCACAGATGACAACCGGGTTTGCTGTACAGAATCAACCTCACTCAATATCTCCAGATTATTGTTAATGAAAGGCTTCACTCTTAACGAAGTCAATGCAGCTCCTGGAGGGAACTCCTGGATGGACTGGTATGCCTGCGGGTCTCCCACAGCAACGTCCTTGAGAACGTTGAGCGCCTAGATGCAAAGAATGCCTCTAGGACTAGTTTTAGCTTTAGATTCGTCAGAGTACAACCCCTAGGTAGTATCTCCGAAACATCTCTAGTAGTTTTGTACAGAATAGCACTCAGCTTTAGTATCGACGAACTCTGCCCCCCTGCCCCCTACCTCTTCGCTCCCCCTGCTCCCCCTGCTCTCTTCTCTCCCCTGCCTCTTATTGAAATTCCCTTTCATCTCTCGGATTATGTACTTTTATAAGGTAAAATTGCTTATGTTGAATAACGTGGAAAAACGAGTTAGGTAGTCACTATGACCAGTTGCACGGGAACTCCTGTCCAAATCTCCAATTCTGACCTAGATAGACTGAACCAAAGGTTTGACACTGCTCATCCAAGAGAGATTTTGGCATGGAGTATCCAGAATATTCCGAAAGGACTGGTGCAGGCTAGTGCCTTTAACGTTGATGACATGGTCATTACCGATATCCTTTATCGGGACCTGCAGCCAGTATTACCAGTTCCAGTACTGTTTCTTGACACTCTGCACCATTTTCCTCAAACCCTGGATTTAGTTGCTAAAGCTAGAAAAATTTATAACCTGAATCTCAAGACTTACAAAGTACCAGAAGTAGACACCCGTGCGGCCTTTGCTACTCAATATGGCGAAGCCCTTTGGGAAAAGGATATTGCAAAATTCCATCAACTTACCAAAATTGAACCTCTGCAACGGGGTTTAGCAGAACTGGGAACCATTGCTTGGATCACAGGACGTCGTCGCGATCAAGCTACGACTCGCGTTGAGATGTCGGTGTTCGAACTAGATAGCAAGCAGCGTATCAAAATCAATCCTCTTGCCAATTGGACGCGTAAAGATTCATGGGCTTATGTGTTTGAACACGGTGTTATCTACAATCCTCTGCACACTCAGGGCTATCCCAGCATAGGCGATGAACCATTGACCACACCAGTAGCCGACGGCGAGGATGAACGTGCTGGTCGCTGGCGGGGCACTGGCAAAACCGAATGTGGAATTCACATTTAGTTGTCATAAAGCGGTAAGAGCGTATAGAGGGTGTGAGGTGTGACATGATCCTACACTCTCTACCGCGTTCCTTAGCTGGCTAGGTCATTCTATGCAATTTACTGACTGCATAATTTCATAAAGGTTGACATCTGCCTCTAGTAGACAAGCATGACCACTGTGGGGTAGGGTCACTACCGTAGCATTGGGAAAAATCCTTGATAGACGTTTAGCCTCTGCAACTGAGGGCAGTAGTGTATCACTCTGACTGGCAATTAGCAAAACAGGCTGGGTAAACCGCTGTAGCTGCCCCTCATCCAGGTCAAAGTCTCGCATTAGGGATAAACGTTGGACGGAGGTTTTTATGGGTACAGAGCGGACTGACTCCAATAGAGCCCGGTGAGCTTCAGGTGTCATGCGACCTTTAGACGCTAAAAAAGGCAAAGTAAAGGCTGCAAACATTTGATAGAGCCATTCGGGCAGCCAACGAGTTAGGAGGGAGCCCCAATGAATCCAAGGTCGGCGATTAAATGATGAGGCCGGATTGACTAGAATGACTTGCTGAAATAGGTGAGGCGCTTTTACCATCACCTTGAGGGCTAGGCACCCACCAAAAGATTCTCCACAGAGATAAATCGATGACTGATGAGGTACTGTTTTTAGCTCTGCCTGAGTTAGAGCAATGACTTGATCACAGAGCATATCCCAGCTTTCCATCACATTAGGTTGAATCACCAAACAGCGAACATTGAAAGCGGCTTTTACACTAGCGACTTGGTATAAAGCAAGCTTTTCCGATTCATCCATCCCAGGTAGAAACACAAACAAGGATTTCTCTGGATTTGTATCGTGGGGAGTTAAAAAGTAGGGATAAATATCGGCGTCAGGCATCTTGCAAAAAAAAAATAAGGAACTAAATCTTTTGGCGTGAACTTCGTTCAGTATGACGATTCAACTCGGTCTTGACAAGCACAACCCGATATGCGTTTCTAAAGTGATGTTTCCTGCCATGCATTATCTTTCTTCTGATTGACTCAGCGTCCCAATAACCGTCGGCGCATAGCTCTCAGGTACGCTCTCACGGGAAATTGATAAAACTCAACCACTAACCACCCGATAATTGCTAGATGTGATAGAAAAGCGAACCATACCCAGACAGCAGGAACCCAAGACAAGGGAGTATCAGGAGTTGGAGGAAAAGCGTAGACTGCCAGTCCAATCAAAGTTGTTGGGAGAAGGATAAGCGCTGCTGCTGCTAGCCAATAGGCCCAACCTAACTCCATTCCCTCCAAGTATGCACCTGTCCAATTTCTACCATTCCAACGCCAAGTTAAAGGTGGTTGGCTGGAAGGCATCTGGAGTTGTTGTTTCTCAAGGTTGATAGTAAAAATGTGGTGGCAAAAGCCACAGGCCATAGCCTCCATCAAAGGCAGGGCTTGGATTTGCCCTAAACGACAAACAGGGCAGGGGTAAACTCCTTGGTAGTCGAAACAGGTAACACTTTTTGTCTGACTGGGCATGAGTTGGGTTGTGACGAGGTTTTGAGCTTGCGCTGCCGGAGTTTTACTCCAGCTGACCTTTGAGCTTGCTCTTTGGAAGTCGCGCCTTGCCTCCACAGGCGTTGCCTTGAGTCTTATTGGCTCATTATTTCTCTAGGTTATCGTTTCTCACCGGATGAGGCAGGTTGAGTCACCAAACATATCTTGTTGCAACCGCTCTACTGTACGATAGTGTGATGCAGGAACAGCAATTAGTCTCAGCCATAGTAGTATTCGATATTGACGGCGTCGTGCGGGATGTTGGGGGCTCCTATCGACGGGCACTGGCTGATACGGTTGGGCATTTCACTGCTGGAGCCTATCGCCCAACCTCGGCAAATATAGATAATCTGAAGTCAGAGGGTGTATGGAATAACGATTGGGAAGCCTCTCAGGAGCTTATCTTCCGTTACTTTGAGACTCAAGGACAGCCGCGATCACACTTGCAGCTAGACTACCAAGCCCTCGTCACCTTTTTTCAGTCTCGGTATCGAGGACCTAACCCCGATCGCTGGACGGGCTATATTTGCAATGAACCATTGCTATTGCAGCCTAGCTATCTGCAGCAGCTTAGTGCGGCTGGGATTTGTTGGGGTTTTTTCAGTGGTGCAACTCGCGCTTCTGCCACCTATGTCCTCACGACACGTCTCGGTTTGCACTCACCAATCCTAATAGCAATGGAGGATGCGCCAGGTAAACCAGATCCAACTGGTTTGTTAGCAACAGTTAAACAGATAGAACAGCACAAAGGAGTTGATTCCTCCATTCCAGTTCTCTATGCAGGGGATACGGTAGCTGATATGTATACTGTGGAAAGAGCGCGATCACTCAATCCCAGTCGCTGCTGGATTGGAGTAGGGATTTTACCCCCTCACGTACAGGAAACGCCAGCGCGTCGCGATGCCTATGCGAAAACTCTGAAAGCAAGTGGTGCCACTGCTATTTTTGGACATATAGAGCAGCTTAATCCTGCGCGGATTCGGGAATTAATCCTATCCAAGTCCTGATAACCAAAGAAACCTACAAAGAGCCGCCTTTGAGTACCCATCTGCTTCAGGCGATGGGAGTGTCACGAACCAAGTGCAACTGCATTTAACTTAGATCTTGCACCAGGTCACATTGATGTTCAGTCTGTACGGCAAATAGTGTGAAATTTGCCGATG
>JAFASY010000123.1 GCA_019244235.1 Chroococcidiopsidaceae cyanobacterium CP_BM_ER_R8_30
CAGCGTCTTGTATTCTCCCTCCCGAAATCTTTTTAAAATCTCGTGCCGCTCCTTGACTGGGGTTTGATGCGAAATCGCTGGAATCAGAAACTCCTGCGAGATGCGGTAGACTGTGGCATTATCCGCCGTAAAAATTAAAGTGCGTTCGGGATAATGTTCAGCCAGTAAATCCGCTAGCACTCGCAGCTTACCATCTGTTCCCAAAGCGATTTCCTTGGCTTCCCTGTGAGCTAGCATTGCCCTTCGCCCTTCCTGAGAACGCCCACTAGCTTGCACAAATTGCTGCCAACCTTGAAGACTGCCCAGGACGATCTTGGCTCTTCGCAAAAAGTCATTGCGCTGTTGAATCAATTGGTTGTAGCGTTCGCGTTCCTGTTGTGACAGGTTGATCTTGATTCGCACCACATCATGCTCTGCCAGTGCCTTCCCTGCTAACTCGGCTGCACTTTTACGATAGACTTCAGGACCAATCAGCATGTCTAAATCAGCATGTCTTCCATCTGTACGCTCTGGTGTCGCTGACAATCCCAAGCGATAGGGAGCAAGTGCATACTCAGCAATCACCCGGTTGAATTCTGTTGGCAGGTGGTGACATTCATCAAACACCAGCAACGCATAGCGATTTCCCAAGGCTTCCGCCTGAATTGCCGCACTGTCATAAGTCGCCACCAGCACTGGAGTGCGATCGCGAGACCCTCCACCCAATAGCCCGACTGCGATATCTGGGAAAGCTGCCTTCAAATGGGCATACCACTGATGCATCAAGTCGAGGGTGGGTACCACGATCAGGGTACTGCGAGGAGTAGCTTGCATTGCTAGTTGCGCTAGGTAGGTCTTACCCGCAGCTGTGGGCAATACGACTACACCTCGCCGCCCTGCCTGTTTCCAACTCGTCAAAGCCTCACTTTGGTGAGGGTAGGGTTCCATTTCGAGGCTGGGGACTAGTTCCAGAGGTTCAAACCCTTTAGCTTCATCTACCAAAGTTGTCCCTTCTGCTTGCAGCGCTTCCATCAGAGGACGGTAAGACCAAGCAGGGAGACGAAACTTCTCGACTCGCTCATCCCAAGTAGCATACTCCACCCAGGCTTTTCCTTTCGGTGGCGGATGTAGAATCAGAGTCCCGCGATCGAAGGATAAGGTAGGGATACGAGCCATAAAGTGTCTCAGTGCCAGTCTTGCTACGGTTGCGATTCTGAGGGGTTAGTTTACCATCTCCTGCTACAGTAGTCGCTTGCTCTTTTCGCTCATTGGCTAACTCACAACTGGTTGCGGGTTTTCTGAAAAGTGATCCTCAATATTAACCAATAAGGTTCAATGGAGCATTCAACGAGGCAACAAGTTCCGTTTTGAGCTGATTCTTTGAGTTTTTTCCCAATATTTCTGGTTTCAAGGTCACTCTGGGGCATTGATGGCGGCGCTCAACTAGTACCGCGCTAACGCTGCGCCAGAGATGGCAGTACCTGAGCGGTGGGCTCTGCCATCTGTGACAGTACCGACACTGGGAGTTTGGAGCAGCGGGGAGGCCTATCTGACTGAGGCGCAGATGCTACTGTCTTATCAGAATGTATTGGGAGCGTGGAACTATAAGAGAGTTGAAGGTGCCAGACACTGGCTACAGCTCGACCAACCGGAGCGGCTCAACGCTCTGCTCCTGCATTTTCTCATCTCGTAGCTCCTGTTACAGAACTCGGTTTGTTTCACTGACAAAATCAACTACCTCGATTGATTACTGCTGAGTCCGAGCTGTTTGGGAAGGATATGCTGTCCCTTGTTGGTAGCACTGCTTCCCCGATTAAGCGCCAGTTTGAGGACTTGCAGCACAATACTAGGGTGGAAAAAGGCAGTGGGTTGCTTGAGCATATGCACCACTTCTGCAAACACACGGTACACCTTAGCCCGCTCACTCGCAAGTTGTAGGACTTGATCGATGTACTTGTGCATCAAGCGGACGCTCAACCCTGGAGCTTTGCCTTCTGTCGTAGACCAGCGGAAATCGTCCCCAGTTGCCATCATCCAGGGAGTGCTGTTCACTCTAGCTAGCTGTTTTTGAAAACGTTGGCTAAAACCCGTTAATCCCTGTTGAGAGTCACGCTGGTGCTGAAGGCACTGTTGGAGAGTGAGAGCACCCAAGGTAGCAACTGTCATCCCTTGCCCATAGACGGGATTGAAAGCGCACACGGCATCTCCCACAACAGCGAAATTGGCTGGGAATCGCGATAGCTGTTCATAATGGCGGCAGCAGTTCTCAGTTCCCCGATAGCTAGAGATTGGCGAGCATGAATGTCCTTCTTTGATTGCTTGATAAACCTCTGGACTGCGTAAACTTTGGGCAAAGTCAAGAAATCCCTGTTCATCAGAGGGAGGATAGTCTCGCCCTACACCAATCAAGCTCACCATCCAACGACCACCCTCCACTTGGTACATAACGCTACCGCGAGTGTGAGCTGGAGCTTGGGGCATGATGTATAGCGCTTTGTAATCAGGGCGGTTCCCTAGATATTCATACAGGCGACTGGAGTAACCCAAGAATGAGTTAACGATAGTCTCTTGTGGCATCTCGTACTCTAATTGCTTCAACCACTGGGGAGTCTGAGAATGACGTCCACTAGCGTCAATAACTAATTGAGCTGGTAACTCTACAGTTGTGCCGCCTTGCTCTTGCAGGTATACCCCTGTGACTACAGTCCGTTCAGGGTTGGTCAGCAGAGCGGTCACTTTGGTTGCGTCTAAAAGTTTGATCGGTTGGAGCTGGGATAAACGTTGGCGGATGAGGAGTTCCAGCAAGTTGCGCGTGCATGCACGGGTACGCAGGTCAGAGGCAGAACGAGGTGCCCAGTTATTCCCCAGCAGCAAGGGACAATCACCTAGCCAGTCAATGCATGGAGCCCCCTGCTCAGCTAATTCT
>JAFASY010000207.1 GCA_019244235.1 Chroococcidiopsidaceae cyanobacterium CP_BM_ER_R8_30
AACGCATTGCTAGATAGCTTAGTGAGAACTTCGGCAGGACAAAAAGATTATGAAGCAGATGAGCTAGTTCGTCGGGCTGTAGCTCGTCAGCCTGATGCTGCCTATCTGCTGGTTCAGCGCACCCTATTACAGGACGTTGCGCTGAAAAACGCCCAGTCTCGAATTGCTGCACTGGAGCAACAACTCCGCCAAGCTCAGCCACCTACAGACTCCAGGAGATCGGGTGGTAGCTTCCTCGACGGCGGCTGGGGACAGCAAGCTCCAGCTGGGGGCAGCCAAGTACCCCAACAGGGTTGGAACGTGCAGCAACCTGTATCCCCTAGTGTGCCTCAACCGAGTGCCTTCTCTGGCTTCCTGAGATCGGCGGCTACAACTGCTGCTGGTGTAGCGGGTGGAGCTTTGCTGTTTCAGGGATTAGAGGATTTATTTGGTCACCATGGTGGCTGGTCGGGACAACCTCAGGAGATTGTGGAAAACATTAACAATGAGTATATAGAGCCTCCCCAAGACCAATTCCCGCCCAACAATTATGCGGATGCTCCCCAAGACCAATTCCTGCCCAACGATTCCGATCAGTTCATCCAAGACAACTCCTTCCAGCCTGACTGGGGTGGAGATCAAGGCTTCGATAACAGTGACAACTTCTATCAATCTTGAATGTTATTGGCTCTAACCATGACAAAAGTCATGGTCAGATCTAGCTATTGGTCATGGATGGATTCATGACCTTCTCCGCATGTATATCCTGGGATGAGTTTCTAGGATGAGGACAATTCACTTGAAGCACGCTGAAACTTCCATTTATGACCCTTGATTTAAGACGTGTCGCGCCACTCCAAGTTGCCTTCCTTGGAGGATTCGTCGCTACGGCTGCAATGTCTCTATTTGGTCCTGCCTGGTGCCGCTCGGTGCGTGCTGCTTTCCAGGATAGTCCCAAAGTTGTGGTCGATGAAGTCTGGCAACTTGTTAACCGCGAATATGTTGATGGCAGCTTCAATCACGTCAACTGGCAAGCTACCAGACAAAGCTTACTGAGTCGCAACTACACCTCGCGTGAACAAGCTTATGCTGCCATTCGCACTGCTCTAAAACAGTTGGGCGACCCCTACACGCGGTTCCTCGATCCCAAACAGTACCAAGAACTGACAGACCAAACATCAGGGGAACTGTCTGGAGTTGGCATCAAGATGGAACTGGACGCCAAAACCCAGCGGCTAACGGTGGTGGAAGCAATTAAGAACTCGCCAGCTAGTAAAGCTGGAATTCGGGCTGGGGACGAGCTATTGGCAATTAATGGTCGTTCCACTCAGGGCATGAGTCTTGATGAGGTCTCTGGGCTAATTCGCGGTAAAGTTGGGACACCAGTCACGCTAAGAATTGGGCGGCAGCAAAGTGACTTCGATGTGAAGCTGACCCGAGCAGATATTGAAGTGCCAACAGTCAGCTACAACCTGAAGCAAGAAGGCAATAAGCGCATTGGCTATATCCGATTGGCAGAGTTTAGTGCTACCTCTCCTGAAGAAATGCGGCAGGCGATCACAGCACTGAAAGCTAAGCAAGTTGACGGGTATGTTTTGGATTTGCGTGAAGATCCGGGCGGATTGGTAGATTCAAGTGTGGCAATTGCCCGCATGTGGTTAAATAGTGGTGCCATTGTCCGTACAGTGGACCGGGCAGGCAACAGTGAGCAAATTCAAGCCAACCATACACAATTGACAAAACTGCCGTTGGTAGTGTTAGTAGATGGCAATTCAGCCAGTGCTAGTGAGATTCTATCTGGGGCATTGCAAGATAATCACCGTGCTATCCTCGTAGGCAGTCAAACCTTTGGTAAAGCTTTAGTTCAGGCACTGCATCCACTCTCAGATGGTTCTGGAGTGGCAGTTACCATTGAACATTACTTCACACCAGATGGCGCAGATATTAACCACAAGGGAATTACACCAAACATCAAGCTTGACTTGACCTCAGCACAACAGCAGCAGTTGGCAGATAGCCCTGCACTGATTGCCACTCAAAAAGACCCACAATATGCACGGGCAGTTGCTGTTTTAGAAAACAATTCCTTCGCCCAGTCCTCGCGCCCTGGGTGATTGCAGACGCTAGAGTTAATCTATCCTAATAAACATTTAATCTCTAGATAATGTTGCTGCATTTGAGTACTTGGCCCGAAGTCGAAGCTTACCTAGAGCAATCTAAAGGCATTGTTCTGCCCATTGGCTCCACCGAGCAACATGGACCAACAGGGTTAATTGGCACAGATGCAATTTGTGCCGAAGTGATCGCTCGCGGTGTGGGAGAATCAACCCATGCTATGGTTGGTCCTACTATTAATGTGGGTATGGCATTACACCACACTGCCTTCCCTGGCACGATCAGCCTGCGACCTAGTACGATGATTTTGCTAGTGCGAGATTATGTGACATGCCTGAGTCAGGCTGGGTTCACCAAGTTTTTCTTTATCAATGGTCACGGTGGCAATATTGCTACGCTTAAGGCAGCTTTCTCCGAAACATATGCCCACCTAACAGATTTAAATATTCCCCATGCTGAGCAGGTGCAGTGCCAAGTTAGCAACTGGTTTATGTGCAGCTCTGTTTACAAGCTGGCAAAGGAGTTATACGGCGATCGAGAAGGCTCCCATGCAACGCCCAGTGAGGTAGCTGTCACTCAGTATGTCTATCCAGAGACAATTAAACAAGCTCCCCTCACGCCAGAGGTTGCCACTGGACACAAAATTTATGGAGCAATCGATTTTCGGCAACGCTACCCGGATGGACGAATGGGATCTAACCCAGCTTTAGCAACTCCTGAACATGGGAAGCAGTTTTATGAGCTGGCAGTGAAGGAACTCAGCAACACTTACTTGGAATTTATCAATGGATAGAGAGAATCAATTTTTAATTGAAGAAGAAATTCGTCGTACTAGACTGTCAGTTGTCCAAGGGTTAATCGAACGGTCTTAGTTGCGAATTAGGAATTACGTCAGCGAAGCGCATGCTCCGCAAACGCTTCGCGCGTAGCCGAAGGCGTCCCAAGCGAATTGTTTAATCACTCTTCCTCTTGCTGATGTTGCGGTGGAATTGCGGCAATAATGGCATCTATGACCTTTGCCACTTGGATAATTTCCAAGCCTAAATCAGGGAATGTTTGACCTTTGGGGATAATCGCTCGCTTAAATCCCAATTTGGCAGCTTCTTTCAATCGTAGTTCCATTTGAGAAACAGCTCGGATTTGCCCCCCTAGCCCAACTTCGCCTATTAAGACAGTGCGTGGATCGACAATGCGATCACGGAAACTGGCGACGACAGCGATCGCTACCCCCAAATCTACCGCTGGCTCTTCTACAGAAAGACCCCCAGCAGAGGCTACATAAGCATCTAACTTAGATAAGGGAATCCCCACCCGTTTTTCTAGCACCGCTAAAATTTGTAACAAACGGTTGTAATCGACACCAGTAGTAGAGCGGCGGGGTGAAGCATAGCTGGTAGGACTCACTAGCGCTTGCAGTTCCACGACAATTGGGCGCGTGCCTTCACAAGCCACTACAATTGCCGTACCAGGAGCCACTTCTTCTCTGTTACCTAAAAACAGCTCTGAAGGGTTGGAGACTTCCCTCAGTCCCCGGTCAATCATTTCAAACACCCCGATTTCATGGGTGGCACCGAAGCGATTTTTGACCGAGCGCAATAGGCGATGACTAGCGAAGCGATCACCTTCAAAATACAGCACTGTATCAACTAGGTGTTCTAGTACTCTAGGTCCTGCTATTGCTCCTTCCTTCGTCACATGCCCTACAATTAACAGCGTGATATCCTCCCGCTTTGCCACCTGCATCAGAGCTGAGGTACACTCACGCACCTGAGCAACGGAGCCAGGAGCTGACGCCATAGATGGAAAGTAAATTGTCTGGATACTGTCAATCACTGCCACGTTGGGTTTGAGTGATTCCAACTCCCGCAGAATTTCTTCTAAATCGGTTTCCGGTAGAATGTAGAGGTCTGCGCCAGCACCCTTTCCAGTCTGTTGTGAGGTAGCGTCACTTCTAGCAGCAGCATCCAATTCCAGTACTTTGTGATCGCTGATTGCACTATCAACCCCCAAACGAGAAGCTCTTAACTTCACCTGCTGCCCGGATTCTTCTCCGCATACATAAAGGATGCGATATTGCTGTGCCAATCGATTCGAGACTTGGAGCAGCAGCGTTGATTTACCAATTCCCGGATCGCCCCCAATCAGCACCAAAGAGCCAGGAACAATGCCGCCTCCTAGAACGCGATCGAGTTCCTCGTAGCCTGAAAACCACCGTGCCTGCTGTCGGTCTGTAATTTGTGCAAAGGTAAGAGCAGCTCTTGGTCTAGCTGGTTTGCCAGCTGACTTACCATTAAGCCGATTGGGTTGCAATCCTCCCCCCCGGCTGGGGAGTACTGCTGCTGTTTCCAGTTGTTCTTCTAGTGAGTTGTAAGTATTGCAAGCAGGGCACTTACCAAACCATTGAGGAGACTCGGCACCACATTCATTACAGACGTAGTAGGTTCGAAGCTTTGGCATTAGTTAATTCTTAAAGAAGATTCAAGATAGGTAAATCTTAAGAAAGCTTGAATTCCAGTATCTGTAGGAATCACAACCTTTTCAAACTGATTAAATGGAGTGATATCTTAAAAGTAGAGGTACTAAAAATTAATGGTTGCAAAGTTTCATTAAGGAGTTTAGAAGAGATTGGAAAGTCATAAAGAAAAAATCCTGGTAGTAGATGACGAAGCCAGTATTCGGCGGATTTTAGAAACCCGACTTTCGATGATTGGTTATGACGTCGTTACCGCAGCTGATGGCGAAGAAGCTTTAGATACTTTTCGTCAATCGGGACCAGACTTAGTAGTTCTTGACGTGATGATGCCTAAGCTGGATGGCTATGGCGTCTGTCAAGAACTGCGGAAAGAATCGGACGTGCCTATCATTATGCTAACAGCATTAGGAGATGTCGCTGACAGGATCACTGGGCTGGAATTGGGCGCAGATGATTATGTGGTCAAACCGTTTTCTCCCAGAGAGCTAGAAGCAAGAATTCGTTCGGTGTTGCGACGGGTGGAAAAAACTGGGGCAACTGGGATTCCAAGTTCTGGGGTGATCCATGTGGGCAATCTCAGGATTGATACCAACAGGCGGCAGGTTTATAAGGGTGACGAGCGGATGCGGCTCACAGGCATGGAGTTTAGCTTACTGGAGTTATTGGTTAGCCGTTCCGGCGAAGCCTTTTCTCGCTCGGAAATTCTGCAAGAGGTGTGGGGCTACACCCCAGAGCGCCATGTTGATACCCGCGTTGTTGATGTCCACATTTCGCGGTTGCGAGCAAAGTTAGAGGACGATCCGATGAATCCAGAGCTGATCCTAACAGCACGAGGTACTGGCTATCTGTTTCAACGTGTGGTTGAACCGGGGGAGGAGTAGGGGTGGTGGGGAGGTAGGGTGATGGGGTGATGGGGTGATGGGGAGCTGGGGGGAGAGAAGAGACTGATAGAGTATGGCTAAAGCTGATCCGAATCGTGTCTTGCGGCTTTTACCAATTGTGGTTGGTGGGCTCGCAGGTTTGTTGCTGCTGGTTAACCGTTTGCTAACACCCCAGCTTTTAGATTCTCAGGCTCGATCTGATGCGTTGGGTGTAATTTTGAGTGCGGTGTTGATTTTGACGGGGTTATTATGGCAGCAGGTACAACCGCGATCACCTGATGCTGTCACCTTGACTGGAAAGGAGGGTTTTGAACTTGCACCAACTTTGCCAGAGCCAGTCAAAATAGAGCTGGCTTGGGCATCGCATTTGTTACTCACAAATACGGTAACGCGATCGCTTGTGGTCTGGTATGAAGGAAAAGTGCTGCTGCGCCGCGGCATCTTGGGTGCCAATCCTGAAGTCAAAATCGGACCGATTCTACAACGGGTGCTAGAAAAACAAAGAGCCGTTTACCTGGTAGCGTTGAAGATCTACCCTGGCAAAATCGAATTTGATTATTTGCCAGAGAATACTCAAGGAGTTATTTGTCAGCCGATTGGGAAGCAAGGAGCGCTGATCTTAGGAGCTAATGCTCCCCGTAGTTATACTAAGCAGGATGAAACCTGGATTGCTGGCATTGCTGAAAAATTAGATGTGACTTTTAGCAACTATTTGCACTAAGTCCATGCCCGATAATACCCCTAAGCTCTGGCTCCCTTACGCTCAGATGAAGACAGTTTCCCCTCCTTGCCATGTTGTAAAGGCAAAAGGGACAAGACTCTACCTGGATGACGGCACCGCCCTAATCGATGGAATTTCCTCATGGTGGTGCGTCATTCATGGGTATAACCATCCTGTACTTAATAGGGCAGCAACGGAGCAGCTTGCCAGATTTGCTCATGTCATGATGGGAGGGCTGGTGCATGATCCGGCGCTTTGCCTTGCTGACGAGCTAGTTCGCATCACTCCTGATGGGCTGAACCATGTGTTTTTTGCCGATAGCGGCTCAGTGGGTGTTGAAGTTGCCCTCAAAATGGCGATTCAGTTTTGGCGCAACAGGGGCGTAAAGGAAAAGAGCCGCTTTGTCGCTCTTCGTGGAGGGTACCATGGGGATACGACAGGAGCAATGTCTGTGAGCGATGATGATGAAGGAATGCATCGGCTCTTTAAGGGAACGCTGCTGCCGCAGTATTTTGTTGCTGCGCCTGACGGAGAAAGCGCCGAATCACCAGAGTGCCAGGAATCTCTGCGCCAGCTTACAGAACTTTTTTCTTCTTCAGCGTCTCAAATTGCAGGAATGATTCTTGAGCCTGTATTTCAAGGAGCTGGTGGTTTCCGCTTCTATCCTCCAGAGTATCTGTTGCAGGTTAGAAGGCTATGCGATGAATATGACATCATCCTTGTGTTTGACGAGGTAGCAACTGGCTTCGGACGTACTGGCGCGATGTTTGCAGCCGATCTTGCTGGTGTGACTCCCGATATCATGATACTCAGCAAGGCTTTGACCGGAGGGTATTTTGGACTTTCCGCAACTCTTGCCACTAGTCGGGTGTTCGATGCATTCATGAGCAACGAACCGGGATATGCTTTCATGCATGGTCCTACCTACATGGGACATGCGGTAGCATGTGCCGTCGCCTTGGCAAGCATTAAACTATTTGAACGCGAGAACTACCTGGAAAAGATCGCTGCCATCGAACGTGTCCTGAAAGAGGAATTGATCGGGGTTACAGGTTCCTCCCTGCGCGATGTACGGGTGCAAGGAGCCATAGGAGTGTTTGAATTCAATTCAGCAGCAAACCTCAAAGGCTTGCAAGATTTTGCACGAACACGTGAGGTGTGGCTGCGCCCCGTTGATAAGTGGCTTTACACAATGCCTCCCTATGTGATTACGGAAGAAGATCTGAGAAAGGTCACGGCGGTGATGCGAGAATGGGTCTCTTACAGATAGAAAATTTCGATTCCTCTATCTATTAGTACTAGTAGTACTACCAATCTGCTTATCAGCTTGAACCTCTCTGATAGTTTCGAGTGTCTGTTGGTAAGCACCCTTATCTCCCCGATCTAAATATAGAGAAGCGGCTTTTCTTAAATCTGCAATTGTCCCTGGCTTATCTCCTAAGATGAAGCGAGCCAGAGCCCTTCTATTATAGGCGTTGATAAGTTTAGGATTCTTTTTAATAGCCTGAGTATAATACTCAATTGCTTGCTTATAGTCCCGTTGACTAAAGCAACCAACTCCCCAGTCATGTAAATCTGCTTGGTTATAGCAGCGAAGCCTAGGATCATAACCATAATAGCCTGGGTAAACATCGCTAGGAGTTGGATAATAATATGGATTGCCTTGAAGCGGGGCATAGGCAGTTCCTTGGTTGATGCTACCAGAACCTGGGTTGTAAAAATTGCCTTGTATAATCTTGCCCGAACCCGGATTATAGAAGAGTCCGTGGAAATTACCGCCAGAATTTGGGTAATAGAAGGTGCCTTGAGAAATTCCGCCCCGCTGTGGATACAAGCTTCCTTGGTAGTTACCGTTGCCCTCGCTATTAAGATTGCCACGATAGAAGCTGCCTCCACCTGGATATGTGAAGCTGCCCGAAGAGATACCACCACCGGCTGGAAGAGGAGAGCCATTAAGAGTGTTCACTTGAGCTATGAGTTGTGGAGAGCGGTTTAGGGCAGGTTGAGCTTGGACAGCTTGAGTTATTCCACCAAGTACGCTGACAGTTCCTAATGTAGCGACCACCCCATAAACCAGTTTCATCACTCTGGTTTCTCTTGCTCTTTTGAAGAGCGCTTTTACTTTCATTTCTCTCAATTCCAAAACTTTCTGATCTTCTTCTATTCTAGTTAATTGACATTTCTTTATAGGGACATAGAATTTTCAGTATTAGCTTAGCTTTGAGCTTTCTTTCGCTGATTAATTAGAGGCTAAACCAGAAGAATTCCGTCTCAAGGTAGGCTGATATATATGCATATAGATAGATAGTCTAGAGCTACTGCTTTGGCTGCTGTTCGTTACCAGTTACCCGATCTGCTTCTGGCTGATGTTATGATACCAGGACTTGATGGATTTGAGTGACTGAGTTCGCTGCGGGCTGATTCGCTGTTGCCTTTGACCAGCAGTGGTGCTACACCTACGTTAATAAGCAAGCTGAATGGCTTTTGCAGAAAACCCGAGATGAATTGCTCGGTAAGCAGGCGTGGAAAGAGGTGTTTCCAAAAGGCAGTTGGAACTCTGGCGTACCGAGAACTGCATCATGCTGTTAACGAACACGTTGCCGTTGTCTTTGAAGAGTTTGGTCAGGCAATTGGTAGGATGATGAAAATACAGGAGAGTTTGTTGCTTTTTTAGGATAACTAGCAATGGATGAGCAATATCCAAATGACAATCAACTTATAACAGATGCTACAGAGCATTTTATTTAACAAAATCTGATCATCTGTAGATTTGTGGAATCTCTACAAGCTTGATATCGTCTATACTAAAAATAGTATGTATTGAATTTGAGAAACACGAATGGTACAAACAGCAACAGCTCCATTGACAGGTAAAGCACTACTGCAAAAGATAAAGACAAGCAATTTATCTAAGCGCGAACTAGCTAGAGAATGCGGTTACTACACCGTGACTAAAGATGGCGAGACTCGCACCAATTTAGCTGAATTTTATGATGCAGTCCTCGAAGCTAAAGGAGTCACTCTCGAACCAAAGTCGACCAAGGATGGACGCGGAAGAGAGGCAACTTACCGCGTGTCAGTGCATCAAAACGGTCAAATAGTCATTGGGAGTGCCTACACCGAGCTAATGGGATTAAAGCCGGGTGATGAGTTTGAAATTAAGTTGGGTTACAAGCACATTCATCTGATTCAGCTTGATAGTAACAAAAATGGTGCTGAGGTAGATGAAGAATGATTAAATTGAGATAAAAGTTAAGCTGGTCGACATTTGAGGGTGGTGTGTTTAACGGTACACCTCTTGCAGTATGGTGTAAGCTTCCCAAGAAGCACTTTTTGGGATTTTCTAGTTTTTCCTTTCAGGATTCCGCCTCTGA
>JAFASY010000146.1 GCA_019244235.1 Chroococcidiopsidaceae cyanobacterium CP_BM_ER_R8_30
TCAAGTTATAAAACTTGTCGGAATTGTTGGAGCGGCGCATGTAAACCCGCTTGGAGGTTCGATATTGTCTTGCAATTTGTTAGACCATATCAGGGCTACTGAAAAGCCCCCACTATACCGCGAATGCGGTTAGTGGGGGTAGTTTACTCTCTAGGCCATAATGGGCAACGTTAAGTTTCTCCTTTGCCACCATAGTAGATCGACTGAAGCAGCCGACGATTGTGTATGACTGGTTTGTCAAATTTCCCCAGATGCATCCCTTCCAACTCAAGCGGGGTATCGGCTACGTTAACAATAAAGCTGGCATCTGCTGCTAATTCTCTGCGGCCTGCCTGCAACAAAGCCCAGCGAACGACAGGAACAAACTGATGCAACAATGACTTATTAGCAATCTTGAAGAAGACGAAGGTGTGAAAGCGTGTACGGCTTGATGTTTCAGGAACCATAAATATTGCTGTTCGCGTAATCAGAGGGCGTTGCCTGCCAGTCTTAGGCTCTACCCAGAACATGGTGAAAACCGCGTGGACTGGATCAAAGCGGGTGATCCAATCATTGTGGAATTGGTCCCCTGCCTTAACTCCCAAAAATGGGAGCCAGGGTGATCGCCGTTGTGGACCCTGGTAATGCACTTCGGTTCGCTCGCTAAAAGTCTCCGCTTTGAAAGAAACTTGTGAGAGTCCACCTTCATCCCATCCCAGAGAACTATGTACACTTGGCAAGTGTTCATCTTCCGAGAAATTGTCGAGCGCAACGTGAAGGGGGGCTTTAAACAGTGTCGAGAACGAGCCAGCAAATTCAAAACCGTCCCAACCAAGTTTAGTCAGAGCACTGATAGAGGTTTGTTTAGCTGCTAGCCAGAGGTAGCCATAATTTTCCACCAGCTGGTAGGCAATGGTATCGCAATGAGTAAGTGTAGGTTGAGCTGGACTGCGCCCGTGACCAAAGGCATCAAAATTCCAGCCATGGTAGGGACAAGCTAACCTGCCGTCAGAACGCACAAAACCCTTTGACAGCGGTGCTTGACGGTGCGGACAGGCGTCATCGAGAGCGGCAGCACGTCCATGCTGGTCACGAAAGAGTACGTAGCGACGTTCCCCTATTTCAATACAAACGGGAGTCTTCCCTAGTTGTCTGGCTGGCAGCACCGGGTGGAAGAAGCGAGTCATATCAGGGGCAGCCTTCATCTAATTCCTCCTCGTCTTGTTCTTCTCTCAGTTTCTTAAATTTTCAACAAAAACATTCAAGGAGGTCAGGGTACCCAGGTTTTAAAACAAGCGGATTGAATCTTGGACGTCTGACGCACAACCGCCAGTCTCCTGCCGTGACAAAGCGGCGGATCGCGAGTCGGCTTCGCGCTTAGTTTATCTTCCTTCCCAGCAATCCTGACCCCTTCTTTGTAAAATAGAAGAACCAACAAATTCAGAAAGCCAGTCTACTGGTATACGCTATATCGAAACTATCTACGGTAATCTTCAAGGTCTAAAAGCGAGCCAACTCAAGCAACTACAGCGCCTATATCATCAGCGGCTACCAGGCGATCTCATCACTACGCCTGAATTCGCTCAAAGGCTAGCGGCAATCAGCACAGAGATCAATCAACCCGTGTGCGCATATATCAACCGCCGAGGACAAGTCATTCGTGTCGGAGTCGGTACGCCGCGTCAAACTCAGATTCCGCCTCTAGAACTGCCTAGGTACGGTGCAGAACGACTGAGTGGGATTCGCTGCATTGCCACTCAGTTGAAGTCGGAAGCCCCCACAGAAGCAGTTCTAACTGCTATGGCGCTTCAAAGATTGGACGTCCTAGTTATCTTAAATATTACGGGTTCTGGCTCCTACCGTGCAGGGCGTGGAGCCACAGGTTATGTGAAAGAAACTTATATTGCCAACCTCATACCTCAACTCCCTACTTGGCACGTGTCGCCGCCCCTAAGTTTAGATGTGCTGACGAATCAGGATTTTGTTGGCTTAGTAGAGGGGCTAGAAGCGGAGTTTCGGCGAGAGTTTGTGGCGCGGCAGGTGGATGCCGATCGCGATCGAGTATTGCTAGTCGGGGTAATCACAGATGACACCACACCGCAACAATTCCAAGACACGCTAACGGAACTAGCGCGGTTGGTAGAAACAGCCGGGGGAGAGGTATTGCAGACAATGCAGCAGAAGCGATCGCGCCCTCATCCTCAGACTGTTGTTGGCGAAGGCAAGCTGCAAGAAGTTGCTCTTAGTGCCCAGACAATAGGAGCTAATTTAATTGTATTTGATCGCGACCTCTCACCAGCTCAGGTCCGTAACTTAGAAACACAAATTGGGTTAAGAGTGGTAGATCGGACTGAGGTGATTCTAGATATTTTTGCCCAACGTGCCCAGTCCCGTGCTGGTAAACTGCAAGTAGAACTCGCTCAACTAGAGTACATGCTGCCACGACTGACTGGCAGAGGGCAAGCGATGTCACGTCTAGGCGGTGGTATTGGCACGCGCGGACCTGGTGAAACAAAACTAGAAACCGAACGTCGCGCCATTGGACGCCGGATTGCCCGGTTGCAACAGGAAGTTGACCAGCTACAAGCCCATCGTTCGCGCCTACGGCAACATAGACAACATCGGGAAGTTCCATCAGTGGCGATAGTTGGTTACACGAACGCTGGCAAGTCTACCCTGCTGAATGCTTTAACTAATGCTGAAGTTTACACAGCTGACCAACTATTTGCAACTCTCGATCCGACAACGCGCCGTCTCGTCATTCCCGATGCTGTCACAAGCAAACCATTAGAAGTTGTGTTGACAGATACGGTAGGCTTTATTCACGAATTGCCTGCTTCATTGATGGACGCCTTTCGTGCCACGTTAGAGGAAGTGACAGAAGCCGATGCTCTACTCCATGTGGTGGACCTATCACATCCTGCCTGGCAAAGTCAGATTCGTTCAGTTATGAGCATTTTATCAGAAATGCCAGTGACTCCTGGTCCAGCGCTAGTAGCGTTGAACAAAATTGATCAAGTCGATAGCGACACCCTAGCTCTAGCCCAAGAGGAATTTCCTCAAGCAGTGTTTATTTCAGCTGGTGAACGTCTCGGTTTAGAAACTCTGCGCCAAAGACTTGCTCAATTGATTCGCTACGCTGTTGCACCACGGTAGAAGAGAGCGGGGGGAGTAGAAGAGAGCTGTTCTTGAGCGGGGGGAGCGGGGGAGAGAAGAGGGGAAAGTGTTTTTAAGTTCAGTATGAATACGGTTTCTTGACTATGGAATGCAATGCCATGATCAATGCAAATCGGAATTTTTGTTCTGGCTAAGACAGTTGCAAGTCTTCGGTCTTCAATCAACAACTACTCTGATCTCAGTTTTCAATCATACTCAGTCATCATTGATAGTTTATCTCAACCTTATTTGTTAAAAAGAAAGCGAATTAGGTCAGTCACTTTCTATGAAAATGCAAACAACAGCTCTAAAGATACCATGCAAACTATTCTCAAGCTCAAATGAATAATTGAAATGTTTAGCATTAAAAGATAGCAATAGATCTATGGAGGAAAAGAAAGAAAGTGATGACATTAACTTCTATCAATAGCGGTGATTTTCTTGGTCAGTTTACCGCTCTAAAGCAAGGTCAATTTAGCGGACAGGTGCTACTGAAAGGTCCATTAGATCAGACATGGATTTTCTACATGTTTCTCGGTCGGATTCTGTATGCTACTGGCGGTGTTCACCCAGTTAGGAGATGGCGAAGGAATTTACTAACTTATTGGCCTCAAATAGATATAGATAAGTTATGTCTTTCTACCAATCATTCTATTAATTCATTCAATATTTGTTGGGAATATCAGCTATTACACTTATGGATGGAACAGCAAAAACTTAGCAGAGAGCAAGCAGCGAAAGTAGTTGTGTCGATTGTCACTGAAGTGTTGTTTGATGTGACTCAAGCAATGCATGTGACCTATCAGTCTACACCAGAGAATCTATCACTGCCACAGCTCGTGTTTCTCGATTCTGAACAGTTGATTACAGAAGTGAAGCGAGGCTGGGCTGCTTGGTGTGAAGCCAAAATTGCCGATCGCTCTCCCAATCGAGCCCCCATCATTCAGCAGCCGGAGCAACTCCAGAGCCGAACCTCACCTTCGCTTTTCCAAGTTTTAACAACTCTACTCGATGGACAGGGTACCTTGCGAGATTTAGCAGTAAAGATGAAGCGAGATGTGGTATCTGTCACCCATTCGCTCTTGCCTTACATCCAAGCTGGATTAGTAGAGCTAACTGACATTCCTGATTTAGCAGCACCAGTTGCTCCCGTCTCACCAGGAAAGTCATCAATTTCTCCGGTGAATCCTCAAGGACCAATCATTGCTTGTGTAGATGACAGTCCTTTAGTTTGTCAAAGTATGGAAAGGATTCTGACAGATGCAGGCTATCAGTTTGTTGCAATTCAAGACTCGCTCCGGGCGATCGCCACTCTTTTGATCCGCAAGCCTGATTTGATCTTTCTAGATTTGGTCATGCCAAATACCAACGGCTATGAGATTTGCACCCAGTTGCGTAAGGTTTCGGCTTTTCGTGACATCCCAATCATTATCCTAACAGGAAATGACGGCATCATCGATCGAGTTCGGGCAAAATTGGTTAGAGCTTCAGGTTTTTTGAGCAAACCAATTAATGCAGAAATAGTCTTAGAGACAGTACGTCAGTACTTAAACAATAGCTCTTTAGTAATGTAGGAAACGCTTAGGTGCTTTTACACTAACTTATCGCGCTGCATTTTATTTAATAACTTTAGTTTTTAGAGGTTAATCCATGAGTACGGCTTTAGTTGTTGACGACTCCCTTACAGAGAAAGAAGTTCTCAGTCACTGTCTACGGCGGGGTGGCTTAAATGTCGAGACTGCTGGTAGCGCTGATGAAGCTTTGGCAAAAATTTTGAGTCACAAACCAGATGTCATCATTTTAGATGTTGTACTGCCTGGTCGCAGTGGATTTGAACTCTGTCGTGACCTTAAAGCTGAAGCTGAGACGAAAAAGATTCCCGTCGTTATTTGTTCAACTAAGGGTACCGAGATCGATAAGTTTTGGGGTATGAAGCAGGGGGCAGATGCCTACTTAGCTAAACCAATTGACCAAGAACAATTGCTACGAGTCGTCAAGCAATTGCTGCAAGATTAAGGCGGTCGCGCTATGCCAAAACAATACAGGAGATTGGCTGATGAAATCTGATTTTTTGCCTGGTGGTATTCTCGTTCCATCAAATACAAACCCAACAGCAGAAGTTGGACAGTCCTCCGCCAACTTACCCTTTTTGCGGTTTCGACTTGTGCCTGATACTTCCGTCTTGTTGCCTGTGCAACAGATTACAGAAGTGATTACTATAGCAACTCACGAAATTGTGCCAATCCCTAACCTACCAGCCTGGGTGATGGGAGTTCACAACTGGCGGGGTGAGGTTTTGTGGATGGTAGATCTGGGACAGTTGATCGGACTCGATCCGCTGTACCAACATGCAACCAATCACTCAAGCTACACAGCCATCGCGATCTCTGAGACACAGCTCATGCCAAACAGACAGGCAGTAGCGTCGCAAACTGCCAATAGAAAACTGTTAGGGCTAGTCGTCAACCAGGTGGAAGATATGGAATGGCTCAATCTAGATGCAATTCAATCACCACCACCTGCCTCTGTCACCCCTGAACTCGTGCCATTTTTGCGCGGTCTTTGGCTGAAATCAAATGGCGAAATTCTCACAGTTCTAGATAGCAGATCTATCCTCGCTGCTATGCCCTAGCTAGGAGCAAGAATTCAGTCTTCTTCCCCCACTCCCCCCCTCTCCCCCTCCTAATATGATTTCCTCTCCTGAACCTAATAAAGCCACGCATCAAGTGACACCTGATGAACAATTTTTTTCTCAAATAATTTCTGACCAGCAGCAGATACAGTCAATAGACAAAAAAGAACACCAAGAATCAGACATAGAGAACCTGTTTGTCCATGGGCAGATGCTTACAAATCGTCAAGCACACTCTCCTCGCTGGTGGCAAAGACTCAGCTTGAGAGTCAAGACTACAGCTTTGGCAGTTGCCCTGAGTACAATTCCAGTCTTAGCAATTGGTGCTACTACTTATGTTTTGGCAAATAGAAAAATTACTCAAGACACATTCAATCAACAAACATCCCAAGCGCTTTACATAGCAAATACTCTCGACCGCTTCACTATTGAGCGCTATAGAGATATTCAAACCCTCTCTCAATTGAGGATTTTCAACGATCCTCGCGTGCGAGCAGCCACCTCGGTACAAGAGAAGGAAGCAGCACTAACTCAATTCATGAGTAATAAGGAGGGTTATTACACGATTGCTGTTGCTGATCTTTCCGGTCGCTTACTTGTAGGCGCTGGAACTGGGAAAATTCCTGCTAATTTTAGCAAGATTGACTATTTTAAAGCGGTTCTAAAAACCAATCGTCCTGTCATTACCCCTCCAAGGGAGTCAGTCATACCAAGACAAGGTTATTGCATCTTTGTTGCTGCACCTATCATTGATCCGGTAACAGGTAAAACAATTGGTGTTGTACGAACACAAACGCTGGTGCGATCTCTCAGTGGAACTTTTGAGTTAGAAGCAAAAGCTTTAGGGAGGGGAATTCAAGGATCTATCTCCTATGCAGATCTTGTGCTTAACCAAAATGGAAAAGTTGTCGTATCAACACCGACGAATTATACGAATCTAGATATTCAGTCAATTTTCCCTCACGCTGCTCAATTGAAAGCAACAGACAAAGTTGGTAGTACAGTAGATTTCTCTCAGCTTGACCGCAAGGATTATATAGTGTCCTACGCTCCCGCTGGTAGACTTCCAGGAGCAGCAGGGTTAAACTGGAGTGCTGTCGTTATCCAACCTACAGCAGTGGGATTTGCCGCCTCAAGACAGCTGCTATTAACTTTAGGGATTGGCACTGTGCTGGCAGCTTTGCTAGTAGGTGCGATCGCTGCCTACCTGGTCAACCGAGCCACTCGACCAATTCTTGCTGCAACTGATGCTGTAGAAAAATTGGGGCAAGGGGAACTCTTCACCCGCATTGCCGTAACAGGAGAAGACGAACTTGCCACTCTGGGATTCAACATTAACCGGATGGCAGACCAAATTCAAACTCTACTTGAGAATCAAACATCTGAAGCTGAACGAGCCCGCTTATTTGCTGAAATTGCTACCTCCCGCACAATTGAAGGTTTAGAGGCTGTTCTGGCGCGGTCGGTTAAAGGCATCCGGGAAGTACTTAACGCCGATCGCATTGTCGTCTATCGCTTCAACCCAGATTGGACTGGATACATTGCTGCTGAATCTGTACTACCTGGTTGGCCTGTTGCCCTCAATGAGCAGATCGAAGATGCCTGCATTGGAGAGGAACTGCTTGAAGCTTACAGAAATGGTCGGGTTGTGCCTACCAATGATGTCTTCGAGGCTGGTTTTCATCCAGATCATCTTAAGTTGATGGAACGTTTGCAGATTAAAGCCAATTTAGTCACAGCAATTGTGAGCGAAGGTCAGCTCTTCGGTTTACTCATTGCCCATCACTGCTTAGGACCATATTTTTGGCAGCAGCATGAAATCAATTTTTTGGCGGGAGCTGCTGGTCAGCTAGGATTGATTCTTGACCGCGTGATTCTCTTGGAACGAAAAAAAGTTGAGGCTGAGCGAGCAAGCTTGCTTAAGGACATTACCCTCCGCCTCACTCAATCTCTTGACTTACAAAATATCCTCAATACAGCTGTTGAAAGTATCCGACAAGGATTTGGCTTAGATCGAGTTGTGGTTTATGGTCTCGATCCAGTTACCTGGAAGGGAACTGTCATTGCTGAATCAGTTGCTTCAGGTTGGCCGCAGTCTTTGGGCGTTGAAATTGATGATGCCTGCTTGAGGCAAGGTCAGGTAGAACGATATCGCCAAGGTCAAGTTACCCGAATTAATGATGTTTACAAAGAACCACGGGTCAATGATTGTTACCTCAAGACCTTGTCTCAATTTGCTGTGAAGGCCAACTTGGTAGCACCAATTGTGAGAGACAATCAGTTATTCGGCTTATTAATTGCTCACCAATGCGACAAACCACGAATGTGGCAGCAGGATGAGATTGATGTCTTCACTCAGTTAGCAACACAAATCGGAGTGACTTTAGACCGTGCCAGTCTCTTAGAAAAGTTAGAACAAGCACGGGCTTCAGCAGAGAGGAATTCGCTAGAGCAACGCCAACAAAAAGAAACTCTGCAGCAACGTGCTTTGGCATTACTAATGGAGGTCGATCCGGTGAGTCGCGGAGATTTGACTATCCGTGCCAACGTGACTGAAGACGAAATCGGCACGGTGGCAGACTCATATAATGCCACCATTGGTAGCTTACGTAGAATTGTTACCCAAGTACAAACCGCAGCCCAACAAGTGGCAGCAACGACCAATAGCAATGAAGCCTCTGTGCAGGTGCTATCTACTGAAGCCTCCCGACAAGCCGAAGAAATCAGCCTAGTGCTGGCACAAATTCAGCAAATGTCTGACTCGATTCACGCTGTTGCTGCTAATGCCAAGCAGGCTGAAGCTGTGGTGAGACAGGCAAATCAAACCGTAGAAGCAGGTGATGTCGCAATGAACCGGACAGTAGACGGGATTGTGGCAATTCAGGAGACAGTGGCAGAAACTGCAAAAAAAGTGAAGCGGTTGGGTGAATCTTCGCAAAAGATTTCTAAGGTGGTGAAACTGATTAATGCGTTTGCCGATCAAACTAACTTGCTGGCACTCAATGCCGCAATAGAAGCGGCCCGCGCTGGGGAACAAGGTCGCGGTTTTGCAGTGATTGCTGATGAAGTAGGAACGCTCGCTCAACAGTCACAAGAAGCAACAGCAGAAATCGAAGCGCTGGTGGCAGAGATTCAGACAGAAACTCAGGAAGTGGTAGCAGCGATGGCAGCTGGAACCCAACAGGTTGTTACTGGCACTCAACTGGTAGATGAGACTCGCAGTAGTTTGAACAAAATTACCGCAGCTAGTGCCCAGATTAGTGCCTTGGTAGAAGCGATCGCTCAGACAGCTGTGGTTCAATCTCAAACTTCTGAGACTGTGACTCAAACTATTACTGGTGTAGCAGCGATCGCTAACAAGAATTCAACCGAAGCCACTATGGTATCTGCCTCATTTCAGGAACTGCTTGCTGTAGCACAAGAGCTACAGGCTAGCGTTGGTCAATTCAAAGTGAGTTAAGAAAAATAATTCCCATGAAAATCCGTAAACTATTGCCTTTATTTGCAATATTTTTAGCAAGTTTAGTTGTCACAGTGAGTTGCGCCTCATCTCAACAATCTACCTCGCTTAATGCTTCCAGTGGTATACCAATTCGACTTGGTTTTAGCACCTGGCCTGGTTGGCTGCCTTTACAGGTAGCTCAAGTAGAAAGTGTATTTGAAAAGAACAAAAGTAACATCGATCTAAGATGGTTTGATGGCTATTTAGATTCAATTAATGCACTAGCTTTTAACAAGATAGATGCTAATAGTCAAACATTGAATGATACGATTAGTGCCGTTGCTAGTGGTTCAGATCAAGTTGTGATCTTGGTCAACGACAATTCAACTGGTAACGACAAAATCATTGTGAGGGAAGGAATTAATAGCATTGCTGATTTAAAAGGAAAGAAAGTTTCTGCCGAACCAGGAACAGTCGATCACTTTCTCCTACTGCTAGGTCTAGAGAAAGCTGGCTTAACCCAGGCAGATATTCAGTTTCAACCTCTAGAAACAGGAAAAGCCGCAGCAGCGTTTTTGGCTGGACAGGTCGATGCCGTAGGGGTTTTTGCTCCTTTTACAACTAAGGCTCTCCTGCGTCCTGGCAGTAAGGAGTTGTTTAGTTCCAGAGAATTTCCGGGCGCAATCTCCGATCACATATCGGTCAGTCGTCAACTGATTGAAAAAAGACCTCAAGATGTACAAGCTCTAGTAAATAGCTGGTTTGACACCTTAGACTACATTCGCAATCATCCAGAAAAGTCATGTGAAATTATGGCTGAAAGAGCTGGAGTTTCAGTTGCAGAATACAAAGATTATGATGCTGGAACTAAGATTTTTAGTCTGACAGAGAACTTGAAAGCTTTTGAGCCTGGTAACGATATGTCTTCTTTACCTTATGCCGCTGAAAAACTCAGCAAATTCTTGGTCAAAAGTGGAATAAACCAAAAAGAACCAGATATGAGTAGACTATTCGACGCTCGATTTCTGAAGGCTTACGCTGCCTCCCGTAATAGTTGATAGGTCTATATTGAAAACTTAGCAAGGAAAAAACAATGCTGGATTACCATCCTAAAGCATCTGATATCAATGTCAATACTTTAGAATTAGAGTCACCATTACCAGAAATACAAAGTCACACTTCTAATAGACAAAAATCCAGAAACTCTTTCTTGCAGTGGTTTTATAACCTTTCTATTAATAGAAAGTCTCAGCTCATTCCTTTGGTGAACCTCCTTGTTTTGGGAGGAATTGTGGGTGTTGGGGCAGTGTTAATTATCACAGAAGGACGAACCCAACTGCTCAAACAATCTAAAGCAGAATTGAGTTTAACGGATGTTAACTACAACATCAAGCTTAACCAAATGGAACTTGGGTTTCGCGGTGAAGCAAGAAACCCAATCGTCATTGCTGCTGCCAAAGCTGCTGCTCAAGGTAAACCCGTACCTCCTAGTTTAAAAAATCAGCTAAGGCAAACTTTTCAAGCTGAGACCGAGGCTCGGAATATTGAATATGCGACTCTAGTCGGACCAGATTTACGGATTATTGCCAATGCCAATCGTGACCGACAAGGGGAAATTTTTAATCCTGGTGGTCTAGTCAGGCAAGTTTTTCTCACCTCCCAACAAATCAAAACTAGTGCTATTGCTAATGGAGCAGAACTGAAAAAAGAGTCCCCAACTTTACTCCCAGGCATAGCTAAACAAGATGCCTTAATCCGCTATGTAGTCACTCCAGTGCTCGATCTGAGTACAGGTCAAGTTATTGGGGCTCTCGTTGCTGGAGATATTGTCAATGGCAAATTGCCAATTGTTGATGAGACTCAAAACGCTCTTGCTGGCGGCTATAGCGCAGTTTATTTACGTAAATCTGCTAAAGATTTCGACCTTGCTATAGCTCTAGACATTGTTCAAGGGCGACCCCAACTTAATGTAGGATTGCCCGATGCATCTTTACTAGAGGCGGCAGATCGAGCGCGGGGACTATCGATTACCAAACGGATGGATGTGAACGGTCAGACTTATACCTTAGCTGCCAAAGCTGTGCTTGACGCTTATGGCGAACCAATAGCTATTTTAGTGCGGGGAACACCAGAAACAGAACTCAATAACTTACTCAAAGATAACTTATCAATCCAGCTATTGTTATCTGCGTTGGGATTGGGCGCAATAGTTTTCTTGGCAACGGTTCTCCGGCAGGCAATTGCCAAACCTGTACAGCAATTACAACAAGCAACTCAGGAATTTTCTGGTGGCGATCGCCAAGTCCGAGCTGAGGTAATGAGTACTGATGAAATCGGGAAGCTCGCTACCACTTTTAATCAGATGGCTGACAGCATTCTGCTTAGCGAGGAGTTTTTAAAAGAACAAACCCGTCGTAAAGAACGCTACTCTTACCAAGAAAAACTATATGCAGATATTGCTAGCTACGGGATCAATCAATCTCAAGATGTAGAGCCAGTTTTTCATCAGGCAGTTACAGGAGCCAGGGAAATCCTGAACGCAGATCGAGTCGTTGTTTATCTCTTTAAAGCGAACTGGAGTGGGTACATCGCAGCCGAATCTGTTCTACCCGATTGGTCCTGTTCCCTTGGGGATAAGATTGAGGACCCCTGTATCAGTTCCCAATTGATCGAAGCCTATAGAAAAGGTCGGATTGTTCCAACTAATAATGTGTTTGAGGCAGGTTTTGACCCACAACACTTGAAATTAATGGAGCGATTGCAAATCAAGGCAACTTTGGTGACGCCGATTCTGAAGAACGAGCAACTCTTCGGCTTACTGATTGCACATCACTGCTCGGCTCCTCATGATTGGCAGCAACACGAAATCAGTTTCCTGGCACAGTTAGCAACCCAAGTTGGACTCCTGTTAGACCGGGTGAGTTTGCTGGAGCAAAAATCAGCTGAAACCGAGCGATTGCAGATGCTGAGGGAGATTACTGTTAAAATTGGTCGCTGTACAAGCTTTGAAGATACTGTCAATATAACAGTAGAAGAAGCTCGGCAAGCTCTCAATGCCGACCGAGTTGTTATCTATGGTCTGACCGACAAATGGCTTAAGACGATTGTTGCCGAATCAGTCGTTCCCGGTTGGCCTCTTGCGATGAATTCCCAAATCGATGACCCCTGCTTCCACCAACAGTATGCTGAACGCTATCGCGCAGGTCGAGTCAAGGCAACTGATAACATCTACAATGCCGGACTCACAGAATGCCACATTAAACAGCTAGAAGCATTTGCTGTGAAGGCAAATTTGGTCGCCCCGATTATGCGAGGTGGCGAACTCCTGGGTCTATTGATTGCCCACCAATGTTCTGGTCCACGCACTTGGCAGCAGAGTGAAATTGACTTATTCACGCAGATAGCAACTCAAATGGGCTATGCCCTCGACCTAGCAGCGTTGATAGAACAGCAAAAGGTGGCGAAAGAACAACTGCAACAACGAGCGCTGGAGCTGCTGATGGAAGTGGAACCAGTTAGTCAGGGTGACTTGACTATCCGCGCTAGTGTCACCGATGACGAAATTGGCACAGTGGCAGATTCTTATAACGTCACGGTAGGAAGCCTCCGCAAAATCGTGACTCAAGTGCAAGCGGTAGCTAGAGCAGTGGCAGCAACGACCAGTAATAATGAAGCCTCTGTTGCTGAGCTATCAGCAGAAACCTTGCGGCAAGCTGAAGAGATAGACATGGCGCTCACACAAATTCAGCAGATGTCTGACTCGATTCGCGCCGTTGCCGCTAATGCCAAACAGGCTGAAGCTGTGGTGAGACAGGCAAATCAGACCGTAGCAGCAGGTGATATTGCGATGAACCGGACAGTGGAGGGGATTGTCACAATTCGGGAAACTATTGCCCAAACGGCGAAGAAAGTGAAGCGGTTGGGTGAATCTTCACAAAAGATTTCTAAGGTTGTGAACCTAATTGGCTCGTTTGCTGACAAAACTAACCTGTTGGCACTCAATGCTGCTATTGAAGCTGCTAACGCTGGAGAACAAGGACGCGGTTTTGCTGTTGTTGCCGACCAAGTACGCGCTCTAGCTCGGCAGTCAGCCGCAGCTACGGTAGAAATCGAAGCGCTAGTAGCAGACATTCAGGCAGAAACAAATGAAGTGGTGGCAGCGATGGAAGCCGGAACCGAACAGGTTGTCACTGGCACCAAACTGGTGGATGAAACCCGTAATAGTTTGAACAAAATTACCGCAGCTAGTACCCAGATTGGTGCCTTAGTAGAAGCGATCGCTCAGGCAGCTGTGGTTCAGTCGCAATCCTCTGAGACTGTAACTCAAACAATTACTGGTGTAGCAGCGATCGCTAACAAGAACTCAACTGAAGCCACCATAGTGTCTGCCTCATTTGAGGAGCTACTCGCTGTCGCCCAACAACTCCAAGCCAGCGTCGGTCAATTTAAAGTCATGTAGGAGCTATTCATGAATTTCCCCTATCTAAAAGACACTTTAATTGATTAACTTAGGATAACAAACATGCTAAATTATCGCCTTGAGCGGAATGAATCTGAGCCTGATATTCAACTAGAAGAAAATAGCAAGCCGCAGAGAACAGCTTTACCACCAGATCTAAAACCCAAACCTAATTCTCGTCGTGCTTGGCAGCACCTGCGTCAAACATGGGAAAATTTAAGCTTTCGCACTAAGCTTACGATTCTTTTATTCAGTAGTACAGCTCTGCCTGTAATTGCCGTAACTCATGGACTGATCGCTTTTGACAAGGCACAGACGATACGCGACTTACAGCAATCTCTGCAACAGCAAGGTAAAGCCTTTGATGAAGAGTATGTTCTCGGGACACAGGTAGATAGTCAAGTCAAAGCGGAACAGTTAGCTAAGCTCATACAGGCAACTGAGGTAAATTTGAGTAACCCTAAAGAGGTGTTAGCGCATCGCGACTTGCTACAAGATTTTCTCAAAATTGAGAACGGTCCAGATCCTGAAGTCAACAAAAATTTTCAAATTTTCACTGATAGTCAAGGTAGGATAGTTGCTCAAGATATTAAAGTTCTGGATGCAGATACATCTAGTAACCCACCTCTACCAGATTTAACTAAAGCCTTAACAGAACAAAGATACCGCTCAGTGTCTTTGCCATTAGGAACTTATCTAGGAGATATTCCCATCGTCAAAGATGCCCTGAGAACTGGACATCCATTAGATGGTATAGAGTTACTGAAAGGAGAATTACTGCAACGTCTAGGGCTACAGAAACAAGCCGATATCGGTTTACAAACACAAGCAACTCACAATCTTTCTGAATCTCAGCGACCCTCCCCACAGGGTACCTACGACATTGATGGAGGAAAAGCCGGATTGCTTGGTATGGCTGTTTATCCTATCAAAGTCAAGAATAAGTTAGTGGGTACTGTCATTGTTGGGTCACTCTTAAACCGCAATTATGGGTTAGTAGATAAATTTTCCCAAAAGTACAAGGTGCCTTTGGTGAGTGTATTTGCACAGGACTGGCGGGTCAGCACAAATGTTCCCTACAGCGATGGTCAAACTCGAGCAATTGGGACACGGGCTTCCCAAGAGGTAGCAGCGAGTGTCCTCAATCACGGGCAAGACTTTTCTGGTTCGGCAAATATTATAGGGAAGCCAGCTTTGACATTCTACACACCTCTATATGACCATCAACAGGAACTCAATCCTCAAGCCAAGCCTATAGGAATGGCCTTTGTTGGTGTGTCTTCAGATCAAGTAGAAAGTCGTTTGAGACAGCAACAACTTATTGGTTATGGTCTTGGGGGAAGTCTATCGCTATTGTTTGGTCTAATTGCTATTCCAACCGCTGCCTCTTTCTCCCGTCCATTACGCCGTCTCACTAGTTATGCCAAGCAAGTAGGGGCTAGAGAGCAGGTAGCACAACTAGAATTAACCGGGCGTCAAGACGAAATTGGCATTTTGACTCAAGAATTGAGTCAGTTGGCTGATAGCATCTTCATGAACGAAGAGTCATTGAAAGAAGAGAATCGACGTAAAGAACGCTACTCTTACCAATCACAACTATATGCAGAAATTGCTGGCCACCGGGTTGGTCAATTTCAAGATGCTGAGCCGATTTTTCATCAGGCGGCTACAGGGGCAAGGGAGATCCTGAAAGCAGATCGGGTCGTTGTTTATCTCTTCCAACCCGATGGTCATAGGTACATTGTTGCTGAGTCTGTTTTGCCTGACTGGCCTCGCGCTGCTGAAGACAAAAATGAGGCACCCCCTCTGGCAGCTCAGCTAATGGAGGCATACAGAAATGGGCTTGTCTTTCCGACTAACAATGTATTTGAGGCAGGCTTTGATCCAGAACACTTGAAATTAATGGAGCTACTGCAAGTTAAGGCAAGTTTAGTGACCCCAATTCAGAAGAACGAGCAACTCTTCGGCTTATTGGTGGCACACCATTGCTCGGCTCCTCATAATTGGCAGCAATATGAAATCAGTTTCTTCTCTCAATTGGCTAACCAGATTGGGTTGGTGTTAGACCGGGTGAGCTTAATCGAGCAGAAGTCTGCTGAAGCCGAGCGCTTGCGGATGTTGAGGGAGATTACTGTTAAAATTGGTCGCTCAGTTGAATTTGAAGCTGTCCTAAATACGGCGGTAGAAGAAACTCGTCTAGCTCTCAATGCCGATCGAGTCGTAGTCTACGGTCTACTCGACAAATGGCTCAAGACGGTACTCGCGGAATCAGTCACCCCCGGTTGGCCTCGTGCCTTAGGCTCTCAAATCAATGACCCCTGCTTCCACCAACAGTATGCTGAACGCTATCGCGCAGGCCGAGTCAAGGCAACTGATAATATCTACAATGCCGGACTCACAGATTGCCACATTAAGCAACTAGAAGCATTTGCTGTGAAGGCAAACTTGGTGGCCCCAATTATGCGAGGTGGCGAACTTCTGGGTCTATTGATCGCCCACCAATGTTCTGGTCCGCGCACTTGGCAGCAGAGTGAAATTGACTTATTCACGCAGATAGCAACTCAAATGGGCTATGCTCTTGACCTGGCAACGTTGGTAGAACAGCAAAAGGTGGCGAAAGAACAACTGCAACAACGAGCGCTGGAGCTGCTGATGGAAGTGGAACCAGTTAGTCAGGGTGACTTAACTATCCGCGCTAGTGTCACCGATGACGAAATTGGCACAGTGGCAGATTCTTATAACGCCACAGTAGGGAGTCTGCGCAAAATCGTGACTCAAGTGCAAGCGGTAGCTAGAGCAGTGGCAACAACGACCAGTAATAATGAAGTCTCTGTTGCTGAGCTATCAGCAGAAGCCTTACGGCAAGCCGAAGAAATTGCTGCTGCCTTGGGACGGATTCAAGAAGTGTCTAACTCGATTCAAGCGGTTGCTGCAAGCGCTGAGCAAGCTGAAGACATGGTGCAACAGGCTACCCGAACAGTAGAACAGGGTGATATGGCAATGAACCGGACGGTTGAGGGAATTTTAGCTATCCGCGAAACAGTGGCAGAAACTTCTAAAAAGGTACAGCGACTGGGTGAATCTTCGCAGAAGATTTCTAAGGTTGTAAACCTAATTGGCAGGTTTGCCGCTCAAACTAACTTGCTAGCACTGAAAGCTTCCATTGAGGCAGCCCGCGCTGGAGATGAAGGACGAGGATTTGCCGTTCTGGCAGAAGAAGTACGGACGCTGGCAGGTCAATCGGCAGCAGCTACGACTGAGATTGAAAGTTTGGTGGCAACAATTCAGACTGAAACTCAAGAGGTGGTGGCAGCGATGGAAGCTGGGACAGAGCAGGTCGTTATTGGTACCAAACTGGTGGATGAAACTCGCAATAGCCTCAACCACATTACTGCTGCCAGTACGCAGATTGGTACTTTGGTGGAAGTGATCGCCCAAGCAGCTGTGTCCCAGTCTCAAGCATCTGTTGCTGTAACCCAAGCCATTACTAATGTGGCGGAGATTGCCAACAAAAATTCCACCGAAGCGACTTCGGTATCAGCCTCATTTAAGGAGCTGCTTGCCGTAGCTCAACAGCTAGAAGCTAGCGTCGGTCAATTCAAAGTTTAAGCTTGCGCCATCTCGTCCACCTATTTGTAATAAATGTATGGGGATTGACTCAGATATCCGCGACCAGGCCTACCAGTTCTTTATTCAAGAGGCTCCGGAGCTATTACAGTTGATTGAAACGGAGTTGCTGACGCTCAGAACCGAGCGCAGTACTGCCAAAGTCCACAACATGATGCGGGCTGCTCACTCGATTAAGGGGGGAGCTGCAAGTGTGGGGTTGGAAACGATTAAAACCTTAGCTCACAGCCTCGAAGACATCTTTAAAAGTCTCCACAGTGAGGAGCTGACGATCGATGCTGAAGTGGAAGGTTTATTACTCTCTGCATATGACTGTCTCCGCTTGCCCTTGATCGAGCAAGTTACCACAGGTCAATTTAACTCTCAGCAGGCAATGGCAATGGCAGAGCCTGTGTTCGCTCAAGTTGAAGCCTGCTTGGGAGATTTTCTTAGAGGCTCTGCCAATCTCCCTAGCTCTGTTGATTTAGGAGTAGATATTGCCTTATCTATCTTTCAGGTAGATGTCGATCAAGGACTAGAGCGCTTGGCAACGGTGATTTCTCATCCACAGAGTGAAGAAGTTGCGGGAGAACTGCGTGCTCTGGCGGAGGTCTTTAGCGGCATTGCCGAGTTATTGGAATTGCCTGGTTTTGGAGAAATTGCCCAGGCAACTTTGGCAGCGCTTGAGGCTCATCCAGAGCAAACCTTACAGATTGCTCAAATCGCTTTGGCTGATTTTCGTGCGGCTCAGGAGGCAGTCATCAGGGGCGATCGCAAAACTGGCGGGGCTCCTTCCCCAGCTTTAGTAGAACTTGCTGCTGCTGCTGCTCCTCCTCCTGTCCTGGAACAAAATTATGGAGTTAAAAATCGCAGAGACGCTGAGGACGCAATAGATGACATTCCTGCCATTGCTTCACTAGAAGAATTTGCTAACTTTTTCCTACCCTCTCAGTCAACAGCTCCAGAAGAAATATTCTCGCTTCCAGTGGCAGAAGCCGAGCTAGAAGATTCAACGCTCACAAATTTCAGTGCAGATGAGGAATTGGCAGCTCCTTCACTGGAAGACATTTTCGGTAATCTTGACGAAGTCGAGCCGCGCTCCGCTGCTTTGGCAAAGCGGCGGAGCGAGTTCGATGACCTGACTGAATCTACAGCTCTAGAGTCGCAGAGAGCAACCGATCCAGCAGCGTTGGTCGTCTATACCCCTGCTGCTCCTGTGTCTCAGCTATCAGCTGATACCATGCAACAAGAAGCAGCAAGTGGACGCACAACTGCAACTCCTACTCCTCAACTGTCTGTCCGAGTTGACTTAGAGCGGCTAGAACGGATCAATAATTTGGTGGGTGAGCTTTCCATTAACCGCAACAGTCTTTCTTTGCAAAACGAACAACTTCAAAACACCATTAAAGAGCTACTACAGCGTTTTGCCAAATTTCAGGAATTGGGTCGGAGTCTGCGAACACTCTCAGACCAAATGCTGGTAGCGCCAGTAGAGGGCAGGGGGAGCAGGGGGAGCAGGGGAAGCAGAGGAAGGTATGAATCTCCTGCTCAAGTATACGACTACGATGTTGCACATGTAGAGCAAAGAGACGACAAGGGAAATCCTCTTACTCCCCATGCCTCCCCTGCCCCCCCTGCTCTCTTCTCTTCCCCTGCCCTCTTCGACTCCCTAGAAATGGACAGTTATGGAGAACTCAATTCCTTACTGCAAGAGACGACTGAAGAGATGGTGCGATTAGAAGAGACGGTTGGCGATGTTGTCCTCCTTGCAGGGCAGTCAAGTCAGACGCTCGAACTACAGCGTCAAATGCTTGGGAACTTGCGGGATGAGGTCATGTGGGCTAGGATGCTGCCTCTCGGTGAAGTGCTTAACCGCTTTCCTCGGATCTTGCGAGACTTGTCTACTGCTTATGGCAAGCCTGTGGAACTCAAGCTCAACGGTACAGGAGTTTTAGTTGACAAGGCAGCGATTGAGAAACTCTACGATCCTCTGCTGCACTTACTACGCAATGCCTTTGACCACGGGATTGAAGCGCCAGAAGTGCGAATGGCACAAAGGAAACGGGCACAAGGTCAGATCGAAATTCGTGCCTATCACCAGGGAAGTCAAACTATCATTGAAGTCCGAGATGATGGTCAAGGGATTAACTTAGATCGTATTCGCAGTAAGGTTGCAGCTCTGGGTATATGGTCGCCTGAGAAAATAGCAGCGGCTTCCCCGTCTCGTTTGATTGAATTGCTATTCGAACCAGGGTTTTCTACTGCTTCTCAGGTTAGTCAACTCTCTGGTCGTGGCGTTGGATTAGATGTTGTGCGTGCCCAAGTGCGATCGCTGAAGGGTTCAGTCACTGTCACTTCTGAACCAGGGCAAGGGACAACCTTTACCTTGCGAATTCCGCTAACTCTGACAATTGCTAAATTACTCGTTTGTTTTGTCGGCAATTCTGCTTTTGCATTGCCTTCTGATAGCATCGCAGAAATTTTGATCCCTCAACCCGATCAGGTAAAGTTATCTAGGGGGCAGAGATTCCTGCAATGGCGGGAGCAAATTATCTTAATCCATCGCCTATCCGAACTCCTAGAATACTCCCGTCCTGTGCCTGCGACTATTCCCAATCGGGCTTTGGCGTCATTTCCTACCCCAGAGGAATGGGCTTTACCAATGCTGTTGCTGGAGCAAGATGAGCAAATTCTAGCAATAGAAGTTGACCGTCTGGTGACAGAACAAGAACTTGTGATTAAACCTTTTGGAGCAGCAATTACGCCTCCTAGCTATATCTACGGCTGTACTATCTTAGGAGATGGTAGCCTGATTCCGGTGATTGACGGTGTCGCTCTGCTTGACATGTTCCTTAGTCAAACTCAGACAGCAATGTATGATGCAACCAAGTCGGAGTTGACGGCTACTGGGACAACAAGAGAAGTCACATCCACGCTGTTGGTTGTAGATGACTCTATCACTGTACGGCAAACCTTAGTTCTGACGCTACAAAAAGTCGGTTATCGGGTTTTGCAAGCACGGGATGGACGGGAAGCCATTGAGCAGTTGCAGCAGAATTCCTCAGTAGCGCTAGTGATTTGTGATATCGAAATGCCTAACATGAATGGCTTTGAGTTTCTCACTTATCGTCGTCAAGATCCAGTCATATCAGAAATTCCTGTCGTCATGCTGACTTCCCGCAGCGGTGATAAACATCGACAGTTAGCGATGTTCTCTGGGGCTAATGGGTATTTTACTAAGCCCTACATAGAGCAGGAGTTTCTTACCGCAATCAAACAGTTAGTTAAAAAATAACCAAAATGGAAAACTCCCTAGTTCCCTTTAAATCTTACAGCCTCAGGTACTCGAATAATGCCAAAGCTGTAGCGTCCCTCAAAGCAATTGTCTTTAACATCGGCAACCTTATTTTGGCGCTGCGGATCGAGAATGTCTACAAAGTGCTAAGTCAGACTCCTGTTTACGGCAGTGGGCTTAACCGTGTTGGAATTGCTCACGTAGGCGATCGCGAGGTAACTATCATAGATTTAAATCAGCAGTTATTTAATAGCAATACTGGTGCAGTCGCTCAAGCCAATTACTTAGTTGTTGCCCAAAATACGGCAGGTGAACTCTTTGGTATTCCAGTTGCCGTTGTTCCAGCGTTGAAGCAGTTAGCTTTATCTAACATCCGAGTTTTGCCAGAGTCTTACCGTGATTCCGACCTGTTAGGGATTGCTAGCCATGTCTGTCAAATTTCAGAAAAGGAGACAACCCTAACAGTCTTTTTATTAGATGTAGATAGAATTCCAGAATCAAGATAGAACATAAATAAAAACCACTGCTAAAATCAATTAAATAGGAATGCTATTTTTCATTTTTTACCACTTTGGTAATTAGTTAGAAACAAACTGCCAAAACGCCAGAAAAGAACCTATAGGAGACAGTTGAGTAAAATTTTCAGATGATAACATATTCACTTTTGGTGAGTTTGCTTTAAAAGCAATAATTTCTATGGAGTACGACAGGATCAAATATGAGTTAGATAACTCTCCGAGTTTCAAACTTTTGCGGAGTCGAAACGCTCCTTTGGTTTTGAGCTTTCTACATCGGCAGTTTAAGCAGCAAAAGTGCATCTCAATTTCAAAGTCAGAGCTAGAAACAAGGTTAGGGGATTATCTAGAGTTTCTTCAGGAAACGCTTGCGGATGCTCATCCACGCTCACCAAATGAGTATCTCAACGAGTGGTGCGAGGATCGGTTCCTCCGCAAAACCTTTGAAATTGGCAGTGACGATCCTGTATTTACCCTGACTCCTGCCACAGAAAAGGTGATTGGGTGGCTAGAGGATTTAGAACAGCGTGAATTTATTGGTACAGAATCTCGCTTTTTGCAAATTTTCTCGTTGCTAAAAGATATTCGAGATAACAGCACAACAGATGTAGAGACACGAATTGTTCAGTTAGAGCAGGATCGCGATCGCATCCAGCAAGAGATCGATAAGATTCGACAGACTGGCTTGGTCGAGCGCTACAACCGCACTCAAATCCAGGAGTGGTTCTTACTAGCAAATCAACTAGCTCGCCAGTTGATTGCAGATTTTGCCGAAGTCGAGCAAAACTTCCGGGCGTTAACTCGTACGGTCCAAGCAGCCCAAATTCAAGCCAATACTCGTAAAGGCTCCGTAGTTGGTCATGTTTTGGATGCTGATGAAGAATTAAAAGCATCCCCTCAAGGGCGCAGCTTTTGTGCCTTCTGGACTTTTTTGATGTCGGAGAGCAAGCGGCAAGAACTAAGATCCCTGCTCCAAGCCGTTTACAACTTAGAAGAGTTACGTTCCCTAAGCCAAGAGTCTGTACTACTACGCCGAATCGAGCGTAGCTTGATCGATGCTGGGGAACATATTGTGCAATCAAATTATCGGTTAGCAGAAAAACTACGTCAGATGCTGGATGAACGCAACCTGATGGAAAATCGCTCGATTGCCGAACTAATTACTGATGATGAACTACCCCGACCTGCTTACGCTCTTGGTCGGGGTTTCTACATCCCCGACAGCAAGTTGAGATTTTGAACGTTTCTTCTGTCCCAGTTGCTGCATAGATCCGCAATGCTTACGCATTTTAGTCTTAACAGTAGAGCTAGAAACATCGACGTTTGCGAGGACAGTTCCTGACCCCGGTAGAATTCCTCTAGCCCACAAAACCATCACCTCAGCAGCAGCTAAATCGCGGTCTTGAACGCAGCCACATTGTTTACAGAAATGAACTCGCTGACCACGTTCTTTTTCCTTTTGATCTCCGCATTTTGGACAAGTCTGAGATGGCTTAACCTTTTTTGTAGGAACTTCTACAAAAATGCCGCCACCCTCTTCTAACTTGTACTTAATTGCGCTGGTTAACATTCCCCAACCGACATCTAAGATAGAGCGATTGAGTCCTATTTTCTGGCGCTTTCTTTTGCTACCTGGTTTCGGTTTTGCAGTCATTTTCTTAGTTTCTAGTTTCTCCGAAGCTATCAGGCTACTACCGCCGATCAATTGTATAGCTTGGTGATGAACCCAGTTCTGCCTCTGGTTTGCAGCCTGACGTTGCAGTCTGCTCACCTTCTTTGAAGCCTTAAGCCATCTTCTAGAAGCCTTGATTTTCTTCTTCCGATTTGGCGCACGTTTCCGACGCTTATCCTTGGAAGCTTTTTTGATTTTGGGCAGCATTTGCTTGTACCAACGGGGATTTTCTATGAAGTATCCATTCTCCCCATCGGAAATAGCAGCAGCCGTGTTTGTCCCCAAATCAATACCAACAGAAGAGGTCAGTTGCGTGCTGAGGTTCCCTCCGTTGAGGAGGGAGCGCGTTGCGGGGGTTCCCCCCGTTGTAGCGACTCCCGTCAAACTGACCGTCCCAGTACCTAGTTCCCTGGATACTGGTTCGCAATTTATCGTAATTGAGGCATACCACTTGCCATGCCGATGAACAATCGTACATGTTGTTGGAGTCCCCCAGACTTTGGCTTTCCCCCTCATTTGGATCTGCCCTAAATTAGACAATTCCAAATAGCCATTATCACCAATCGTATGAGCTTTCGCTCCCTGCCCTATCAGGATATGTCCAACCACTGTAATGACGAATTGATTTGAATTTTGGGTAGCCTCCTATTCCCTGAAAGAATCTAGAGTAAGCCATGTCTACGCGCTTTAATGTTGCTTGCAGAGCATGGGAACCCAGCGCTTTGTAGTCAGTCCACACCTTTTTAAACTCTGGCAGACAATTCTGCTGCTCGAAGTAATCAACAGAGCGTCCGAACCTCTCGTACTGAGTTCTGCGATTACTGATAGCAGCATTGTATAGCAGCATTGTAGAGATAACAGTGCAAACGTCTCCACCCGTAGAGTTGTTGCTCTTGGGTTGCCGTGGGGTAGAGTCGAAAGGTGGCGCGTCGGGTTATCATGACACTAGAATAACATGTTTTTAGTGTCAAAGAGATGAAGCGCTTAACTTTAAGACTGTCGGATACGGAACATGATAAGCTCCTCAAATACTGCCAAGAGACTGAGCAATCGCTCAATGATGTGATTAGACAAATAATTAGAGAGTGGGAGCCGTCAAACCCTGTCCACCGCTAACCCCACCCTACTCCGCTACGCTCCGTTGAGGGTGAGGAACATAAAGCTATTATTCGCGATCTCTTAGAAGCTATATTACCTGCTGAAGCAATTCAGCCAGTAGAGTTTGCAAAGGATCATATATTTGAAAAGCAATTTTCCTTACGATATAGTGAACCTTTAGTTAGATTAAGAGTTTTGGATAATGCCTTGAGGGTCAGATATTGTTTTCCAGTTTCTGATTTAAGTACTCCCATATCCGAATTCAGAAAACTTAATTTAGTGAAGCATCACTTTATCATTACTGAAAATCTCATGAGTTTTCTCACTTTACCTTCTCTATCAGATAGCTTTGCTCTATTTGGTAAAGGGTATGCTCTACAAGTTCTGAAGTCTGTAAGTTGGCTTACCTACTGTCCGCTTTTCTACTGGGGCGATCTAGATGTTGATGGTTTCAAGATTCTCTCACAGCTCAGATCCTATTTCCCTCATACGATTTCGGTGATGATGGATGAGGAAACTTTTAGAAACTTTGAGGAATTTGCAGTGCCCGTTGCGGAGTCAAATATAGAATATTTACCTTATCTCACAGCAGAAGAGTATAGTCTATTTACATATCTATCTCAGCAAAAGAAACGCTTGGAACAAGAACATATCAGCCAGGATTTCGCTAATCGATATTTACAAAAAGTTTTACAGCGAGATGCTCAATGCTGAAAGCGAAAACTGCGTAGATTTAGAACAGATCTGCTACACTACCAACTTATAAGTAGGTTGTATTATTCGCTCAACCTTCAGAGGCGTTCAGATGTCATTTCAGCAATCCCTCAATACTGGTAACTACTGGGAAGAGTTCATTGCCAGTCGATTACTCATTAACCGTTGCCCAATATGGCATCCGCGTCAAACAGAGGCAGAATGCAGAGGAAGCTTTCAGGAGAATCAGACTGACCTTGTAACCTATGTTGATGGTAGATGGCAAGCGTTGGAAGTTAAGTCTCGAAAAGAGCCATTCGACGATGTTCGCAAGTTCCCGTACCCACTAATAGCTGTCGGGAGCGTCGAGCATTGGGAGGCAATTCGGTTTCAGGTATATGCGCTTATTGTTGTTAGCCAGGTGACTGGGGTATGGGGATGGGTTGATTACAGTCAGACAAGACCTCTTTGGCAAAAGAGACGACTCAACGACCTTGCCTACTGCGTTCCTAGAACCTTGTTTAGGCGTCCATCCCTTTTAATTCAGTGTCTGAACATTCAAGTTCAATCTTTGCCTGAGCTATGTCATCCGGAGTAAGTTCCTCGTCAGGTTCTGCTTCGCAGTTCTCAACGCAATTAGGTAGATAGTTAGGAAGGCCAATAGGTTTGCCTACCTTCAATCGCTCTAATTGTTCGTCACTAAGGTTGATAAGCATATTTTGCTCAGCTTGAAAAAATACTATCATTACAATGTACTACTAGCCAATACTTTTAGCATATAACCCTATATTAAGTATTATTTTCGGAGGGAAGTATCAGACTTGGTTTCGTATTCGACCACTGCAAGCTGACTCAGGGGTGCCGAGCGATAGGCTAGCTAATAGCCCATAGCCTTTTCCCTCTGGAGCCGCTTAAGCCAACTACTTAGTTATTGCCCAAAATACGGCAGGTGAACTCTTTGGTATTCCAGTCGCCGTTGTTCCAACCTTGAAGCAGGTGATTTCGTCCGACATCCGAGTTTTGCCAGAGTCTTACCGTGATTCCGACCTGTTAGGGATTGCTAGCCATGTCTGTCAAATTTCAGAAAAAGAGACAACCCTAACAGTATTCTTGCTAGATGTGGATAGAATTTCAGAAGCCAGATGAATTGTCTAGTTATTCAGCTCAGTTGTCGCCTCGTCTGACATATTGGAGATAAGTAGATTTAAATTTATTACACCAATTGCTTCTTGAATTGAAGGTGTTGGATTTGGATACTCCTGCTGATACAGTTTGATCAATTTAAGTAAGTCTCGAATGTTCTGAAGAGCATAATTCATCTCATCGCGGCCAACAAAGTTGCTCAGTTCCGTGTTGGCGTAGGTGATGCTAGTAGCTAGCTGGTTTGGAACAGCTTTCTCCTTCTGGCTTAATTGATCCTGAGCAATTTGGAGATTGCTAAGTGCTTCCTCTAGCTGTGAATTTCGTATCTGAAGTTGCGCTTGCAAATTGCGGATTTTTAGTTGAGTTTCAACCCTGATTAAAACTTCTTCAAAATGAAACGGCTTTGTTATATAATCCACTGCTCCAACTTGGAATGCCTGGATTTTATCTAAAACCTCATCTAATGCACTTAGAAAAATAACTGGGATAGAAGAAGTTTGAGCGTCTTCTTTAAGCATCCTACAAACTGCATAACCATCTATCTTTGGCATATTGACATCTAGCAAGATCAAATCTGGTGGTAAAGATTTAACCGCTGTCATGGCTATTTGACCACTAATTGCCTTACGGACACTATATCCTCGTTCTACTAGAATGTTTGATAGAAGGCGGATGTTATCTGGTATATCATCCACTATAAGGATATCAGCTTTAGGAATGCTAGCTAAACGTTGGTTCATAATAACTATAACAGCTTTATCGACTTCTACTAATTAGGAATAACTTTAATCAGACTTGTATTTGGTTAGTTAGAAACATTCTCAAATTCATTGGATAAATCTATCGATTCACGCTTTTTCGCTTGTTGAACCAGTGTTGCAATCTGATCGAATAGAAAGTTTTCAGTCAGATTTTTCAAGGCAATAGCAAGAGAGGAGTGTGTCTGAGGAATTTGTTCAACCAATTCAAATATGAATTGATCGTTGCACTGCAAAGCAGCAGTATACAGTTGTTCTAACCATGATGTTGACATCACTTGTAAATTGGCTGGGTGAAGAATAGAAGATGAGAAAGAATAGTGCTGTTTAGCTTTGTTTCCTACTCTATCGTTTGCTTCATAAATATATTGCACATTTAAATGTCGAGCCAGCTTTGCTAGCAACTCATCACGACTAAAAGGTTTTGGCAGAAAATCATTGCATCCAGCTAAAAGGCTGTTCCGCCGCTGTTCTTCGAATACACTAGCTGTTAGCGCAATAACAATTGTAGATTGCCCCTTCGAGGATGCCTTAATTTGTTTTGTGACTTCATACCCATCTATTACAGGCATTCGCATGTCCATCCAGATGAGATGCGGCTCCCACTGCTCCCACACCGCTAAGGCTTCCTGCCCATTCTTAGCTTCTCGTACCTCAAATCCTAAAACGCTAAGTAATTGAATTAGGAGAAGCCTGTTTGTTGAATCATCTTCTGCAACGAGGATGCGGTATTTTGGCTGCCTAGGAGCCAAACCAATGACTTTTCGACCAATCAGTTGATGAGTCTCAACGACTTTCTGTGTAGTAAAAGCTGCCTGAATAGCGAAGCGAAAGGTACTTCCCACTCCTGGTTGACTACTAACCGTAATTTCTCCGCCCATCAAGTGTACAAAATTTTGGCTAATCGGCAAACCTAAACCTGTTCCTTCAAGGGATTTCAATCCCGTTTCCGTTTGCTCAAAAGGTTCAAACAGCTTATCTAGCTCCGCCGGGGCAATTCCAGGTCCAGTATCTTTGACTTCAAAGCCAATTGTAACTTGTTCTTTGTCCTGTGACAATAAGCCATGACGGTTAATTAATGATACCCGGAGCATCACGTATCCCTGCTCCGTAAACTTGATGGCATTCCCCAAAAGGTTAATGAGGACTTGACATAGCTTGTTTTCATCCGTTTTTATATACTGTGGAACGCCTGGTTCACAGTCAAATGTCAGCTCTAGGCCTTTATCACAAGCTTTTAGCTGTAGCATGTCTTCAAGAGTGTTGAGCAAATGATAAAGGTCAAAATTGGTTTCATTCAAAGCCGTTCGTCCTGCTTCGATCTTCGACATCTCTAAGACATCGTTGATCAATCTCAAAAGAAGCTCTCCGCTATGACTAATAATATCAAGATACTGCTGATGCTCCGGTGAAAGCGATCCCTCCCGATTCATTAACTGAGTAAAACCCAAAATAGCATTTAAGGGGGTTCGCAGTTCGTGGCTCATCTTAGCAAGGAAACTGCTTTTGGCTCTGTTGGCAGCATCAGCAGCTTCCTTTGCCTTTTTGAGATCCTCTGCTTGATACTGAGTTTTTGCCAGTATTTCTGCTTGTTGTATGGCAACACCAACTTGAGTTCCAATTTGAACAACCATCAATATTTCATCTGCTTCCCATGAACGAGGACTATGATTTTGATAAGTTGCTAATAGCCCCCATAATTTGTCACCGTAAAGGATTGGAGCAGTGATATACGCTCGTGCTTGGAAGCGTTCTAAGAGTTCAATGTAGCAGGGAGTGAATCCAGCCTGATAAATGTCTGAAACACAGATATATGCTTTCCCCTTGCGATAAATGTCACCTTGAGTCTCTTGCAGATATGTATCTTGAATTAAGTTATCTCCACTTCCTAAGGTTTTGACAACACAACCCTCCTGGTTGACTGCAATTTGAGATTGCGCTCTTGAGTCGCTGGAGCCGCTAGGAGCGAACCATTGAGTCAGCTCTGCTTGTTGAATTGTTTTTTGCATCAGTGTTTTCCAGCCTGGAGCAACAGATTCAGAGACAAATTCTCCGCTCCAGTCTGAATTGAAGCGATAGATTAGGACACGATCGCACTTAAGCGCCTGTCGCAATTCTTCAGTTGTAACAGCAAAAATAGCCTCTAGATTTAGTGTTTGACGCATCTGTTGAATAATATTGGCGATCGCTCGCTCTCGTTCAGCACTGCGTTGGAGAACAGTTTCTGCTTGCTTCTGGCTGGTGATATCGCTAAATGTACAGATAACCCGCTCTACATGACCATCCTTCTCTATCTGCGGCTCGGCATTGACTAACAGCCAACGCCACTTCTGGCTACCAGCAGGCTCGATTCTAACTACAACATCATGAATTGGTTGAAGAAGGGCGATCACTCGCTGTACAGGTAGTTCTTCTATTGCAAAAGGTGTACCATCTTCGCGAAGCAGTTGCCAATCTTTGCCAAATACCTGGAGCAGCACATCTGCTGATTTTAACTCTAGCAAACTGATGGCAGCTTGGTTATAAATGAGAATCTCAGCATTGGCATTCAACAGCAGGACACCAACCTGCATCTCTCGGATCAACATTCGAAAGCGTTCCTCACTGTCCTTGAGCGCTTGCTCCCGTATTTGTTGAGCTGCTAACTGCTGATCGAACAGAGAGGCAACCAAGGCTAAACCTAAAATGAACAGTGTCGCAATGCTAATGGTGATTCCTAGCTGAAACTGATCGAACGTCAGGGATTGAGTGGAGAGTGATTCGGTTTGGGGTGCAAAGTGCGTTGCCCACATCCCCGTGTAGTGCATTCCACTGATAGCAACTCCCATTACAACAGCACTGACAAGCTTCTGCCTAATCAATCCCTGCAGCGATTTATTTTGCAGCTGAAATGCTAGCCAAAGTGCTATGATTGAAGCACTAATGGCGATGACAATTGACAAGACCACCAGTCTCCAATCATACTCAATGCGTGCTTGAAGGCGCATAGCTGCCATGCCTGTATAGTGCATCGAGACAATGGCAATGCCCATGCACATACTTCCAATTAAAAGGGGAGGCTTCGGAACTGAGTGGCTCAGCAACCATAGGGCAATACCAGAAGCACTAATTGCACACACGAGGGAGAGAAACGTAATCCCCACGCTGTAGTTGACGGGCTGAGGCAGCTGAAATGCCAGCATGGCAACGAAATGCGTTGACCAAATTCCGGTACTCATTGCCACAGTGCCACCTAAGAACCAGAATAGCCATCGCCATTTTTGAGAAGATTGGACACGACTTGCGAGGTCCAAAGCAGTATAAGGCGCGATTACGGAGGTTGCAAAGGAAACTGCCACTAACGCTAGGTTGTAAGTGCCTACTAGTTCACCACTCATGTCTTCTACTTACCTCACTTAAACGTTCTAAGCTGCTTCAATCACTCTATCAGGCTAAGATCTTTAGCTAAACACTATAGGCTGTACATCAATGTGAGCTGGGGCAAGATGTGGGTTAGCAAAAAATGAACAAAAAATGAGCATCTTTTAGTCTGGAAAGAGACTTTTGAATATGTAACGATATTTAGTACACTTTATAAATCTAATTTTGGTGATATTTAAGTCTAGTACATCTACGCAGAGAACTGACGAAAATTTTGCAAGGCACCATTTTTGCATTACTAAGAACCAATGAAGAATCAATAATGAAAACTTTTTAGCTATAGCTCAAGTACCAATTGATACTGGTTAATAACTGATACAGATGAAGGTCGTCCTCCAACTCAGTTAGTTTGACTACTTAATATAATGACCAAGTGAGAGTTACTTATGCTCTCAGAGCAGCTCACCTGTACAGCTAGTTTCATGTCTGGGGTCACTCAGATTTGTATGCTGGACACTATTAGAACTAATATTTCTGTATCACCAGACCATAAAATCTCTTTTACATCAGACCATTCCCGTGTCAAGCTTGCTTCTCTACATGAATTCTGACAAGGCTCTAGAGGTCATAGAGCAAATTCTGTCATTTAGACCGCTCAAATCTATTGAACGATTTGTATTACGCGAATCATGGCATGGAAAAACATATAGTGAGATGGCACGGGTATGTAATTATGGAATTGTCTACATTAGGGAAGTTGGTGCCCAGCTATGGCAGGACCTCTCAAAGGTGCTGGGAAAGCGAGTCAATAAAAAAAATCTGCATGTGGTGATTAATGATTATCAACAAAACCACATAGATGAGCAACGATCTGAACTCAAGCAAAACCTTCCTACAGAAAATCGTATTTTAGATTTAGGGACGCCTCCAGAAATTGAACTGCAAAGGGCTCTCTTCCAGAGCTGCCACAGGCGTTCCCTTGAATTTCCTGGCAGTTCTCTTCCAGGAAATTCTCCTCTCTACATCAATCGTCCTCCGATTGAAGAGCTTATCTACTCTGAAATCAGCCAACCAGGAAGCATGATTCAGATTAAGGCTCCCAGGCAGATGGGAAAAAGTTCCCTTCTGAATCGAGTGATTGCTTATGCCAAAACTCAAGGACATAAAACCGTTTACTTAGACCTACAGGAAGTGGACCGAGATGTCTTCGCGTCTCTTGATAGGTTCTTGCGCTGGCTGTGTATCAATTTGAGTCGGCAATTGAACCTCAATCCCCAACTAGACGAGTACTGGAATCAGGAAATAGGCACTAAGGCTAGCTGCAAACTCTACTTTGAAGAGTATCTGCTGGAGCAAGTTCGTCAGCCAATTCTTCTAGCGCTGAATGAAGTCAATCGAGTTTCTCAACACCCTAACATTGTGCAAGACTTCCTGCCAATGTTGCGATATTGGCATGAGCTGGCAAAGCAAGTTGAGGATTGGCAAAAACTTCGGTTCGTGTTGGTTCACTCAACAGATATCGATGTTTCTCTTGGGCTCAACCAGTCTCCATTTAGTGTTGGGTTGTCAATTCGGTTGCCTCCGTTTACCTTAGAGCAGGTACAGGATTTAGCACAACGCTATGGTCTTAATTGGGCGAGGGAGGAGGGAATACAGCAGCTTGTCCCTCTAGTAGAAATGGTGGGTGGACATCCTTACTTAGTAAATATAGCGCTGTACCACCTACAGCGGGGAGCAACAACATTAGAGGAGTTACTGCAATTTGCACCAACTCCCGCGGGGATTTATGGCGACCATCTACGAGACCTATTGGCATTGCTTCGAGAAGATGCTAAATTGACATCTGCATTGCAACAGGTTGTCACGACTGATGATACTGTTCAACTAGAGGCGATCACAGCCTATAAATTAGAAAGCTTAGGACTGGTCCAACTCCATGGCAATAAAGCTAGCCCAAGTTGCCAACTATATCATCTCTATTTCCGGGAGCAGTTGGGAGAAAAATATCAGTTTGCTTCTCATTTCCTACAGCCAGAAAGTGAAGAGCGAGACTGCCAACCGTTGGATACCATAGGACAGACAGACACCACCAATATCAATCAACAAGATGGCCTGCCTCAGCTTGTAAGTTGGCACTCTTTTAATACTTACCTCAAAGGTAATTGGCAAAGATGGATGAGAGAAATACCGATGCTATCTCTGATCTTATGCGAGATTGA
>JAFASY010000180.1 GCA_019244235.1 Chroococcidiopsidaceae cyanobacterium CP_BM_ER_R8_30
TTTGATCGGTTTCAGCAGGTGGATGTTTCGGATGCGCGGCAGAAAGGGGGAACAGGTTTGGGCTTGGCAATTTGTCAAAGTATTGTGCAGCAACATGGGGGTAGTATTTGGGTGGAGAGTACGATGGACCAAGGGAGTACCTTCTATTTCACCTTGCCTGTACCTCCAAGAGAGAGCATTGACACTCTCTCCGTCAAGCTGGCGCTGTAACGGGAGTCCTCTCACTCCATTTCAGATAGAAGAGATAGCGATCGTATCTTTGGGAACCCGATTGGCGCACAGATTCAGAATGGCAGAGATGACAGCCACTGAGACTCGCCTTGGTACCGTACCACTGTAGTCGAGTTCCTAAATTTGCCATATATCCCTTCCGTTGCTATTAATAGCGGTTGGTGTAGGAATTTCCGATAAATGAGTTCAGTTAGCCTGTTATGCCACGAAACTGTCTTTGTCAGTAGGCGACGTAAACGATTAGTCAAGAGGCGAAAATTTAAGAAGCGGTCTTTTAGATGTTTGATGCTAGTTCTAGCAATTTTGCTCTGGTTTGGCTACAGAGAGGTGAAAAGCCAGTTTGAACATCCCCAAGCAATGTTGGTGTTGGGCGGCGCTGTAGAGCGAGAGAGGTTTGCTGCCCAATTTGCTCGTCAGCATCCCAATCTAACTATCTGGGTTTCTTCTGGTAGTCCAAAAGACTATGCTGAACGAGTGTTTGCTAAAGCTGGAATCAGTCCCAGTCGTTTGCATTTAGACTATCGAGCGTTAGATACTGTGACAAACTTCACAACACTAGTCGATGATTTCAAAGCTCGCGGCATCAAGAGCGTCTATCTGATAACTTCTAGCTACCACATGCGTCGAGCTTGTGTCATCGGAGAAATTGTATTGGGGAGCCGAGGAATCGATTTCAAACCCGTTTCGGTTCCGTCCGCCCTGCCACCTGAACCAATTCAAAAAGCTGTGCGTGATGGGGTTAGAGCCTTGCTATGGGTAACAACTGGTCGTACAGGTGCCAACCTGCTCCGTGGCAGCTGAAGTCATTGAGCCTTTCTACGCTGCAACTGACTCTTGTACCAGCACGTAAGGCTGCACAATCAGGGCATTAAATCGTTTGGTGCGGTTGCCATTCCAATCTGCGAGCTGAGACGGTGAGGGTTTGGAGAGCAATTGTTCACCAATCCAATGTTGTACAGAAGAGACATTGTCACTGGCGATCGCTACCCCAACATCAAGTAAGTCTAGCTGAGTTGCCACCACAACCACAGCATCTCGCTGTACGTGAGGGATAAGCCAGTCCCACTCCGCCTCATCCAAATTTTCTGCAAGTTCTGTTCTTAAATCTGACATAGTGAAAAATTCAGTTCAATCGCATCTGATTTTAACGCCCTAGATCGTGCAGTGCATTGATGACTGTAGCACACTGCTGCGTTAGGCTCTCTAGTTCCTGCCGCTCGGTAGAACTAGGGGCAGCAATCGGTTGACCAATCCTAACAGTAATTGAGACGAGGCGGGGGATAGCAGAGCCTTTGGTTAAGATTCCCTGAGTTCCCCATAAACTCACTGGCAATAGCGGCGCTTTCGCTTTAGCGGCAATCAGAGCTGCCCCCAATTTAGGCTCAGTAATCCTGCCATCTGTTGTGCGGGTGCCTTGTAGGAATACGCCTGTGGCCCACCCAGCTTCCAGATACTTAAGTGCCGAACGAATCGCACTTCGGTCTGCACTTTCTCGACTTACAGGGTAGGCACCATACAACTGAATCGCCTGCTGTAGTATGGGGATGTGAAATAATTCCTCCTTTGCCATGTAAGCCACAGGTCGCCCTACACAGCTAGAGAGAATTGGTGGATCGAAGTAACTGGCGTGATTGCTAACGACCACTAATGGTCCTTGTCGAGGCACATGTTCAGCACCATAAGTGCGACCTTGGAAGTAAATATGTAGCATGGGGCTCACCACCGACCATTTGAATAGGTGGTAGAGCAAAAGACTCATTAATGGTTCGCGATTTCTACCCACAAGGTTAACCGAAATTTTCGACCTACCAATAGCTATAGCTTATCCCCTTGATAGCGCCGTTATTATCTTTGACTTCTCTCTCTATCTATCTCCTGGTTCGGTTGAGTTGAACTGACAACTTCAATATCATCGTATTTCTTGACGTTGTAGACAATGGTCGAGATCAACCAACTTAATATAAAGATGCCAATGATGAGGTAGCCAATAGTGCCAAAGTTATCGCTCAGATTTCCGACAAAATCCCAAAACGGACCCTTCAGGTTTAATTGATCAGCCACGATGCTTAAAGCTTCAATTCCGCCAATCACTAAAGCAACCAGTACAGAAACCAAAGTGATGGTCATGTTGTAGTAAAGTTTACGAATCGGCTTCACATAAGCCCAGCCATAAGCACCAAGCATCATAATCCCATCGGTCGTGTCAACTAAGCACATCCCGGCAGTAAACAAAGCTGGGAACAGTAGGATATTCCAGATTGGCAAACCTTTAGAAGCTTCGGCTGCAGAAATCCCCAAGAGCCCCACCTCAGTTGCTGTATCGAACCCCAAACCGAAGAGAACACCCAGAGGATACATTTTCCAGCTACTGTCTATTAGCCGCAGCAAGGGACGGAAAACGCGACCCCTAATGCCGCGTTGGTCTAAAAATTCGTCCAAAGTCCGCTCATCAAAAGTTCCGCCTCGCTTGACGGTTTGGAAGGTATGATAAACGTCCCATAGAACGATTATGTTAATGATCGCAATCAGCAACAGGAAAGCTGCAGAAACGCTTGTACCAATCAATCCACCGATCTGCTGGAGACCAGGAAAGTCTTTCTTAATAGCGGCAGCGGTTGCGGCAATGGCGACAGACATTAAAACCACAATAGTGGAGTGACCAAGCGAGAAGAAGAAGCCGACAGCCACAGGTCGTTTTTTATCCTGCATCAATTTGCGGGTGACGTTATCAACCGCTGCAATATGATCTGCGTCCACAGCATGGCGCAAACCAAAGCTGTAGGCGATAAGAGAGGTGCCTAGCAGGAGTGGATACTGATGAAAGGCTATGAGGGCAAGGACCCAAAATAAGACATTAGCAATAATCAGAAGCACATAAATGTTAAAAATATTGCGCCGGACGTGCTTTGGACTATCGTTTAAAACATGAACAAAACCTGTTAGCATTTTCCTCCAAAAGACTTAGTCAACGAGTAGAGTTAGCAATTAGCTTATTCAAGCTCTAACTTTAGATAGATGTTTATTAAAAACAGCTAGAGTGTCGACTTTAATGAAGTCAACAAGTCCTGGAGATTCTCTCCGGAAGGACGCTGACAAGGCATTTTTCCAGTTTTAGCCAAGCGGCAGCTTGGCTTGATTCAACGTTGCCTTTCCTCTTTTAAAGAAGGGAAGTAGGAGAATCAACCACTGAAAAGGTGTTAGAAACGCTTGAGAATTACACCTTTGAACAAAAGCCGAGCGCTAAAATTCAGTAAACCTATTTTCATTTTTAAATTCAATGCGGTGGGGGGGCATATATAAGTTGTCTCCTCATCTCATTCCTGACAAACTCGAACCAGACGGGATCTCCGGGAGCTGCTTCAGTTTTTCCTCTTCTGGTAAAGACAATTCATCAGGCTGAGATGGCACATTCAAATAGTGGCGGAGTAATTGGCGCGTTGCTGCCACCCTATAGACTAAGTCGATTTGCTCCCGTTCAAGTAAGCCTAAAACTCGCTCTCTTTTGTCTTGGTCTACCACTGGCAACTGGTGTAGACCTCGTGCTGCCATCCGGCTTAAAGCCTCAGACAAAAGTTCATCAGTGTAAGCATAGAGAATCTCAGTTGTACAAATATCACTCAGTTGTCGAGCGCATGGATTGCCATCCACATCATTAACCCAATGTTGTGATTCCCGAACAGAAATTGCCCGGTTGATATCCTCAAGCGTCACAATTCCAATTAACCGCTCTGTATCATCAATGACTAAAGCACTATGGCGTCGATCGCGTGTCAGAGCTAAACCTGCCTGTAACACTGTCATAGTGCCTGGTAACATCAGCACAGAATCATTCATTGCCTCTGCTACCAGCATTTGCGGCAAAATTTCTAAGCTTTGGTCTTTCTCAACACTGAGGTCCAAAGGCAGATTTGAGCTAGAAGTTGCGGATGGAGCTTTAAGCTCCACAAGCCAGACGCTCAAGCCCACAGCTGCCATTAAAGGCAAAACAATGCGGTAGTCGCGTGTTAACTCGAACAATAATAGAATTGCCGTTAGAGGGGCTTTGGCACTGGCAGCTAAAACTGCCGCCATGCCAACCATGGCGTAAGCTGGGGGAGCTGCCATATATAGGCCAAGCGTTGGTGCGACCGTTGCCAAAATTTTGGCATAAGCGGCTCCGAAAGAGGCACCGAGGAACATAGCTGGAGCAAAAACACCGCCGATAAAACCACTGCCGAGGCTAATCGCCGTCAGCACCAGCTTGAGCAAGAGGAGTATAACTAACAACTGTGTGGTAAATTCTCCATCTTGTAGCATCGCTTCAATTGTTTCGTAGCCAATGCCCAAGATATAAGGCCATCGTAGCGCTACCAAACCAACACAGGCTCCACCAATAACTGGGTGAATAACTGGCGATATTCTGGCTAGCCAAGTGAATCCAGGTACTTGTCCCCTAAAACACTCTCTTGCTAGCCGAATTGCCTGGGTATAGGTAATTGCAACCAGACTCGCTCCTAGACCTAACCCCACGTAAAGAGGAAATTCCAGTAGGCTGCGCACCTCGTAAACAGGTAAAGCAAATGCAGGCTGTGCTCCTAGCCCGATCTGAGCAATTAGCGCTGCTACCACTGCTGCTAATAGCACCACACTGACTGCTGAAGTGGCAAATGTGGTTCCCAGTACCACCTCTAAGGCAAAGAACACTCCAGCAATCGGGGCGTTAAATCCGGCTGCTAAGCCAGCCGCCGCTCCAGCTCCTAAAAGTAAGCGCTGTCGATCTTGGGACACTTGCAGCACCTGACCCAAGAGCATACCCAAGTTAGCTCCTATCTCGACACTTGGACCCTCTGGTCCGAGAGAAGCCCCGCTACCTAAAGAAACGGAAGCCGCTAACATTTTCCTGACTGGTTGGAGTTGTTGAGGTGCCCAATACTGGGCAGAACCACCATGAGCCGCTGCGATCAAAGCTGAGAGTCCTGGTCCAAAATCTAGAGAGCGCCAACGCATCAACCCAACAATTATTCCCCCACCAATAGGAGCACAAGCTAAAGTCCAACCCCCCCAAACCGTGATTGCTCCCACTAGGTCTTCTAGCATGAGATGGTGAACTAGCTCGATCAGATAGTGAAACGTAACGACCCCCATGCCAGTGCCGCTACCAATTAGTACTGCTAAGAGCAGCACTACAGTTTCTGGGGATGGCTGAAAACGGTTGAATATGCGAGTTAAGCGGGTGGAAGACTTAGATAGCGCGCTTCTGTTGCGGTAGAAACTCATGGGAAGGGAGGGCAGTCATCAAGCAGTGAAGTGATTTAAGCGAATTTAAATTTTTGTGTATTACCTCTCATTTTGCGCCATCATTCAGCAACCCGACAAGTAGGCTGGAGCTATTGTTTCTTGAATGACAAATCAGACAACAAAATGCAAAGAAAGCAGATTTTATTTGTTAGATGTGTGATTATTAAAGCAAAATGGGCAGACTGAGGCTTGGGCAATCAAGAATGGTTGGCTACAATTCGATGTCCCTCTGGATAAAGAGATTGGAATGAACTAGGTTGAAGACTATGAACTCTCCACACACTTTTGATAATTATTCTGTTACTTGCCCAATTTGCCAACGGCTCGATAGTCTACAGCAAGTCGAGCTTAGTCATGGTTTATTTACCTGTCCGCATTGCCAGGAACAACTGGTAGTGGCATGGAGTGGTCATTATGTCCGTGACCCTCACAAGGGTAAGCACCTAGTCGTCAATGAGGTATTATTACAGCGTAAAAGCCGACCTTTAGCCCGAATTTTACGGGATTTTGGCAACCTACAGCGACCTTCCCTAATTGTTGTGCTAGGCAGTGCCATTCTCTTCGGGGTCAGCTTTATAACGCTGGAAAGCCTGAACTCGAAGCATCAGCCGCTTCAGGAGCGCTTGCAAGCAACAGCAGTTGTACATCCTAGCCAAAACTTACATCCTTAATTTTCGCTAGCTACTTTCGTCAAGTGCCTTTGAGATGCAGCATCTGGAGTGTAGAGAGGAATATCCCTACGCCCCACAAAGGCGGACGCAGGGGCGGTTGTAGCCTCGCCCCAACCGCCTCACGGACGACAAGTTGCGTGGCGAGGAGACCTCGCCGCAACGTCCTCCCCTACACCCTGTTTTTTGTCATCAATGTCCATCCCTCGGCTGTACCTAGCAGCTTCACTGGTGTCAGATCTAATTTTTCTCTAGCATCCCGATCAAGGAGAAAATATGGTTGAGGGTCTTGCTGCCATTTTTGTTGCAGCTCTTCAATGGCAGACAGCCTACGGCTGGCATCACCAGTGACTGGGATGACTTGGCGATCGCTATAGAAATTCAATGAAGGACGACTGTCATGGTAGGAAGTATAGACTTTCTGTCCTACGGGAGTGCCTTTGCGGACAATTTCCGCCACTGGTTTAACTGGATAGGTTTCCGCTAACTCCCAAACCCAGTGGTGAGAAGCCATGAGTAGTAGCAGCGAAACATATGAGCCCCAAAATAAGATTGAGATAAATTGTTTGTCTCCCAAAGCCGCTAAAATAGCTGCCAAGGTCATTGTTGCCCCTACTGCCGCTAGAATTACCTGTAATTGCCACTTCGGTGCTGCTGGACCCCAGGGACTAAAGTAAAAGCTAACTACTGTAGTTCCTAGCGCTAGCAACGCCAAAACGGCAACCCAAGCGCGCGGATAAGCTGGACGCCACTGCCAAGCCTCGGCTAGCTGAACTCCCGTAGCTATAGCCACCGCTGGGTAAAGGGGTAAGACATACCAGGGAAGTTTAGTTTCCATAGCTGAAATAGCCAGCAAATAAATCCCACCCCAAACCAGCACAAGCTTAGCCCAGCTCAGGTTGCGGTGACTCCAGGTTAAGCGCAAACCTTGGGGCAAAAAGAGTAGCCACGGCCAAGCATATTCACAGATTTCTAACAAGTAGTACCAAGCTGGTCCTGTGTGATTCTCGACTGAGGTCCAAACCCGTCCTAAAGATTGATCGACAATGACTGTACTAAAGGTTTGACCATAGTGCAGCCACTGGGCACCGTACCAGAAAATGACATCAGCGCTACCAAGCAAAACACCAATCCACATGTACCAACTACTCAGTAGTCGTGGTGTATCCCAAAAGAGAAACGCCAGGGCGATGGCACCTAGTAGCGCTCCCATAATGCCTTTTGTGAGGCAAATCAGCCCAAAACTGAAACCGACTCCCAAGCAATAGCGCAGATCGCGGCGTGATCGCAACAGACACCAGATCATCAACAAAAAGAAACACTCTACCGCCCCGTCTAGCATTGCCAATCGACCATGACGTACAACTGGCAGCATTGTTAGGTAAGTTAGGGCAGAGAAGATAGCCCAAAGTCGTTGGTGAAAAATTTCTCGGCCAATGCAATACAGTAGCGGCACCGAGAGTGCAGTTAGCATTGCCCCTGGTAGACGCGTTGTCCACTCATTTACACCACCGATGGAGTAGGTCAAAGCAATGAGCCAGTGCATCAACGGCGGTTTATTCAGATAAGGTTCGCCTCCAAGTGTTGGATACAGCCAACGCAATGAACCAGATGGAGCCTGCCAGATGTCACGCGCTACCTGGGCAACAATCCCCTCATCCCAATCTCGTAGCGCCGCTCCACCAAGATTAATTCCGAACAGTAGCACTGCTGCCAACAGCAACCCTACAATCCAGAGCCACTCAACCCACTCGTCAGGACGGCGAAACCGCTTCTTTGAACGACCCCAGGCAAAAGTTTGTTTGTACATGCTTATATAATTTCAATTAATTACTGCGATCTAGCCGTCAATCGAGTTTTCCCCATAACCCTAAAAATATACGCATACTAAATATATTGAGCAAATTGAATTTTATCAAGGCAGATTAAATACATCAAGTTCCATAAACTTTTTACTTGATCATGCTTGCTAAAGCTTCCTGAAGGTCATGAGTGAGGTCAGCAACAGCTAGTCTTGCACTACGACGATCGGCTTGATAAACTTCCCAACGGTCTGAAACTGATATCGGTTGACCTACAGTCATCTGTACCCATTGCTTACCCAGTCGTGGACGACGAAAGGGATTACCACCGTTAATGCGCGTGATTGTATCCCACATAAGTAACGTAGTTTCAGCAAACCGCTCTACAGTAAATTTTTCCTGAACATACTTGCCTGTCACTGCGACAAAACTTTCTACTAACCGCATGTGCCACATTCTCAAACTCGCCTCCTCAGCAATTATGTCAGCCAATCCTCGCTCTAAAGGGGAAAGGGCTTCAAGCTGCTTAATATCTTCTCGGTAAATCCGATCCCAGCCTGCTTGTTCTAGACGACGACAACGGTCGATTAAACTCCCCTTAGCTGGTAGACCAAAGTATTGCTCTGCTACTAGCAGTGCCGTATTGAGGAGCGCTTGGAGTCGAGAGGCAAATTGCTCGCTCTTCATAGGCAATAGGGTTTCTGAGGAAAAAGATGCTGGTGTTGCTGTACCAGTAGATATCTCTTTCGTTATGGTCTTGGGTAGTACTTGATGGTAGAACTTAGCATAAAACTCTTCCATCAAGGATAGTAAGTGTTCGCCCAAACGATAAAGTCGGCGATAGAGGGATGCCTGATCTGTATTTGCATCCCCTACTTGCTCGTCAACTGTGGGTAAACCACTAGCCGCCTCCAATTCACTCAACAGCTTTTCCAAAGGCTTCCAAGGAGGCTCAACATAATAGTACTGAATGCCGATTGGTACAATCAGAACCTGCTCAGAACGTCCAGCTTTAAGCAAATCTTCAACACACCAGAATCCTAGCTGAGCAATGCCTGGTTCCAGTGGGCTGACAATTCCATTGTGACCGTTGGTAGCTCCTTCTGGGGCCGCTGCTAGCGGTAGCTTACTGTTGGCAAACAAGTCACGAGCTGAGTGCAAACCAATCCGATCGAACTTGCCACGATGAATGGGCGTTCCACCCAAACGAGAATATAGCCAACCCACATAAGCTCCCGCCCATATTGGAATACCGCGATCGTAGATGAAATGGGAATGAATCGGACGTTGCAGGGATATTTTCTGTTGCCGTGCTACCTCTGGAACTAGGCGAGATAAGAGGTATGCCATACAAAGCGGATCGTCAGCACTGGGGTGACGAAACGCCATCATGAAGCGAATTTTACCTGCTTGAAATTGCTGGTAGAGATCTACTAAAGTTTCGACATTATCTGCTTGAATATGGGTAATTTTTGTTTGCCATCGTAACCAAGCAGGCAATAACAGCTGTATCCCCCGCAGAACTAGGGGGTTGAAGGCAGGAGGAATAAATTCTAGAGGTGGTTGAACCTGAATAATTGGATGGGGCAAAAGTTTCTCCTTTCGCGACACACTTTGATGATGAGGCAACCGTGTCCATAATCTCCCACTGTACTAGCCTGATGAACGCCTAGCAGCATCAAAGGTAAAACTACAGCAGCATTAGAATACACCTTTTATCTAAGTTCTCAGCCTGTTATCAGCAGACAAACGAACATCTTCGTAGAGTAGCGACGCAGGAAAAGTGAAGTCTATGTCGGCAGCATCACAAGTCACAAGCACGTCTGGATAGAAAAACTCTTGTAATGGTTCCCAGTCTAGGTATTCTGCGGGAGATAGGAAGATGCGATCACCTGCCGCTACCATAAATATTATTTTGACAACAGATGCAGTGTATATTTTAGCAAAGCAACTTCGACCGCTTTCCGCGGTTAAAAAATAAACATCAGTTTGAGCTGCCATTCTTCCTGAGAGCGGACAAGCTCAATTTGATGAATAAATTCTCGAAAGTAAAATCGCCGCTCGGTTTCTGATAAGTCTAGCCAAAATTGGGGAATTGAGACGGCTTGAGCAACAGAACGTAGATTTACTGGTGGCAGAGTCGCAAGTTTTGCCTGGATTTCAGAGATCTCAGTGCGGAGGTTATAGGTACGTAGGGCAGCAGTTTCTGAGTCTAAAATGCCTTCTGCTTCAAGGTGCGGTAACTGAGCTAGGATATCTTGCTTGGTGACGATCGCCTTACCTAAAGAACTCTTCAGTGTATCCATCTGGGGAAAATCAATCTGAGCAATTGCTTGGGGAAGTTGGCGGCAAATTGTAGCAATCGTCTGCTCTAGCACCTGTTCGTAGGAGATGGCACGACACTTAGGTCGTCGAGGGCAGGTAGCAGGACGTAAGTACAGATATTCGGTAGCTTGCCGTGGCGTTGTCACCCGAGCCACGGTCATAGGTGATTTGCATTCACCACAAACAACTAATCCTGCTAGAGAACGGGGTGCACTTGCTGTGCGCCGCGGCAGACGATGGTTTCGACGCAAAAGCCGATCGACCTGTGCTGCCTCTTCTCTAGCAACTATAGGGACATGGGTATTTGAAACCACCTGACCGTTTTGATAAGCTGTATCACCGCGATAAACGGGATTAGTTAACCAGCGTCGCCCGGTCGAAACAGAGATTTTTTTACCATATTTCTGTGCCAAGTAGCGAACAGCCCCGCGCAGGGAACCATAAAGCAGGAACTGTTCAAAAAAATCTTTAACGACTGGGGCAGCACTGCGGTCAAGTATATATTTGTCTTTGCCTCGACGGTAGCCATAAGGGGCTTTGCCAGGTGGCGGTAGAGCTTTGAGGCGATTGCGGGCATGTCCTTTAAGGATGCAGTTGCGGCGCTGGTTTTGCTGAATTTCTTGCAGCAGTTTGAGCAAGTCTGCTCGGAACTGCCTTGTTTCCGAGACATCTTGCCCCGGCGCTTTGGAAGTGTAAGATTGCTCGGTAGCAATCAATTGAACTCCTAGAGCTTCGAGTTCGGCAACGCGATCGCTAACTTCCTGGAGTGAGTCGCCCAGTTCTTCTAGCCGTCGGATCAATAAATAATCTACTGGTTCTGCTTGAGTATCGTGGATTAACTGCTCTAGCTCCAACCGCTTGCCTAAATCTTGATAAACTCGGTCCACCTCCTGGTCCCACACATCACTAGGTGCCGATTCTATTAGTGGATCGGTGTAAGAATAGGCAATGATTTTCATGACGGAATACAGAGGCAAGAGAGGAGACAGAGGCTACATTACAGTTGACTCAGTTCAACAATTATAGTGCGATTAACCGGATTGGACATCACGATTCACGTCTGCCTCTGTCTATCTTTAGAAATGAACCACTTCTTGTACTTCTGACAGAGGATGGTGTAGTCTACTATTCCTATAGTTATTCCTAATAGTTATTTTTAAAGTATTGCCCGGGCGTGCGAAGCAATTCTCCTTACCTACCTATGGGAGGATGGAGATTTTGAGAAGTAAAGAATAAAAACGGACAAAATGACTGAAACAACGTTTCGTGTAGGCGATTGGCAGACATCCAACGAGGCTCAGAATTCCTGGTTGAAGGAGTTAACCCAAGAGGTTGCAGAAAAAAAAGTACCACTCCATTCAGTATTAGAAGAATTCAAGGCGCTGATAGAACATGACCCTGAAGTGTATTTGTACATTAACGAAATGATTTCTCAGGTTCCAGAGAGGTATAAGGAAAACCCTGAAGGAGGATACCAAATCGAAAACTACGACCAGATGTTGCGCCTGATCAATGCTGTCTTGACTAAGGCACCTGAGTTTGACGAAACAATTCTGGTCCCTCTTCCAATCAACGTCATTCTGGACTGGTCTATAGGAACATCCGCCGGATTTGCGGCATTTTTGAATTCTAAAATCAATGCTATTTTTGAGAAAATTCTCAACGCCTGGTGTGAGTTCCTCGATAGCGAAAATTCGCTGTATGTGCTCAACGACAGCAACAAAGGCTGGATGTGTAAGGCGGCTCAAGAAAAAATCCGCATCAATCAGTATCAATACTCAAAAGAAAAACCATTTTGGGGATTTAAGTCCTGGAATGCTTTCTTTACAAGGGAATTTAAAGAGGGCGAACGTCCCGTGGCGGAACCAGAGAACGACAAGGTGATTGTGAGTGCTTGCGAAGCAACGCCTTACAAGATTAGTACTGGTGTGCAAAAATATAGCAATTTCTGGATCAAGTCTCAGCCCTATTCCCTGCAATTCATGTTGGCTAGCGACGAATCCGTAGACCAGTTTGTCGGGGGAACAGTCTATCAAGCGTTTCTCAGCCCCTTCAATTATCACCGTTGGAGGAGTCCGGTAACAGGGACAATCCAGAAAGCGTTTGTACAAAAAGGCACCTACTATGCTGAAGCACCAACAGTAGGTCTTAATCCAGAAGAAATGAATCTTTCGCAGAGTTACATTACGCAGGTCGCGACCAGAGCCATTATCTTGATCGAAAGTGATGATCCGGTCATTGGCTTAATGTGTGTCGTAGCCGTTGGGATGTCAGAGGTGTCTTCCTGCCAAATCACGGTTAAACAGGGGCAGCGCGTTAGAAAGGGCGATCTGTTAGGCTACTTCCAGTATGGAGGTTCGACCTATTGTCTTGTCTTCCGACCCGGTGTCATTGCCGAATTCACGCTGAATGCAATACCACAACCGAGTTCTCAAGTGGTATTGGTTAATTCAAAGATTGCTACTGCAAATTAGGCAAATCATCATGTTGTTAACCAAGTGCTACTGCCGCAAGAACTACAGCAGCAACTGATTGCGTTTGAGTCAAGCCAGTTGACTCAGCTCAATAATATTGCCATCTGGATCTTGAGTGAACAGGGCGGTTCGACCAGAGGCGCTCATTTGTATAGGACATTGGTTGGCTAGTAATTGTTCTTTAGCAGCGTCTAAGTTGACAACTGCCAGGGCTACATGCGGATTACGCCCCCATTTTTCTGGGTTTTGTAGTTTACTTAGCACGTAGTCTGGGGCAACTATTAGGTGAAGTTGAAACTCGCCGACTTGATACCAAGCACCAGCATATTTCAGAGATCGCTCTACTTTAGATAATCCCAGTACTTTGCTATAAAAGTCTTCGGCTTGTTCTAAGTTAGAAACGAGAATAGCTGTATGGAGAAATTGAGTAATCTGCATTGCTGGTTTTATGAGAAAGTCAAGAGATTACAGTCTTATTCAACCGTTACCGATTTAGCTAGGTTACGAGGCTGATCGACATCTAAGCCACGGCGGGCAGCAATATGATAAGCAAGTAACTGTAGGGGAATTGTTGTCAGGATGGGTGAAAGCAACTCTTCCACTGGTGGGACAGGAATAAGGTCATCAAACGTCTCACTCGCATCTGCGTTGTTCATTGGGGTCACGCCAATCAGACGAGCATCGCGGGCTTTGGCTTCTTGTGCGTTGGAAAGAACCTTTTCGTAAACTAAACCAGGCATAGCGATCGCCACTACTGGTACTTTGGCATCCAATAGGGCAATTGGTCCATGCTTCATTTCTCCTGCTGGATAGCCTTCAGCGTGAATGTAACTAATTTCCTTCAGCTTCAGTGCCCCCTCTAGGGCAATAGGATAGTTGATACCGCGTCCAATAAAAATGAAATCCCTAGTATCAACAAATTGCTGGGTTAGCTCCTGGATATAGCGCTCTTGACTCTCTAAAATCAGTTCAATTTGAGCGGGCAAGTAGCGTAATCCATTGAGAATTTCTAAAAGCCTCTCTAGAGAAATAGTCTGGCGACGATAGCCCAAATCTAAAGCTAAACAGTAGAAAGCTAACAACTGAGCAATAAAGGTTTTGGTAGCGGCAACCCCTATTTCGATTCCGGCATGGGTTTCAATGATGTGCGGCACTAGAGATGCCAGCGAACTATCATGTCGATTGGTAATACCCAATAGTCGAAATTGGTATTGGGGTTTTAAAGTCTTTCGGCGCTCTTTTTCCATTGTCAAAGCTGCCAACGTATCAGCTGTCTCCCCAGACTGAGTCACACCAATCATGAGCGTGTTGGGACCGAGCGGCGGTGGTGCATAGCGAAACTCAGAGGCATAATGCACAGCCGTGGGGATTCCAGCCAATTGCTCTAGCAGATATTTTCCGACCAAGCTAGCATGCCAGCTTGTACCGCAAGCTACAATGTGAATCTGTGCTAAATCTTTAAATAGTTCAGCCGCAAGCCCTAATCGAATTGGCATCATAGACGAATCAGATGGGTCCCACTGATCGTCCAAATAAGCTTCTAAAAAAGCCCTGACCACTCCTGGTTGCTCGTAGATTTCCTTGAGCATGAAGTGCCTGAAACCCTGTTTTTCTACCAAAATAGGATTCCAGCTCAAAGTCCGAGGATGTTTTTTGAGGCGATCTCCGGCGAAACTATAAACCTCAACTCCCAGTGGTGTCAGCCTTGCTAATTCACTATTTTCTAAAGTCAGTACAGTACTCGTATGGGCTGCTATGGCTGGAGTATCGGAGGCACAAAAAAATTCTCCTTGACCAAAACCAATCGCTATCGGGGCTTGTTGCCGCGCTACCACTAGCTCTTCGGGGTAGTCAGCACAGATGACAGCGATCGCAAATGCCCCTTTTAGTTTGTTTGCTGCCTGCCGCACTGCCTCTAATAGGGTCAATGGTTGTTCTGCTAAAAACTGGGCGATCAAGTTGGGGATGACTTCGGCATCGGTATCAGATCGAAACTCATGTCCCAGTTGCTTGAGTTCCTCGCGCAAGTCGCGGTAATTTTCAATAATGCCGTTTAAAACCACTGCTATTCGCTTGGCTGTATCTAGATGGGGATGAGCGTTGTACTCCTCCGGTTTACCATGGGTTGCCCAGCGAGTATGTCCAATTCCAATCCGAGCCTGGTTATCTATCCTATCTATTTTTTCCCGCAAATAGTGGAGTTTACCCTTGGCGCGAATACATTGGATGTCACCTTCCAATACCGTGGCGATTCCAGCAGAATCGTAACCCCGGTACTCCATTCTCTCTAGCCCAGCCAGTAAAATCTCTATTGCCGTTTGATTGCCGATATAGCCAACGATACCGCACATTTAGCCGTTCACTCCTCAACACACAGTATCCTCAAACCTACCGGGCAGGAGGTAAAGCGTCAATAGTATCAATAGCAAAAAGGGAGCAAATTGCTCCCCGTAGCACCTAAGCGTCCTTTGAGTTGCTTGAAACGCCGATGGTGATGATTTAGTATGCCAGACCCATACTGCGAGTGGTTTCAGCTCCCAGGTAAACCCGAATGCTTAGAAAGTCAGTAGGACAGGCAGTTTCACAACGCTTACAACCCACGCAGTCTTCTGTACGTGGAGATGAAGCTATCTGACCTGCTTTACAGCCATCCCAAGGCACCATCTCCAGTACATCTGTTGGGCAAGCCCGAACGCATTGGGTGCAGCCAATGCAAGTGTCATAAATTTTGACGGTATGAGACATTGAATAAAGACTCCAAACGCGTGTTCTTTTTTTGCGAAAGACTCTCCTAATCAAGCCATAGTTTACCGCAGTGCCTGAGCCCCTTTGCGACAAAGGCTATATAACTTCAAACAATGTAATACATAGGGCGACTCATGACTAATGTGTCGCAACGTCTCAGGGTATGCTGGTAAATACACCTGCCTTGATCCGGTTTACCTCACCGTCAAAGCTTTATGGATTCGGCATTATAAAAGAGTGTGAATCAAATGCTGATAAACGAAAGAACCAAGGAGACAGGTTACATATGGTACTAGTTCGTTGGCAACCCTACCAAGAAATGGCAACCCTACGGCGTCAGTTGGACAGCATGTTTGACGAGATGGCAAACATAAATCGTATGTCTCAAACCACTTGGAAGCCTGCAGTTGAGTTGAAAGAGACAGAAGACAACGTGGTTGTAAGGGCGGAAATTCCTGGTGTTGAGGGTAAGGACCTAGACGTTCAAGTGTCGAAGAAAGCAGTATCGATTTCTGGCGAACATCGTTACGAGAAGCAAGCTGAAGTGAAAGGTCACTTCCACACTGAGTTCCGCTACGGTAAGTTCCAGCGTGTGCTCGCTCTACCAGTAGCAGTTCAAAATGACCAAGTGAAAGCTGAATTCAAAGACGGCATTTTGACGCTGACACTGCCCAAAGTAGCTGAAGCACGGCACAAAGTGGTCAAAGTTAACCTGACTGATACCACCAATCCAGCGATTGCTGAATCTGAGGCAACGCCAGCCCCTGAAGCTACACCAGCTGCTGAAGCCACCGTTTAGTCCTAGTTGGATACGGATTGGGTTGAACGTAAAACTTCTGTAGTTTAACTATCTAGCCGCTCTTGCTATCTAGAATTCAGATAGCAAGAGCGGTATTTTTTTGTAACTATTGGCAGCGATGCCAGTAATATTGTCAGGCGAGGAAGTACTTCCAGGGTTTGAGTTGTCGTATTGAACATGAACATAGTAAAAGCTTGTGAATACCGCTGTCTTGCTGATCTGAACCTTTATGATTCTCCCTGCTGCACCCGTTTGGCAACTCAGGCAGCTGTTGGGCGGCACTTACGGTTTAATAGTTTAAAGCAGGTTGCTGCTGAGGTTTGTCTATGTGAAGATGAATATTCTGGCTGGCTGTCGCTGCAAGATTTGAGTAGGTTACAGCCAGCAGAGGTACCTTATCAAGCGATCGCTCTTAGTGAAGCTGAAATTAGGACTCGCCTAGCTACTGTCATTACCTTTGCCAAAGCAGCGATGCAACAGCAAAATCACTACCTCTGGGGCGGTACAGTGGGACCAAATTACGACTGTTCTGGGTTGATGCAGGCAGCTTTTGCTTCAGTAGGTATCTGGTTGCCTAGAGATGCCTATCAGCAGGAGGCGTTTACGCAGCCAGTGGCAATTGAGGCAATGTTGCCGGGGGATCTGGTTTTCTTTGGGCTAGCTGAAAAAGCAACACATGTGGGACTCTATTTGGGGGCGGGATATTATATCCATAGTTCTGGGCAAGAGGTGGGTCGCAATGGTATTGGGATCGATCGGCTTTCGGCACAGGGAGATAAGGTAAGTCGGTTGTATTATCAGCAGTTGCGACGGGCGGGGAGAGTGGTGAGGAGTTATGAACCGCCTCAGCGTAGCGTTAGCGACTTAGCGTTGCCGAAGGCGTTAGGCGAAGCCGTTATCCGCAGGCATTAGACGCCAAGAGCGAAGCGAAGTGCGAAGCGCGTTAGAGCGCCAAGAGAAGAGGGAGGGTTAAATGAGAAGTGGGTTGGTTGTTTCGGGAACTGCTGGGTACGCTAATGCGGCAGTTGAGGGGGTACTGGCTGTTTCGGTGGTGGTGCCTGTGATGAATGAGGTGGAAAGTTTACCTCATTTGATTGAGGCGATCGCCAGTACTATGAGTGCTAGCCAGTTGAGCTATGAAATTATTGTTGTGGATGATGGCTCGACGGATGGTTCGGTTGAGTTTCTAAGGCGGGAAGCTAGGATTCGTCAAGATTTAAAGGCTGTGCTGCTTCGCCGTAACTACGGACAGACGGCGGCTATGGCGGCTGGGTTTAACTATGCCCGTGGTAAGGCTATTGTGACTTTGGATGGTGATTTGCAAAATGACCCGGCTGATATTCCACGACTGCTCGCTACGTTGGCAGAGGGATATGACTTAGTCAGTGGCTGGCGTCAACATCGTCAGGATGCAACTTTAACTCGGTTACTGCCTTCTAAGGTTGCGAATTGGCTGATTGGACGAATTACTGGGGTGAAGTTGCATGACTATGGCTGTTCGCTTAAAGCCTATCGTTCAGAACTCGTGGCAGATATGAATCTCTATGGACAGTTACACCGATTTCTACCAGTTTTGGCTTATATCGAAGGGGCAAGAATTACTGAGCTGCCAGTGCGTCATCATGCCCGTCGCTATGGTCGTAGCAAGTATGGGTTGTGGCGGACATTCCGGGTGTTGATGGATTTGTTAACGATTAAGTTTATGCAAACCTTCCTAACCCGTCCTATGCACGTGTTTGGGCTATTTGGTTTGCTATCAATGATTTCGGGGACATTGTTAGGACTCTATTTAACTTTCTTAAAGCTTGTAGAGGGTCAGAGCATCGGCAATCGTCCTCTGCTAATTTTAGCAGTCCTGCTGTTGGTGACTGGAGTGCAGTTATTTTGTTTCGGGCTGTTAGCCGAGTTGCTAATGCGAACTTACCACGAATCCCAAGGGCGTCCGATCTACCGAGTGCGGGAGGTGGTTGGAGAAGAAGGGGGGAAAGATTAGAAAACAGGGGGATGCATTTCCCCTGTCTTTAAACGGGCTAGGAGGGATTCGAACCCCCGACACCGTGGTCCGTAGCCACGTGCTCTAGTCCACTGAGCTACAAGCCCTCAATAGATAACTATATTATCATATCTCTCATGTAGATACAGATATGGGCGAGAGGAAATGGCACAGAATTTTCAACAGCCATCATTGAATTTGTCTCATATAGACGATCAGGGGCAAGCCCAGATGGTCGATGTATCTGCCAAACAGCCAACTATCCGCCAAGCAGTCGCAGCTGCCAGAGTACGAATGCTGCCAGAGACTTTCGCCGTGATTCAAGCAGGAAATGCCCCCAAAGGCGATGTATTGGGAACCGCAAGGCTCGCTGGAATTATGGCAGCTAAGCAAACTGCTCAGTTGATTCCCCTTTGTCATCCCTTACCTATCCATAAAGTAGAGATTCAGCTAATTCCCGATCCCCAGCTACCCGGTTATCAGATACGAGGAGAGGTCGTCACCAAAGCTGAGACAGGTGTTGAAATGGAGGCGCTGACAGCTGTTTCTGTAGCAGCACTTACTCTCTACGACATGGCAAAAGCCTTGGAAAAATCGATCCAGATTGAGTCGATTCACTTGTTGAGTAAGACGGGTGGCAAGTCAGGAGACTATAGAAAATCAGAATAAGTTACTAATTTTGCGCTGATGAGATGAGTCAATTCCAGCTAATTGACGGTACTTCATGACAGTGCGACGGGCGATCGCTAATCTATATCTCAAGTTCAACAACTGAGCCAGTTGGTCATCACTGTAGGGGTTGGTCGGAGATTCTTCAGCCACTAGTTGGACGATCAAGTGTTGAACTTCTTGAGGAGTATGACCTCCGACACTGGCTGGGGAGCAGAGCGCTTGTAGAGGGATCGTTTGAGTTGGATTTTCCGCAATTAGTAGGTAGCGCTCCCGCACGATGCGGCTAATGGTGGCATTGGATAGTCCAACCATTTGAGCGATTAACTGTTGTGGGGAGGGAACTAAATCAACGGGATTGCGACTAGCAAGAAATGCCTGTTGGCGATCGACTAAAAACTCTCCCACTTTAATTAAATTTTCCTGCCATTGGTTGAGAGCAGTTAGTAAGTTCTGTGCTTTTTGAAGGAGCGCCTCCAATCGTTGTCGTTCTCTAGAATTACGTTTTGACTGGCTAAGAAGTGAAACGGTTTCCTCATTCAAACAAAAATCCTGGCTGACTTCATAGGCAAGAGAAACCTGCCACTGGTTTGAGTCCAAATGGGTTCTCAAATCAGGTGTAACAATCGCCGCCGGATGATGACTGAAGTGCCGTCCAGGTCGAGGTTCTAAAGCTTGGATCTGCTGAATCGCTGTTTCTAGGGTCGGCAGATCAACAGTGTGAGGCAACTGCTTCAATAACGCCTCTTGATGCTGTCGTGCATCTGGTGTAGTGCCAATACAATCAGCAATGTCTTCCAGATAATTTTCAATTAACAAGCGGACTAGACTATCCGGAGGAGCTTGGAGTTGAAGCAGCAAACATTCCTGCAGCGATCGTGCCCCAATTCCTGGTGGATCGAGACGTTGCAGATAGGGAATCATTGCTTCTAAGTCTGCTGCGCTCCAGATGCTTGCTTGTGCCCATACTTCGGGTGTTTCTTCTAGATAACCAGATGGGGAAAGCCAGCGAGTCAGGTCTATCAATGCCTCTCGTTGTCGGCGCGGTAAATCTAAGACGCCAATTTGTCCCCGTAAATGCTCCTGTAAGTTAGGTTCGGCGGAAATGGGATTGTACCAATCTGGCAAAACGTCTTCCAGCAGGGCTTCTCGCTTTTGACCACGACGGATTAAAAATGGATTATTATCAGCTTCCTGCTGCAACTGCTCTCGAATCTGACGATGATTCAATGGCAGCAATTCTACAAGATGACGCAAAGTCGGATAAAGAACCGCTTGCGTTGCCAAATGCGTTTCGATCGCAGGGGTTGATGTCAGGGAAGGGCTGTTCATGCTTCACTCTTTTGGCTTAAGATCAAATGCTCTGGCAGAATGGTTCGTCCACCAGAGAGGACAGCGGCACGTTCTAGGGTGTTCTGCAACTCCCGCACATTGCCAGGAAAGGAATAATGTTGCAGTTTCTCCATAGCAGTGCGAGTGAGTGCCAGTTGCTTTAGCCCTCGTCGTGCCGCGATCGTACTCAAAAAGTGCTGCGTGAGTTGTTCTAAGTCCTCGGGACGATCGCGTAGAGGTGGCAGTTCAATTCGCACGACGTTCAAACGGTAAAATAAATCTTCGCGAAATTGATGGTGTTGCACCAGCTGCTCCAGATTGCGATTCGTTGCGGCAATCATGCGGACATCAACGGTTCGCGTTTGATTGCTGCCCAACCGTTCAAACGAGCGATCTTGCAACACTCGTAATAGCTTTCCTTGAATCACTGGACTCAGTTCACCGATTTCATCCAAAAACATCGTGCCGCCATTTGCCTGTTCAAACCGTCCAATTCGGAGATGATTGGCACCCGTAAACGCGCCCTTTTCATGCCCAAATAACTCTGCCTCCAGCAAATGTTCGGGTAGTGCTGCACAGTTGACTTTAATTAAGGGTGCTTTACCGCGAGGACTGGCAGCATGAAGTGTGGCAGCCACCAATTCCTTACCCGTTCCCGATTCGCCCGTAATCAGGACAGTGGTATCCGCAGGCGCAACCCGACCAATCAGTTTGAACACAGATTGCATTGCGGGAGAGCGTCCCAATAATTCTTCCTGTCCTGCTGCAATCGTCGCTCCTACCTGGTAAGCTGCCTCCTGATGGTGAGCTAATGCTTTTTCCGTCAACTGGACCAGTTCTTCTAAATCAAATGGCTTAGTGAGATAGTCGTAAGCTCCCAACTGCATCGCTTCGATCGCTGTACGACTGGTTCCATACGCCGTCATCACAATCACTGGTAATTCAAATAGTTTCTGATTGAGTTGCTTTAGAACCGTCATACCTTGAGTTTTGGGCATTTTTAGATCTAAGAAAGCAAGATCAAGACGGGTTGCATCATCTTGCAGCACCTTCAATCCCTGTTCCCCATCAATCGCCTCCACCACATCATGCCCTTCACTGCGTAGAATCTGGGTGATCGCCTGTCGCAGTGGTTTTTCATCGTCAATGATTAATATCTTTGCCATATTTAGGAGTTTTGAATTATGAGTTTTGAGTATCAGGATGTTGCTTGAAGTGATTTAATTCGATTGGAAGATGAATGCTGAAACGGGTATTTCCCGGTTGGGAATACACATCAATATGACCTCCATTACGAGTGACAATTTCATGGCTAATTGCCAATCCTAAGCCAGTTCCATCGGTTTTGGTGGAATAGAATGGGTCAAAGATATGTTTGCGATCGTGATTAGACAATCCTGGTCCCCGATCGTCTACCCAGGCAATGAACCAGTTCTGGTTTTCAGTATCTTTGGTCTGTTCCACACCTACTCTTACTGGTGTTCCACTTGGACTTGCCTGAATCGCATTCAAGATCAAATTGACCATCACCTGCCCTAACTCCCGTCGCCGCAGCGGTACTTCTAGCAGCGAGGTAGCAGGCGTTACATAGACCAGTTGCACATCCTGTTCTTCTGCTTTCAGCCGCAAGAGCGCCACAGATTCTTGAACAATCGCCTCGAATGAAGTAATGGAGAGCGCTTCCTGTTGCTGGTTCTGGTCAAAGTACAACAAACGTTGGACTAAATGTTCGAGCCGATCAACTTGCTCAATCAAGCTGGCGCTCGGCAGATCGGTAATTCCCTGCTTTTGGAGTTGGCGATCGGTGTATTGCAAATTCAGGCGGATGCTGGCAAGCGGATTACGGATTTCGTGAGCCACTCCAGCCACCAGTTGTCCCAATCCCGCTAACCGTTCCACACGATGGAGCCGTTGCTCTAACTTCTGTCGGCGTGATTGCATCGTATTAATCGCCGCTCCCAAAACCCCCATCTCCGCAGGCAGCAAGGGGATTTGTGCGGCTGGGTTTGCCTCCATTGCCTGAATGCTTTGCCGAAGTTGCTGAACGCCCCGTTGTAGTTGTAGCGCGATCGCGAAGGTCCACACTCCCACAACCAAAATGCCAACTACCACCAATCCACTCAGGATCTTCTGCGGTCCATCTTTCGTTTGGGGCATCCGCTTCATAGTCCAAACCGCGCCCCATAAGGGTAACGGCTCTGCCCGTAGCACTAAAATATCTAACCGCGGGTGTAGCACCAATTCTTGAGGGGTTCCCTGGCTAGTTGCTCGTCGAGACAGTTGCAAGATTTCATCTCGCTCAGCCGGAGGAATATCAGTTTTGGGAATGGGTCCGCCATGCGTGGGAAAGGCATATCCCAGCAGGCGATCCTGTTGGAGTAGGTAAAAGCCACCCTCCACGCGAGGAAAATTGCCTAACGCTTCAGTCGATAGTTCTCGCAGGCGGACATCCAGTTGGGCTGATATGCCGCTTTGATTCAAGTGCGACTCCCAATATAGTTTGATCAAGCGGGTGTTGGCACTGGCAAGTTCCCGTTGATTTCGGGCAACTACCGATCCCTCCAGACTCTCGATCAGTTGAAACACAAGCCAGACAGCCAATCCTCCCAAACAGAGGAACAGCACTGCCAGAATCGTGAGTTGTCGTTGCAGGCTCCAGCGTTTCCGCATGATGTATTGGGATGCAGTCAATTGATATTGATGGTGCAAATGTCATGCCAACGTTAGTATTCACGATTCATCTGCAATCCACCTGTATCTTTGGCATGATTTTTGCACTCTTACTATCCAGTTCACGCAGGTCTTGAATTTAGTCGTTGTCCAGAGGTTAACGATGCAGCCAACAAATGATTTCATTTCTGCCCAAGTTGCTCAGGAACTCCTAGCATTAGCATCCCATCTGGAGACCCAAAAACATCAAACCTATGTTCCGCTTGAGTTAATGCAGGCAGCAACTGAGGCAGGAATCTCTGTTGATACTCTGCAAGAGGCACTTCACCAGATGCAAGTTCGACAGGCTCAACAACAAGCCCGTCATCACCAATTGCGCTTGGTTCTGAGCAGTGGTTTGGCTGGAGTGGCAATCTCACTGTTAGGAGTTGGGGTATATGCAAAGCTGAATCAGCAACCCAGTCCAATTCCTCAATTTGCAGCAGATGCTGCCCCCAATCCGAATGAACTGATCGCCAATTCTCCAACTTCTGATGGTTATACGGCAACCTATACAGGCATTGTCCAACAATATCTCCTGAATCCTGAAGGTCAGGTGGATGGGTTACTGCTCAAAAATGGACTTCAGGCAAAAGTTCCACCCCATCTCAGCCAGGTATTAACGAATCTGGTGCACCCTGGAACTGAAATTAGCTTCAGCGGAACGCCTGGAACACCATCTCGCTTTGGACAGGAAATTCGCACCCTCCAGATTGTTAACCGTCAAACCCAGCAATCGCTCTCCGTTCAGCCCCCGATCGCTCCTCCGCTCCCACCGCTAGGTTCCAGCAACTATACTAACCTGTCTGCTGAAGGAACCGTTCAACACTGGCTAGTTGGACATCGAGGAGAACTCAATGGAGCAGTACTAGCATCGGGTGTACAAATCAAATTCGCTCCTCCAGTTGGTGAACAATTGCTCCCACTGATTCTGGGAAACGACACCATTCAAGTTCAAGGGTTTGGCGAGCGCAGTTCTTATGGCGAAGTGATTGAGGCAACCATGTTAAGCATCAATAGACAAACTGTACCAGTATCGCCTCCTAAAAAGCTCTCTAAGGAGAACTGAAACCTGGCTTTAGCTTGGCATTTAGATGAAACAGAAATTAGTCCGATTAATCGACAAAATTCTCTTACGGAAAGGTTCTTTGATTGAAACCGTCTATGACCAGTTAAAGAACATGGTTGTGTTGCAAAAAGTTGTTGAGGACAGAAAATTCCTAGCCAAACATTTGTATCAACAAAAGATGCACCGCTCATTCTAAACAGTGACTGTAAATTTTCTCACGACTAAGCACACCATCTACCTGAATGGGATTTTCTGTTAATTTATCAATTATATCTTTTTGGGGAGGTGCTTTTTTCTAAATCAAAACAATTACGTGGATATCATCTCCTTCTCTAAATTCTTGTTTGTACTCATCAGGGAGCCGAATTAAACCGTTTTGAATTCTTGCCTTAAACTCTAAAGCCTCTAGCATTTTAATCTCTCTTATATAGGAAGATAATTCAATCTTAGTCCTATCTCCTGCCTGACTATAAACATAAAGCGGGACAGTTAGACTAAGCTCTAAACCAGCACAGTAACTAGTATTCCAAGTCAGGGTTGACATCACCTACCACTGCGTCTTTTCCTATCTGGTTGCCCTCTCAAGGGCAAAACGTTACTTTCTGCCACGGCTGTGTCGAACTCCACTGCACCTAGAGCTTTTAGCGTAGCTTTCTGAGCTGCGGTTAAACCTGTAACACCAGTGATGTTCATCCCCTCATAAGGTCTGGGGGGTTGCAACGTTAGTAGACACTTGCCACTCTCCACATCCCACTGCTTAATCGTCCCATCTAGGCTGCTACTAAAGAGAGTCCCCCCTTGAGGATGAAAAACCACTGACGAAATCATTCCCGTATGCCCTCGCAACGTTTTCAAGGTTTGTCCCGTACTCATTGACCACAACTTCACCAAGAAGTCGTCACTGCCACTGGCGAGAATTTGACCATCTGGGCTGAAGGCAACTGAACTGACAAGACCATGATGACCCAGTAGCGTTGTTAGACAGGACCCGGTTGAGACATCCCACAACTTCACACTAGAGTCAATGCTGCCACTGGCTAGCAGCTGACCCTGAGGACTGAAGGCGACGGACACGACTTGAGCGTTATGACCCAGTAATGTCTGTAAGCAGCTCCCTGTTTCCACATCCCACAACTTTATACTGGTATCATGACTCCCGCTGGCTAGTAGCTGACCATCGGGACTGAAGGTAACTGATTGAACCCAGTTGGTATGTCCTGACAGAGTGTTGAGGCATTGACCAGTGCTGCACACCCATAATTTGACGGTTTGGTCAATACTAGCTGTTGCCAGGAGTTGATCGTTGGGACTAAAGGCAATGATTCGGATGGGATGAGTGTGTCCGCGCAAAGTTATGTTGCACTCCCCAGTACTAACCGCACACAGCCTCACAGTACAATCATCGCTACTACTCGCTAACAGGCGACCGTTCGAGTTGAAAGTGACTGACTGAATCCGACTGGAATGACCGCTAAAAGTTTTGAACAACCGTTCTTGACTCACTGACCATAACCTCACCACAGCATCATCACCGCCACTGGCAAGCAATTGGCCATCAGGACTACAAGCAACGGACCAAACTTGATTGGTATAGCCTTGCAGGGTTTTCACTAGCCTTCCCGTACTGATATCCCACAACCTGACGCTTTGGTCATCACTGCTGCTAGCAACGGTTTGACCATCAGGACTACAGCTAACATGCCAAATTCGATCGGTATGCCCCTGTAACTTTCTTAGGCACTTGCCATTCGAGATGTCCCACACCCTCACCATCCGATCCGCACTGCCGCTAACTAGGATATAAGCCTGAGGACTGAAGGCAATTGTATGCACCCAGTCGCTATCTCCTTGCAGAGTGGTATAGCATAAGCCAGTTGGGACATGCCAGAGTTTAATGGTTTTGTCACTACTGCCACTGGCTAGAATCGTCCCTTCACGGTTGAAGGCAAGTGACCACACCTCTCCGGTGTGTCCCTGTAAGGTCTGGCGGCAAAGACCTTCAGACACATCCCACAACTTCAGACTAGCATCGGAACCGCCACTGGCAAGTGTAGTCCCATCCGGACTGAAGGCAATAGAGCGGACATAACCAGTATGCCCCTCCAGGATGCGCAGACCTTCCCCAGTGCGCACATCCCAGAGCCGCACCACCGGGTCGGCACCGCAACTGGCTAGAGTGTGACCGTCAGGGCTGAAGCTGACTGAGATGATCGTATTACTATGTCCATGTAAGGTGCTCAAGCACTGACCAGTACGAACATCCCACACCTTCACGGTGGGCTCTTGACTGCCACTAGCCAACTTCGTCCCGTCCGGACTAAAAGCAACTGCCCAGAGCCAAGTTCCATGGAGGCAGGTCAGTAGTTGTTTGCCATCTACTACTTGCCACAAGCAGAGCTGTCCGCTTGTGTCACCTGTTGCTAGCAGCTTGCCATCTGGGCTAAAGGCGACTGACAAAATTCCACCTAGAGTTTGGGTAAACACCGAACGAGCTAAATCAGCATTAGTAAAATTCACATCATGCAGGTTAACGTCCTGCAGGTAGGCTTGCCAAACTGCCAGTTCCGAAAAGTCATAGCTGGTCAAATCAATTTGACATTGCCGCAATAAGTTAATCAGATTCCCGGCTCCATAACCAGGTAATGCCGCATAGTCTGTTTGCAGTTTGAAGAGAATTTGCTTCAGCTTAGATTCAATATGCTTATTCGTTCTTAAGAACCTCTGCAGTTGCGCTACCAGTACCTCCAAAACAACGCGAACTTGACTGGCTCTGACATAGTCTTTTGCCTGGGCTTTAATCAAAGAGTGGCTCATTAGTAACCCAATTGACTCTGTAGTAATCTCTTGGCAAACCTGTTCGAGCAGCTTCTCAGTCATGTATTCCATCACCGCTGGTTGCTGAGTGAAGCCAGAGGCGCTGGGCTCAATCAGCGAGCGCCTCTGCAAAGACGCCAGCGCCTCTAGGATTTCTCCAGGGCGAACGTTCGAGACCAAGTCGGCTTGTAAATCCGGAAAAGTCACTGGTTCCCGCTCCAGCGCCAGCCAGTACATCACCTCTGTTTCTAAATCTGTTAGGCGCTCGAATTGTCGGTCTAACAAGTTGCGGATATCTTGGAAAACTAACGTTCCTTGTGCCAACAATTCCAAGAATCTAGCAACAATACTATCAAATAAGTCGCGAATGGCTGGAGCTACCATCTTTAAGGCTAGGGGATTCCCGGCATAATGTTCGACCAAAGTTCGCCATTCGGCTTCTGAGGCGACAAACTCACCTCTCGCTTGAAACATCTCCCTGGCTACTGCTATCGGTAACCCGGCCAAATGTAATGAACGTGCAGGCAATGTCTCACCCGCTCTCACCTCCCAACCCCTGGGCTGCTCGCGACTAGTCAGGAGCAAGCAACTGTGATGAGCTGTTTCAGCCACACATCTGAGGAGTTGACCATAACCGGAATAGCCTTCGCGGTAGCAACCCGTACTCTCACCACTGCTGAGGATGGTTTCGGCGTTATCCAGTATCAGCAGACAGCGCCAGGAGCGCAAGTATTCAATCACTCGCAAAACTCTACCTTCTACAGTTTCTGGTAAAGCTATTTCTTGCTGCTGGGAAAGAAATTGAATCAGCTCGGCTAACAGGTCTTGAACTGGTGGGGCATTCCGTAGACTTCTCCAGAACAGAAACTCAAACTGGTCTTGAATCCGTTGAGTAATGCTGACTGCCAAAGCCGTTTTACCAATCCCACCCATGCCAAACAGCCCCACTAAGCGACAGTGGTCTTGCACTATCCACTGTTCTAGGGTTTCCAGTTCGGCAGTGCGTCCGTAGAAGACAGGTAAATCAACTGCATCTCCCCAATCTTGGTGCTTATTAGCACTTGTCCTGACAGAGACGCTCACCTTCGGAGCAACTGCTTGAATTAGTTGCGCTTCTTCGGCAATGAGTTTGCCTTGACATTGCAGCAAGACTGAGTGGAGATTTTTTTTAGTGACCCTCTGCCCAAAGCTTTCTGAGAGGAGCTGCCATAGTTGCGCTCCAGCAACCCTGATATAGCCCAAGTCATACCCACAAGTACTAGCAATCTCCTGATAAGACTGTTCTAACCAACAGAGCCGAAATATTGTCTCTTGAATTTTGTTCAGATGTTTGGGCTCTATGATCCTTTGGACAATTACTAGTGCTTCTTCAACGTTCATCTATCAAGGATTTTAAACAATAGTTTTTTGATAGCAAGGTTGTGGCTATTAGAAAGCCGCTTGAACTCAGCCAGAATTACGGCTTCCAGGCGTAATCCCAGGAGCAGGATTCTTGCCTATCCTCCAAATCGCTTGCTGGAGCACAGCGATAAGTTTTGATAGCGTTGACCTCTCATTAGCCTGAGCCAAAAATAAGAGTTCTGCTGTAAAGCCCTTAAAAATGTTATGTAACACTTTTACCAATTACGGAATAAAAGCACATACACCCAATAGAAGATTTATTAACTCTTACTTGTGGAAGAGCCAATAATCGCAGTATTGCTTAAATTAGTTATGTTAAATCTACTACCTAAAGATGGCCTTGGCTATTTGGACATAACTTTTTTCATAACTTTTCTGGCTTGACATCAGTTGGTTAAGAGAGGAAAGTTAAAAATGACAGATAAAAAAGCAAATTTGGCTTTAGAAATATCAGGAATTTAGTTAACGTAACAACGTTTTAATTTCTGTTAAAGACTTGTAAAATTTGGGAATGGTATCTTTATGAAGAGTAAAAACCTAATCTTGAATAGATAGTGTAGGACTTTCTGTTGATAGCATTCAATGCTTTTGCTTATGCAGCCAATTCATCTTGTTGATTTAGTACCACTGTGCCTTTCTCAGTTTCCTTAGGATAAATTTAATGCAGCTACCGCTCAGATTTATTTGAGGAGGTTTATGATGTTAAAACGTCTCTTTATATTACCAATAGCTTTAACAGTAACACTTTTGACAATATCAAATCAAAAAATTGCTCAGGCTAGTGACTGTTCTGATTACATTTCACAAGGAACAAGTTTAAACTGGAGCCAAAGATCTCCTTCTGGTTTTTATACAGGAACTATGGAGGTAGGTAGTACATGGGATTGTGAAAGCGCTGTTTGTTTTTCTGGTAGCTTTGATGATGGGACTCCGATTCAAGGAGAGTATAGAAATAACAATTTTGAGATGACTAGAACGATTAAAAGTAACCATGTAGAAGGTGGTTTAGCAATTCAGGAGTTCAGGGGAACATGTACTAATGATGAAGTAATTAGAGGAACATGGAGTGATAGAGTTGGAACAGGTTCCGGTTGGAGTGGACCTTTTAAGATTAGAAAATGATAAATAAGGTAGCTGTTCTTAAGGAGTTATGTTAAAAATCAAACTTGCATTAATTGCGATTACTTCTTTGCTATTAGCCGAAGTAGTTACCCTAAAACCTGTAAATAGTCAGAGTGTATTTGACATCATGGTTGCTCCTGCTAGACCTCCAGCAAAACAACAACTACCCTGCCAAGCAACCAATGGAGGCCCTTATGCCACTTGTAGCAGAACAGTCCATCTTCAAAATGTTTCGGCTTCAACAACTGTAGCTTTGTTTTCTGATGGCAGGTATTACATCACTGCTGATGTGTCTCCGTACAACTATCAACAATAATATGCGAAGCTATGAAAAAGTGCCCCGGCTTTTATTAATATCTTTTGCTTTGTTGAAAACCTACCAGCGCTGGCAAAGAGTAACGATATAAAAATAGCTGTACAGATTAACAAAGATTTAATAGTCGTACATCAATCGTTGACTGCATGAAGTCTTGAGCAATCACGATAATAAAGTTGATGAAAAATGCGGTTAAGTTGTTTATTGTTTTTCGGTTGTGTTACCAAAGTTTGTTGACTATTTCCCTGAGATGTTAAAGCGATGAAGACATTATTATCTAAAAGTTTAGCTGTATATGCAACTATTATTAATCTTGGTACTTTCGTTCTAACTACAAAAATTGCTCTTGCTGGTTGCAACCCCTTTGGTTGTTCTAGTGTACCGAATGTTGAATGTAATCCATTTGGTTGTCCTATTCCACCCAATGGAGCAGCATGCAACCCCTTTGGCTGCCCTCCAGCTCAAGCTCTACCTAATTCTGATGGAGACCCTCGTGATTTCAACATTCAAAACGATGCGGAGTTACCAATATCCCAGGTTTATATAAGACCTACAAATGTCAATAATGCTATATGGTCTAGTGATAGACTAGGTGATAGTTCTATTAGATCTAATACAATCTTCCGAGTTCATATGAACAGCTATCCTTCTGAGGAGTGCTACTTCGACATAAAGGCAGTCTACTCTGACTCTACTTATGATTACAGTGAAGGTGAGAATCTATGCAACATAAAAACCAAGAGATATGTTGGTCATAGTGGTGACTATAAATGACTAGATTTTTAGGTGGAGTTCTCAATTAGGTTTAATACTTGTAAATTCTTATATATCTATATGGAACTTGAATTCCTCCATGCGAAGATAGTGTGGAGGACTGCGATTGATGCACTTCAAACTTGAATTGGCAAAGTTTGTACAGACATGTGATGCGTGACTGCTGGCTCAAGCCTGTAAGCAGGCATTGTAATGATGAATAAAATACCAAATCGCGCCATATAGTTCTCTAGCTTCTTTGAAAAAGATAGAGTGATTCTAACAAACGACAAATCCGCTGGTGATGGTATTGTTAGAGCCCTATAATTGGTTTGACTACTCTCTTTTCCAACTGCCTGGTGACGTTTTTTTGAAATGAAAACTAATTCTAAGACAATGAAAAAATTGCTTTTTGTTACCTTGCCAATTATAGTTTTTTCAACATTACTTGGTCTTCAAAATTTTGCACGTGCTGATCGCCTTCAATGCCAATCAAATCCAAAGATTGGGGATAGATGTACTGCAAGAGTTACTATCAGGTTACGAAAAGTCGAATCGGATGGATCTGACGAGTACCATAACAGATTCGAACCGGACCCAGGTTGGGTTATTGAGGATTTTGATGCCCGTAGCGGTGAGCGTGGACGCACAGGTGAAGTATCGGGTCCAACTGCTACTCCAGTTCAAGCAGGTAACACAGTTACATCCTCAAGTTATGCAAAATCACAAATTGACCGAGTAGATGAAACAACTCAAAAACTAAGAGCTCAATTCGGTGACCTCCCCATTTACGGTGAGATTGAAAATCAAGCGCGAACTGAATTGTCTAACGCTGAGGAAACTGCCGCTAAATTTACAACTAGTAACCGGGGTTTACAAATTGACGCATCGGTAGCAGTAGAGGGAGGTTGCCACCACAGGATATTTGGGAAATGTGAAGACTGGGGGCCCGGAGGCTCACTAGATACAGATGTATTTGTATACCTCAGGTATGTTGGAACAAATCAGGATATTGATCGAATTGCTAACAAATACATTGACCAAGCAAATCAAGCAAAAGGACAAAATCTAACAGCTAATAATTCAGCCGTGGTGACGACAGATGAACTTCCAACTGAGAAAAATTCAGTATCTGCTTGTTCATCTACATACGATCCTAGACCATACCGACCAGGTACTTCTAACTGGGATGGGCATGTCGGCAAAATAGCATTTAATAACGGAACGAATAGAATTGTAAAGGTCACACTGTATCACCCTGACGCTCCCAATAGACAATTCGGAAGTTGGAATATTCAACCTGGAGCTAATACTTTCCTTGGTGATAATAACTATGGTATGGATTGGGGAATTCAAGTAGACAATTCTAACATTTGCATCCTCAAGCTAGTCTCTGACTTTTCTAATGACTCTAACGGTGCTCACTTTCAAACCTGGCCTGAAAGATTACGTTGATTGGCGGTGTTTTCGATTTGTTGCTTTTAGTCTGAAAAGCTTATATATGGGGCGGTCTAGAAGTTTTAACCAAAAATTCATAACATTAACCTGACCGATATCAAGAAAAGTCTGGGAAAAATCTGATATGCCACGACCATTGTTACTTCAGGGTTTCAGAGATTGGATAAAGTCGAGCTAAGTTGTTTATTGTTTTAAGGAATCTTGGTATGAAAATTAAACAGTTAGTAGTTGTTGCTTCGCTGACATGTTTGACTTGTGCTTCATCTACTATTGGTACAGTAGATGCACAAACTGGGACGCTATCATATACCTGCCAAGCAACTGGACAATTTTCGTGTGCACCTTTTAATGTACCTTTTTCGGGATTTGCCTCGACCAGTTATGGCTCCGCCGCCTTTGAAGTTACTAACACTGGTGATGGCATCGGAATACTTGGCTCTAGCTCCCACAGCTTTGGGGTATATGGTGCTAGCACTGATGGCTACGGGGTGTATGGTACCAGCACCAACACCGTTGGTGTATATGGCTACAGCCCAAACAATTTTGGTTTAGCTGGCATAAGCAACAATAGCGTTGGTGTATATGGCTACAGCGCTACTGGTGCCTCCGCATGGTTCCGAGGTGGCAGTGGCGGAAACGGCTCATGTTATTACAATGGAGGAAGCAACTGGACGTGCAGCAGTGACCGAAATTTAAAGGAGAACTTTATTCCTGTAGATGTAAAAAATATTCTTCAACAGGTTAATCAACTACCAATCACTAGATGGAACATGAAAGGGGGAAAAATAACTGCAAAACACATTGGACCTATGGCTCAAGACTTTCATGCTCTATTTGCAGTTGGAGAGGATGACAAGCTTATTAACACAGGAGATGTTCAGGGTGTAACGCTGGCAGCTATTCAAGGGCTATATAAGGTAGTGTTGGAAAAAGACAATCAGCTTCAGAAGTTAGTGCGGGAAAAAGATACCCAACTTCAGGAGCAGGGAGCTAAGATTGTACACTTACAGAATCAGATAGCTAACCTTCAGAGGCATCAGACTGAGATTGCACAACTACGGAAAGAAATGAATATAGTGAAAATACAGTTGATGGCCAGTGGCAGTGTCAAAGAAATACAGAACCAAAAAGATTAAGGTAGTGCTGAATAGTAATGGCCAAGAGCAGGGTATTGCAGGTTAAACAGTTGCTTTAGAGGGGAGAGGAATCGTTTTTTTGGCACCTGGTTTGTCTACGTAGTTGGCAGTTTTGCATGTCTCTATTACAGCTTTAGCTTCAACCGTTAGAAGCCGACCACCAAGACTCACGTCAACGCGATGTTTTGGTGCGTGGATGAATGGCGGAGCAGGACTACGCTAGCCGCTTAACACCTGTTCTGCACTCAGTTGCAGGGTGGGGAAACTGAGAGAGGATAGGCGATTGGCACCTGTATACACCGCTTCTTCATACAACCCTTCCACCAGAGTCAACAAAGTTACTTGCTTTGCTTCGGAGTCTACAATCCAATACTCTGGAATCTTCCTGGCTGCATACTCGGAACGTTTATGGCGGTAATCCCGCTTTTCATTGTCTGAACCAGGAGAAACAACTTCCGCAACTAATTGAGGAGACGGCATATCCAATAGAATAATACTGCGAGGAGCACCTTGGAGTGCAGCAGCAGATTCCTCTGTTAACACCATTACATCAGGTACCCGTGTGGTCGCACGAGAACCACTTACCACGATTTCTGTACCACGGCGTAGCCAATGACTGCATTTGTTTTTGAGAGATAGTATGGCAAATCCATGCAACAGCAGCAGGTAAATCTGTTGCAATGTAATCTGGTTGAGTGTGGTGTTGGTAGTCTCCTGCTAGAACGCGGCTGCCATATCCAGTCTGCACTAAAATTCCACAGCACCCAGCATTGTGAGCCAGATCAATATCTGTAGCCTTGTCCCCCACCATAAAACTACGGCTCAGATCCAAATCATGTTCCCATGCCGCTGCTACTAGCATCCCAGTATTGGGTTTACGCCAAGTACTGCAACAAGCGAAGTCTGGATTGATGCCTCCTTCTTCTGGACTGAGGTAGGGACAGTAATAAAGTGCATCTAATTGCGCCCCAGCTTGTTGTTGCAACAACTGGCAAAGACGCTGGTGCAGTGCTTCTACATGGTCAACTGAGTAATAGCCTCTGGCTGGTCCTGATTGGTTAGAAACTAGACAGCAAAACACCTGTTGATCATTCAACTGACGCACTGCCTGGGCGGCACCAGGGATTAAGTGTAAGTCCTCAACATTGTGGATGTAGCCTGCCTCAACATTGAGTACCCCGTCTCGATCGAGAAATACAGCGAGTCTAGCCACCCCAAACCCGCTCCAAGACTGTTTGAGGAGCAATATCTGCCATCTTTGTAGTTGGCGATTTAATGCCTAAGAAGCGATCACTGACAGGTAACAATTTTTGTGGCTCTGTTGGACCAAACAAGGCAATAGTATAAGTTTGAACTGCCACGGCAAGATGCATCGGTGCACTATCAGTACACAGCATCAAGTTAGCACCAGCAATTAGCGCTGCTAGTTTCCCAATATCAGCAGGGGAAGTCACTTTGACGTTGGGACAGGACGACAACAACTGTTGCACCAACCGCGCATCTTCTGGTCCCTGGATCAGGACTATCGGCAAATCTGGCTGACGTTGTTGTAAGCTCTGAATAATCTGCTGCCATTTTTGGGCTGGGTAGATCTTATCGATTCCTTTAGCTTGAGCTAAGTAGCTGGAACCTCCATGGATTAGAATATAGCCGCTTTCTGCAACGCCTAGCCGTTTCTGCTCACTTTCTGCCCAGTCAATATCTGGTTTGGGTACGCTAATTGCTAGCTCAGGGCAGGGCGAGTTAATGCCTAGTCCTTGTAGCAAGTCATGGTACATCCGGGCAGCATATTGGGAGGTTTTAAGTGGAACGGGATTGGTGAGAAAAATTGCTCCTGCTCCACTATAGCCAATGCGCTTGGGAATCCCTGTTAGCCAGAGTAGTAGACCTACAGACCATCGCTGCCCCAAACTCAGGGTAACACTGTACTCGCGATCGCGGATGACGCCCAGCAAGTTACCCCAGTCTGCCAGACTGTTGCGGTCTTTGAAATCAAATGGGATTGCCTGATGCACTGACTTGCACACCCGATAGGCACCCAAGGAGCGAGGTTCGACAACGACGTCAATCTGAGCGTCAGGGTACACCTGCTTCAGGTGATCGAGAGTGGGAAAAAATAGAATTTGGTCGCCAATTCCGCCAGGGACAAGGGCTACTACTCGCATAGTATTTCTTTACGATGACACGCTCATTATTCTAGGATGAAGAGTTATGATGCGCATAAAAAATGTCTTGGGAGTCGTACTTTTGCTCTCCAGCACTGGTTGGGGGATGAATCAGCCGAGTTTGGCAGTGAGGCTGATGGATGGCACTGTTTACTTTAATCAGCCCCCTAGCTTGGTCAAAGCTACGACGACTTATAAAGACCCGCAGGTTCCATCTACTTACTATTTCACTCTAAGTTTGCCAGAACAGGCTGGTGAACCTTTACAACGAGTGACATTCGCGCAGTACAAAGGATTAGAAACCATAGCATTTGATTTGAAACGTACAGAAGCAGAGGACGCAGATTCTAGGCAGCAACTCACTTTGGGAGAGGTAACAAGAGACCGCGAGACGAAAACGGTTTCAGTAACGTTCAACCCACCAATTCCCCCAGGTCGCACAATTAAAATTGGTTTGCATGCGATCAGAAATCCTCTAGCTGGTGGAGTCTATTTATTCGGGGTTACGGCATATCCAGCTGGTGAAAAATCTCATGGTCAATTTCTCGGCTATGGACGGCTACAGTTTTTGAACCCAGGTGGTGGGATAAGGTAAAGGGGGGAACGCTTTGTACTTATTAATTCCAGCCGCAGGTAGTGGACGTCGCATGGGCAGTGAGCGCAACAAACTGCTACTGACGTTGCGATCACAACCTCTGATTGCCTGGACACTGCTTGCAGCTGAGGCATCTCAGTATCTGAGCTGGATAGGCATTATTGCTCAACCCTCTGACTGGGAAGACTTGAAACGGATTCTGGCAGGGCTATCTGTCACGAAGCCAATTCAGTTGATTCAAGGAGGGAACACTCGTCAGGAATCTGTTCACAATGGTCTACAAGCGCTTCCTATAGAAGCAGAACATGTTTTAATTCATGATGGTGCTAGATGCCTAGTGACATCAGCTCTGCTAGACCGATGTGCTGAGGAGATTCACTCTTGTCAAGGTTTAATTGCCGCTGTACCAGTCAAAGACACGATCAAGGTAGTAGATGCGCAAAAATTCATTCAAAGTACACCCGATCGACGGCAGTTATGGGCAGCGCAAACCCCACAGGCATTTGATGTCCAGCTCTTGAAACAGTGCCATACTGAAGGTCGGCGTCAAGGCTGGGAAGTCACAGATGATGCAGCTTTGTTTGAAAAGTGTGGTTTGCCAGTCCGCGTTGTTGCAGGAGAGGAAACGAATCTGAAGGTGACGACACCTGTAGATCTAGCGATCGCTGAATTCATCCTCCGTCAACGATTGGGGTGAGACATGGCATCAGACTTAACTAACAAGATAGAAGCTATCCTGTATTTAAAAGGTCAGCCACTCTCGATCGCTGAGATCGCTGAGTTTGCTGGATGTGATCGCGCTACAGTCCTGGATGGATTGCTAGAGCTAATAGATGATTACGCACACCGTAACAGTGCCCTAGAAGTTGTAGAAACCCCTTCTGGCTACAGCCTCCAGCTTCGGTCTGGGTATCAGGACTTAGTACAAACTCTGATTCCAGTCGAATTGGGAGTAGGAGCAATGCGAACGCTAGCAGCAATCGCGCTCAAGAACCCAATAACACAAGCAGACTTGGTAGAACTGCGCGGTTCTGGAGCTTATCAACATGTCCAAGCACTCGTCGAGCTAGGTTTTGTCCGTAAACGTCGACAAGCTGATAGCCGTTCCTACTATCTACAGGTGACCGACAAATTTCATCAGTATTTTCAGATCGAGCAACTGCCGCAGCTAGAAGAGGCAGAGGAGCAGCGCGAAGTCTGAGCGGAGGTTTCCTCCGTTAGCGTCAGCGAAGCGTTAGCGACTTAGCGTTGGCGCAGCCGTTAGCCGCAGGCGTTAGCTCTTCCTTTAGGAAGCTCGGAACTTCGGGTATAGGGAGCAGCAGAGGGGCAGAGGAGACGTAATTCTTTTCTCTAAAGTTCTGCCTCTTTTGCAACTTCCGAAACTCCTATCTGTGTGTCTGGTTGGCGAGTATACCAATATGCCCAGGCAATTAACACTGCTTGCAAAGGCAGCCTTACCATATAAAGTAACTGACTATGCGGGATTCCCTCAATCTCAATGTTGTGCAAAGTCATGTAGATGTTGGCAGGAAAAACGCCAATAAACAGGGCAATTAGTCCCCACGCCGCTGCTACACTAACAAACGGAATTGATAAGCCAATGCCACCCAAAATCTCGAAGAAACCGCTGAGGTAGACAGACGCTAACGGCGGAAACGGAGGCGGTACAATGCGAGCATACTGCTCTGGTCTGAGGAAATGGGTGATGCCAACAATGATGATAGATACAGCGAGTACACCCCGAAGAATTTCTTTGCGGCGATGACGGTTTTGAGGTGCAGAATGCATAGGGACCAGAGGAAACTATCTATCAAATGATAAAGTGAACGACTGCTCTGCTTTGTCTATCCGAAGTTAGCTCTTCACCGGATAGTAGAAATCTCATTCCTGGTTAGTTAAGCGCTCAATGCCCAATACGCAAAGAAACCTGTCTCTTTAGGCAGAGGAGCAGTCAGATCAACGGAATTAAATTTAGCAGGCAGCCTTTGAGGATAGGTCCAACAATGTTTGGCTTTCAAACATCCTACTTGTGCTGCTCAGTTTAATCCCAGAATCTAGAATGGAACTTGACCTTCGCCAGCTCAGTAATCACGATCGCTACAAGCTCCTGACAAGCGTTGTAGTTCCCCGCCCAATAGCATTAGTCACTACTATAAATCAAGAAGGGCAACACAATGCTGCCCCTTACAGCTTCTTCAATGCTATGGGTAGCGACCCTCCAGTCGTTGTCATTGGAGTTGGCAACCGCCAGCCTGGAGAGCCAAAAGATACAGCTCATAACATCCGCTTCACCAGAGAGTTCGTCGTTAATTTGGTAAACGAACCTATTGCTGAGCAAATGAATATTACTGCAATTGATTTCCCGCCAGAGATTGATGATTTAGCCATGGCGGGATTGACTCCTGTCCCTTCTGTACGGGTACAAGCCCCGCGAATTGCGGAATCACCTGTGAATCTTGAATGTCGCGAGATTGCTACGCTCAATATCGGTCAAACCAGAGTTGTTGTTGGTGAGGTACTGCATATACAGATCAAAGATGAGTTTGTCGATCCTGTAAAGCTTCACATTCATACAGAGCAGTTGCGTGCAGTTGGTCGGATGCATGGAGGCGGGTGGTATGTTAAAACCACAGACCTGTTTCAGCTTGATAGAATTACATACAAGGAGTGGCAGACCAAGCCTCATCACACATCGTAGCCGAACAAATTGGGGTCAACCTCCCCTAGCTGCAAATCTGCTAAGCCGTACTCAGCCCAACGCCGCTCTACCATCGTCGCCATATCGGATCGTCGTTACCATATATGTAGTTCGTCGATGTATGAATTTGTATGGCAGTCGAACTTGAGATACCACAAGAGTTGCCATTTCTTAAGGCTATCTGCTGGCAAATTACTGACATTAAACGTTTTACTCCTAAAGAAGCTAGGTCGGTATGAAGACGGTTGGCACTTCTTGGGAGTGTTAGGGGAGCCCACTCCAGAGGAGCTTCAGTTTATCAAACAATTAATCGAGCGCTATGGCTCCTGGTTAGCAACTGATGTTTGAACGAGAACATCATCGCAAAATTCTAGTCATCCTCAATCATCTTAATGCCGATTTTTTACTTAGCTGCGGTGTTTACTTCGGCGGCGGTACTCTTGTCAGTCTGAAGCACGGCGAACATAGATTGAGTCAGGATATCGATTTAATGTGTTCCTTTGATGATAGATACAGTTCCCTGCGTCGTGAAATCAGCGATCACGGATATCCAGCTATCTTTCACAAGTTTGATAACATCACACTACCTAGAGAGATTCAGGCTGACCGTTATGGAATTCGGTTTCCAGTTGTTGTAGATGGAACTCCAATTAAGCTAGAAATTGTTCCAGAAGGGTTGATCGAATTTGGCAGCCCAGACTTCCCTACTTGGGGTAAGGGTAGCGTAGCTGCGACGAAGTGCCACACAGCATCTGAAAGCTTTAGTGGTCAAGGAGTCTAGAAAAATTTCCCGGATTTAGCTAAAACGTACCAAGAATGCCCATTTATGGGCAAGTTTTCAACTTCTGAGTGCTTGAAACCTTGATTCTACCGTAACTTCTTCAACCACTTCATCCATTATTTATGGGTAAGTTGCTATTTTTGAGATTTTTTAGTTAAATTCCTTGCTGTACAACTGTTTCAGCTTTTACGTGGCACTTGGATGCAGATTTGCTACCTTTACCCCTAGATGGTTGTAGTGGCAAGCGAATGACAAAGGTTGAACCCTGTCCTTCCCCTGCACTTTCAGCATGAATAGTACCATCGTGAAGTTCGACAATGTGACGGGCGATCGCCAATCCCAGCCCTAGCCCCTTCGCTGCATTTGCACCTTCAGCTTGACGAAAGCGAGCGAACACATGGGGGAGAAAATCAGCCGCAATCCCAATGCCTGTGTCAATAACCCAAATTTCAGCATAGGCGGCATCAGCAGAACTGTTATCATTCCCAACTGACAGTTCGACCCTAACACTGCCGGATTCTGGTGTGAACTTAATGGCGTTGGTCAGAAGATTGCAGATTACCTGCTGAAGGCGATCTCTATCTCCCATCACGACAACGGGTCTCGTAACGTTTTCCTGCCCAGTTAAGTTGATTCCTTTATCTGCTGCGGTTTGAGTTACCGTTGCGAGCGCGGTTTCAATCACAGGCTTTAGTTCAATGAGTTGAGGATTGAGACGGAGTTTGCCTGCACTGATGCGGGATAGCTCAAGTAGATCTTGTACCAGTTTGCCTTGCAGTGTGGCATTGCGCTCGATCGTGTCTAACGCTTTGCTCAGCATGACTGGGTTGGGCGGACTACTTCGCAACAGGCGCGTCCAGCCGAGAATGGATACTAGAGGGGTGTTCAGTTCATGAGAAATGACTGAGATAAACTGCTCTTTTTGACGATTAATGATTCGCTCCTGCTGAAGTACTTCGCCACGTAGCTGCGCCATTTGAAGATGAGCCGTAACCCGAGAGACGAGTTCCTGTGCTGAGAAGGGTTTGATCAAGTAGTCATCGGCTCCAGCCTCCAGCCCAACGACTATCGCTTCTTCTCCCGCACGAGCCGAGAGCAGAATGATGGGAATCTCTCTAGTTCGTGGGTCTGCTCGCAATGCCTCAAGCAATTCAAAACCATCCAGTCCTGGCATCATCACATCGCTCAGGATGAGATCAGGGACTTGTTCTCGAGCCGCTGCTAGAGCCGTTACCCCATCTGCGACAGCTTCGACTTGAACTTGTTCGCTCAGGATACGGATCAAATACTCCCGCATATCGGCATGATCATCGACTACAAGCACACGAGAAGATGTAGGGTCTGCTTTCGGCTCTGAAGCTCCCCCTAAATCCTCCTTATTGAGGGAGACTTGAACTAAATTCTCCCTCAATAAGGGGGGTGGGGGGGAATCTAGCGTGGGAAGCCATCGCTCTGTTTCTTCCACATAAGCAGCAGCACCCATTGCAGTAGATGCCAAAGTACGGGTGGGTTGAATGCGATCGCCTTCATCTTGAAGGCGATCGTTGGGCAAGTGTTCTGCCCCAAATGGTAGAGAGACTGTGAAACACGTACCCTCCCCTAAAATGCTGCTGACCTCGATAGTGCCACCATGCAGTCTAACCAGTTCATGTACTAGGGCAAGACCAATTCCTGATCCTTCATGAGTTCGTGCCTGGGTGCCCCGAACTTGGTAGAACCGCTCAAATAAATGGGGCAGGTGTTCGGGGGCAATTCCAGTCCCCGTGTCTTGGATCTGGAGAATCGCTTGATTGCCATCAGCAGAACGTAATCTAACCGTGATTGCGCCCTCGAAAGTGAATTTGAATGCGTTGGAGAGTAGATTCAAAATAATTTTTTCCCACATTTCCCGATCTACAAAGACAGGTTCGGGTAGGGGTGGACAATCAACAATCAACTGTAAACCTGCTCGTTCGAACGCAGACCGAAAAACGCTACTGAGTTCTGTGGTGAACATTGCCAGATCAGTCGGTTCATAAATCGCTTCCATGCGTCCGGCTTCAATGCGAGAGAAGTCAAGCAGGGTATTGACCAGTTTCAATAAGCGGAGGCTGTTACGGTGGACGAGTTCCAAGCGTTCTCTATGAACAGAGTCGAGGGGATGGGTGCGATCATTCAGGGCATCTTGCAAAGGAGCCAGGGATAGCGTCAGCGGTGTCCGGAACTCGTGACTGATATTGCTGAAGAAGAGGGTTTTGGCGCGATCGAGTTCTGCCAGAGATTCGGCGCGTTGGCGTTCTTGTTCACGCTCAGATTGTTCTCGCACTCGCTGAAGTTCCGATTCACGCAGGGCGGCTTCGGTGCGGGCGCGTTCCTGAGTCTCGAAGTGACTATTGATAATGACAGCGGCAGACTGCGTGACGATTTCGGCAAGCGTAAGGTCGCGCGGCGAAGCCTCACGCGGCTCGCGGAAGTACATCGCCAACGTCCCAACGCCTTTTCTGTCGCGCGTCTGGATCGGAAAAGACCAGCAGCCGCGATAGTCATACGCCTGAGCCAGGTAGAGCCAGGGTTGCCACAACGGCTCTTCAGCAACATCGCGCGTCACAACCGGACGACCCATTGGAATCGCCAGCCCGCAGGCGAGGGAATCTTCACCGATCTTAAACCCGTCCACCTGCAGCAAGTAAGAATCGGGCATACTTCCTGCGCCATAAACCGGGTGCAGGCTGCTACCCTCTGGATTGGCGATGTAAAAGGCTGTCCGCGCCTCGCCTGCGGTTTCTTCAGCCACTAGGCGAGCGAGAATGTCGAGCGAATCTGCAAGCGGTGCGCCATTGACTGCTGCCTGAAATGCTTCTTTCTGCCCGTGCATCCGCGTCTCATTTTCCCGCAGGGCTGTTTCGGCTTGCCGCCGCTCAATTAAATCAGCAGCCTGTCGTGCGAGTACATCGAGCAGACCTAGCTCCCGTTCGGATGGCTGATGCGGTTCCTGCCAATGCGTGGAAATCATGCCGATGACCTGACCACTACGGGAGATCAGCGGTGTGGTCTGCACTGCTCTGACTCCCGAACGGCGATAAGCATCGAGATCGCCACTGCCAGCCATAAACTCGCAGGTTTCAACATCGGGAACGAGCGCCCGCTCACCCGTCTTCAATGCCACACCGCAGGTACTATCCGAATCCACCCGCACCCACTCACAAAAGGCTGCCGAGGCTGAGTCAAATCCTTTCCATGCCAGTAACTGTAGTTCGTTGCGATCGGGGTGCAGCATCTGCATACCGCCCATCTCTGAGCGCATGAGAGCGATCGCCGCCTCCAAAATCTGCCCATACAGGGCATCAATATTTTCTTCCTGAACCAACTGGCTACTAATGAACTGTAACTGCTTGGCATCCGCCAGTTCTACCGCCAGTCTCGACTCACTCTCGCGCAGGGCTTGCTCGGCTTGTTTGCGTTCGGTGATGTCATAGGAAACGACCAGCACCGCATAAACCTCTCCATCTTCAGCCAGAAGCGGTGTCCCCCGTGAGATGTACCAGTGATTGTGGGCATCGTGTTCAACCTCAAAAGGCTCACCCGCCAGAGCCTTGCAGTACATCGGCTCGTAACTTGTGGCTAATTCGGGCGGCAGCGCCTCGAAAATCGTCCGTCCAACGAAATCTTCCGGTTTGAATCCAGAGATCGCCAGTGCTTCTCCCTCCGCCAGCAAATAGCGCAGGTCGCGATCGACCACAAACGCCGCCCCACCGGGAAGATTAGAGATGAAAGCGTGCGATAGCCCTTCGGTACTCAAAATGTCGTTGAGTGTGACAGCTTCAGGATTTGGGCGTTGCATAGGGCTTATCTCTCTCGAAGTCAGGCATCCGAATTGGGTTGAGTAGGATGATTGAGTGGTAGCCTGACGGTAAAGGTTGCGCCACGTCCCTCTCCCTCGCTGGCTACCTGAATCGTACCGTGGTGTAATTCGACCAAGTAATGAGCGAGCGCCAACCCAATCCCCACTCCGCCAGGGGTATGACGACTGGGCACTTCTGCCTGGGTGAAGCGAGCGAAGACATAGGGCAAAAAATCAGGACGGATGCCAATTCCGGTATCGCTCACAATAATTTCAACATCGGAACCGAGACGCTCTAATCGGATGGTGACTTGCCCTCCCTGGGGTGTGAATTTAATGGCGTTCTCCAGCAGGTTAGTAATGACTTGTTTGAGGCGATCTCCATCGGCCACAACGTTACTGAGTCTACTATCCGATATCATCTCAACTAATAATTGGATCTTCTTGGATTCAGCCACCGGACGAAATGTTGTCACAACGCTTTGGATCAGGGCAACCAAATCAACAACTTGAGATTTCAAGCGCAACTTTCCAGAGAGGATACTCGCAACATCGAGTAAATCTTTCACCAGTTTTGCCTCGATTGTGGCATTCCGTTCGATTGCGGCGAGTGCCCCAGCCACCTTAGTCGCGTCCAAGGATTGATTTTGGAGGAAGCGTGCCCAACCGAGAATGGTTGCCAACGGCGATTGCAGTTCGTGGGTAACGGTCATGAGAAACTCATTTTTGAACCGATTTGCCGATAGCTCCTGGCGGAGTCGGGACATTTGCAGTTGAGTTTCCACTCGTGCGATTAGTTCACGGGCGGAGAAGGGTTTGATCAGGTAATCATCGGCTCCGGCTTCTAGTCCAACGACTGTTGCTTCTTCGCCTGCTCGTGCCGACAACAGAATAATCGGAATACTTTGGGTGATGGTGTCAACCCGTAAAGCCTTGAGCAGTTGGAAGCCATCCATCTCTGGCATCATCACATCGGTCAGCACCAGGTCAGGAAGCTGTTGTTGGATCATATTGAGGGCGATTGCCCCATTCGCTGCTGTTTCTACCTGCCATCGTTCACTCAACAACCGTCGTAAGTAGTCGCGCATGTCGGCGTTGTCATCGACCAGTAGAATCCGGCTGGATGCAGACGAGGGGATGTGTGGGTAAGTCGGTGCAAAGGCTTGATCGGGAGTAGGGATAGATTTTTCCTCACTCCCCACTCCCCATTTTCCATTCCCTTCTTGAGATAGCCACCGCAACGCTTCTTCTACATAAGGTGATGCCCCCATTGCGGTTGAAGCTAACGTGCGGGTTGCCTCAATCCGTTCAGCGGGTAAATGAGCGCAGCCAGTGGGAATGAACACGCGAAAGCAACTGCCTTCTCCCTCAACACTGCTCACCTCAACCGTGCCCCCATGCAGTTTGACCAATTCCTTACAGAGCGATAAGCCAATCCCTGAGCCTTCAAACGTCCGTCCCGGCGCTCCTTTGACCCGGTAGAATCGCTCAAACAGATGCCCAATTTCTGTGGTGGGAATGCCAATGCCGGTGTCTTCTACCGCTAGTTCAACCTGATTGCCAACGAGATGTAAACGCACCGTAATCGCACCTGTAAATGTAAATTTGAAAGCATTCGAGATTAAATTGAGCACAATCTTTTCCCACATCTCCCGATCGACATAAATTGGCTCAGGCAGAGGCGGACAATCCACCACGAAGCGCAACTTTGCCCGCTCGAGCGCCGACCGAAACACACTGGCTAACTCTGCGGTAAAGGTTGCCAGAGCGGTGGGTTCATAAACGGCAGAGATGCGAGCGCTTTCAATGCGTGAAAAATCCAGGAGCGTGTTGACTAACTTGAGCAAACGCAACCCGTTACGCTGTATCACTTCAAGGCGCTGTTGTTGACCAGGTGAAAGGGGAGCATCTCGCTCGGAGAGCGCATCTTCTAAAGGACCCAGCATCAAGGTGAGCGGCGTCCGAAATTCATGGCTGACATTGCTGAAGAAAGTCGTTTTGGCGCGATCGAGTTCTGCCAAAGCTTCAGCCCGGAGGCGCTCTTCTTCGTAAGCCAGGGTATTGGCGATCGCAGTTGTCACCTGACCCGCAACCAGAGAGAAAAAGCCCCGGTAGTCATCATCGAGGGGACGGTACGGGCTAATGCCAGCAATCAAAACGCCTAGTGTTTCTTGCCCAGGGCGGGTGAGGGGCAGGGCGATCGCGCTATCGGGAGATTCATCCCACGCTCCACCAGGGAGTGGACCAAAGCGAGCAATGAGTTGGTGAATGACTCGGTTTTCTCCAGTGGCTAAAACTGCATGGAGTAACCAACAATCGGAGGCTTGAGGGACAAGCTTAATCGCCCTGGGACTAACAGGACTTCCCATCTCTAGATTGGTGGTACTGACCAGTCGAGCCTGTTGATGGTCGCTGTCGAACAAATAAATCAGGGAGAAGGGAATATCCTTGGGGTTATTGGCTAACACATCAGCGGAAATTTGACAGGCTTCGTTGACCGTCTTGGCATGGGCTGTTTCTGCCCCCAATTCTCGGAGGGTACGTAGGCGGCGATCGTCTATCACTCGTCGGGTATCTTCCGTGCAGGCACAGAAGATACCGCCCACGCCATCTTCATCCCTTCCAATGGGGCTGTAAGAGAAGGTAAAGTAGGTTTCCTCCCGGTAGCCATTGCGTTCCATAATCTCCAAGAATTCTTCATTCCAGGAAGGATTTCCGTTATCCAGAACGTCATACGCGAACGGTCCCACCGAGTGCCAAAGCTCTGCCCAGATATCACTCGCTGATTCACCTAAAGCTGTGGGGTGCCGCTTACCTAAAACGGGAATATAAGCATCGTTGTAGAGGTTGATCAGGTCGCGACCCCACCAGATAAACATGGGATAGCGGGAGCCTAAGATAATCCGAATTCCCGTTCTTAAGCTCTGCGGCCAGGTTTCGACTGGACCTAGCTTGCTCTTTGACCAATTGTGCGCTCGCATCAAAGCTCCCATTTCGCCACCGCCTGCAAACAGGGTCTCAGATAAGGAATTGGGGGATTCGGAAGTGATCGTCATACCTGGCTCTCCTGGATCGCGATGCAGCTTTCAAGTACACTCTACCAATCTTGTTTCAGGCTGATACTCGCCCAGCCAATTTACGTTGTCAGAAATTGCAGATGTAGTGAAAATATATGGAATGCCAGGAACGAGATGGCAGTCCGAGCCGCAATGGAGGATTGATCGCTATATTGAGGCTCAAGTCTGGGACAAGCGCCCGATTTGGGAATTTCTCTCCACAAACACCTTTGATGCAAGTTAAGCTCACTGTCATATCGATTCTCAAGAGGACTTTTCTAGTAGATGCGTTAGAAGAAGGAAAAATTTTTCTGAAATCCTTTCCTGGTCCAAGTTCTAGCCGTCACGTGGCACTTCGTTGCAGCTTCGCTACCTTTACCCCTACTTGGTCGCCAGTTGCTTGCCTTAATGAAAACGATAGTATAACTGAAAAACTTTTGGCTAATACAGATTGTTGGGCAGACCGCCGTAGGAGGTCGAGAGATCTAATTGATCTAACAGTTCACAGGTTTGCTGCTCCTATATCAGACGAAGCAATTGCTAAAGCAGAGAGGGTGTATCCAGCTATTAAAAACCTAAAGCAAGCAATTGTTCATTTCCAAGAAAATCCTGACTACTGACAGGAATGCTTTGAAGCAATGGCTGTTAGCAATCCGGGCAGAATTATAGACGGATTGGACTTGCTTGCCGCAGATTTTGACATAGGAGCCACAGCAAGAGTTCTCAGCGAAACAAGTATAGACATAGGGTAGAAGTTATACGCTATAAGGATGTTCCGCCAACTTCCATCACACATCGTAGCCAAACAAATTGGGGTCAACCTCCCCTAGCTGCAAATCTGCTAAGCCGTACTCAGCCCAACGCCGCTCTACCATTGCTGCCACACCTGAATCGGATTCCAGAACCTCTCCCCAAGCATGCTCTGTTTCAGGAGGAATCTTGGTGGTAGCATCAATCCCCATCCGACCACCTAAGCCGATTTTCTCACTAGCAAAATCTAGGGTGTCAAAAGGGGTATTAGGCAAAATAAACACGTCCCGTGTTGGGTCCACCTTGGAACTAATAGCCCACACCACCTGCCTGGGATCTCGGATGTTGATGGTTTTATCTACTACAATCACAAACTTGGTATAGGTGAATTGCGGTAGGGCACTCCAGAAGGCAAGAGCCGCACGCCGGGCTTGTCCGGGATAGGCTTTGTCGATAGAAATAATCGCCGCTTTATAACTAAGGGCTTCCATCGGCAAGAAGAAGTCAACAATTTCTGAGACTTGTTGCCGCAGGATTGGGGTGTAAATCCGGTTGAGGGCGATCGCCATCATTGCCTCTTCTTTCGGCGGACGACCACTAAAAGTCGTCAAGTAGATCGGATTTTTCCGGTGAGTCATACATTGGAAGTGAATCACTGGCGAATCCTCCACGCCACCGTAATAGCCCATATGATCGCCAAAGGGGCCATCTGGCAGCACTTCCCCTGGCGTAATCCTACCTTCCAAAACGAACTCTGAATCGGCTGGGACTTCTAAATCGACAGTTTTACACTTAGCTAGTTGTACCCCAGACCCTCCATAAAGACCAGCAAATAGCCACTCTGATAGGTCTACTGGGATGGGTGTCGCAGCTGCCATGATAATTAAAGGGTCAACACCGAGGGCGATCGCTACCTCCAACTGCTGCCCGCGCTCAGCCGCTTTACGCAGATGCCGTGCTCCACCCCGCACCGACAACCAGTGGACTGTCATGGAGGAGCCCGATTGCAACTGTAGCCGATACACCCCCACGTTCGGCGTCCCAGTCTCGCAATCTTTCGTAATGACTAAACCCAGCGTGATAATTTTACCCGCGTCACCTGGATAAGGACGAATCAATGGCAACTGCGTCAGATCCAGCTCCTTACCCTGAATCACCACTTGTTGACAAGCAGGGAAAAAGTCACGTCCTGGTTTTGCCTTTAGGACGTCAAACAGCACCTTGCCAAATTCCACTGCCTGGGAAATTTTCTTCGGCGGCTTAGGCTGTTGCAGCATACCTAGTTTTTTCCCCAGAGCTTCTAGCTCCTCCGGTTGCTGCATATTCATTGCCCAGCAAATCCGTTCTACTGTACCCATCAAGTTAATTGCGACAGGATAGGCTGCACCTTTGACGTTTTCAAATAGCAGTCCTGGACCACCTCGTTGTAGCATTCGATTGGAAATTTCAGCAATTTCTAAGTCTGGATCGACCAGCGCCTCAATCCGTCGCAATTGCCCCCGCTCTTCCAGCAGTTTTAGGAATCCTCGTAAATCTCTTGCCATTGTTTAAGAAAGTCTGAATAAGTATTTTCAGCGCGAAGCTTTCTTTTTTATTATCAGCTTAAAGCCGTGTTGCTTGAAGCATGTAACACCTACACAGGTTTTTGCATGTCGGTATCTTAAATTACACTACTGGCTGCAATGTGAGGAGCTGAAGAACTGTCCTTCTCTAAATCTCTCCAGATACATATTAAAAACTTCTTCAGAGCTAATTCCTTCTTGAACTAACTGTTTCAAATTGGTAATTCGATTTACCAGTGCAATAACTGCATCTATATTAGTAGAAACTGTGATAGATAAGAGCGAGCTATGAGATGATAAAAAATAGTTGTATGAGTCTGATCCAACTTTGAAAATAATCAACTAGTTTTTAGACTGTTGTTAGAACCGAATGAGGTGTAATAATTATTTACTCAGAGAAAATATATGCCTCATGACTATATTCGTTATATTTTTATAACTTAATAGCTGAAAGTGATATGGAGCAATTTATAGATAGCTTAGTAAGTATCAGAAAAACTTTAATCCAAGCTTAAACGGAGCTTAACCTTGCTTTATTTCCTCTTAACTATCTTGAACTAGCGAAGGTTGTAAGTTATCAAATAAATGTGAGTAAATTACTCAATTTTGCTGTGGTAGAGGATGAAGCTATATGATTTTCTTCACGACTGCTTTTCGACGTTTTGTAGTCACAACTTCAGTCGTCTCGACTGCTGTATTTGGACCGCTCTTGACTACGATTGCCCAAGCTGTGCCGCTGAATGGTGCTGGATCAACCTTCGTAGCACCCTTGTTACAACTATATGCAGCCCAAATCAAGCAGCAATATCCAGATATTTCCATCAATTACCAAGGAATTGGTAGTGGAGCCGGGATCAATCAAATGATTGCTGGAACCGTTGATTTTGCTGGTAGTGATGTGGCGATGAAAGATTCGCAAGCGGCCAAAGTCACTCGGGGTGTAGTATTTGTCCCCGTAGCTGGTGGTCCGGTTGCTATAATCTACAACCTACAAGGGGTTAACAACCTTAAACTATCCCGCAGCGTGCTGCCTGCAATCTTTGGCGGTCAAATTACTAATTGGAACGATCCGAAGATTGCTGCAGACAACCCAGGCGTGAATTTGCCGAATCAGCCAATTAAGCTAGCTGTGCGTGCTGACTCTAGCGGTACAAGTTACATTGTAACAAATCATCTCAGTGCTGTCGATCCCTACTTCAAAGGTAGAGTTGGTGTTAGCACCACTCCTAATTGGGCAGGCAGCCCCTTAAGAGGGCAAGGAAACCCTGGCGTTGCCCAGATAGTGAAGCAGACTCCAGGTACTATTGGCTACGTCGAGGCTGAGTACGCGAAGAAAAACAATATCCCGACAGCATTGGTACAGAACAAGCAGGGCACCTTTTTGGCTCCTAACCTAGAAGATGCTAATGCGGCTTTGAAAGGCGTACAGTTTAACAGCGATTACCGAGTTACCTTCAGTAAGCTAGGAGATCCTTCTACTGGCTATCCGATTTCGGGTTTAACTTGGATAATGGTCTACAAAAAGTATGACCAGCCAGGTAAAGCAGATTCCATCAAGAAGATGGTCCAGTGGAGCCTCACAAAGGGTCAGACCTTGAATAGCCAACTGGGATATACTCAGATCCCACAAGAAGTGACGAGTCAGGTCATTCAAACAGTGAACAGCAGCGTTACAGGCCCATAGAGAAGAAAGATGGGGAGGTAGGGAGATGGGGAGTAATAAGGAAGACTTCCTCCCATCTCTCTTGTCACCCTACCTTTTTCATCTTTCCTCTTACCCCCTTTATTAACATGCAAGAACCATCTGAGATCACAGCGACAACAATTGCACGTCCGTTTGATGGGAGTAATAACGATCTGACAACAGGAACTGGAGCAAATTCTGGGTTAGATATTGGGTTTACATGGATAGTGTATGCTTTTGCCTTCACTACAGCGTCAGTGCTTTTATGGTTAGCATGGGTCATTTTCCAAAAGGCTGAACCAGCGATTCAACATTTCGGGTTAGGATTTCTGTGGAGCCAGGATTGGGATGTCGATAATCTAAAATTTGGAGCGCTGCCCTATATCTATGGGACGCTGGTTTCTTCGTTAACGGCTCTACTATTGGCTTTACCAGTGGGGCTAGCGGTGGCACTTGTGACTAGTGAAGATTTTCTTCCATTTTGGGTGCGCTCGCCCATAGCTTTTATTGTTGAACTTATTGCGGCTATCCCCAGCGTCATTATTGGTTTGTGGGGAATCTTTGTCTTAAGTCCTTTTCTCCAACCTGCTCAAGTATGGCTACATCATAATCTTGGGATGATTCCCTTATTTGGTACGCAGCCCTTCGGACCTAGTATGCTAGTTGCCTGCGTCATCCTAGCAATCATGATTTTGCCGACAATGGCTGCTATTAGCCGGGATGTGTTGTTGGCGCTTCCCCGAGATCTACGGAGCGGTTCTATGTCTTTGGGGGCAACGCGCTGGGAAACGATTTTTGGGGTCTTGCTAAGAGCCGCTTTTCCAGGAATTGTGGGTGCAGCAATCCTAGCACTAGGAAGAGCTTTAGGCGAAACCATGGCAGTTACAATGGTGATCGGTAACTCGCCTCAACTTAGCTTTTCGTTGTTAGATGGAGCTGCCACAATTCCGTCTTTATTAGTCAATCAATTTGGGGAAGCGCAGGACAGTTTACACATCGGAGCCTTGATGTATCTGGCTTTGATTCTGTTTGCTCTGACACTGCTAGTGAATATTATTGCTGTACTGATGGTTCGGCTGATAGTTCGGCAACAGGGATAGGGTAGCGAATTTTGGATTTTAGATTATGACATTCATCCCCTCAAATCAAGTCCCTCAAGAATTCTCAACAAATGGCTCCATCACCGCAGAATTGTTCAGTCCGCTGCCTCGCGGTCGGACACTTTTTAATACTGGCATGACGGTGATTGCGTTTGCTTTAACTGCTTTAGCGCTGTTACCGCTTTTTGCTGTATTGATTTCAATCCTGGTAAAAGGAATTCCTCACCTGAAGTTGGATGTTTTCACCTCTTTACCTGCCCCGCCAGGAGGACTAACAAACAGGCCCAATGGATTTGCTAACGCAATTATTGGTACGGTCATGATGGTAGGGATTGCTTCCCTACTAAGCCTTCCCTTCGGCATCATAACTGGCATCTTTTTGGCTGAGTTTGGACATAGGTCAGCGCTCGTTAGTGTAGTGCGCTTCCTAACTACCATCCTCACGGGCGTTCCTTCCATCATCTTTGGTGTTTTTGTCTACGGTGTTATCGTCCTCAACAGTTCACCTAAAGGATTTTCAGCCGTAGCTGGGGGTATTGCCCTAGCCCTCATTATGCTCCCGATTGTAGCCCTCACCACCGAACAGGCATTGAAGCTCGTACCTCAGCATAATCGTCTTGGCTCCGCAGCTTTGGGAGCTAGCCGTTTGCAAACGACTTTTCGCATTGTTGTATCTGCTGCTATCCCCGCAATCACGACTGGCTTCTTGCTCGCTTTAGCTCGTGCTGCTGGTGAGACTGCCCCACTAGTATTCACCGCTCTACTTGGCTATAGTCCAGATTGGCCGCAGGGATTCTTTAATCCCACACCTTCTTTGGCCGTATTAATTTATAACTACGCCACATCCCCTGAAACTGAGCAAAATCAGATAGCTTGGACGGCTGCTTTAGTGCTAGTCGGTCTCGTTTTAGGTGTAAGCATCTTCTCTCGTTTAGTGACCAGCAAACGCCTAAAGATTAGAGGTTAGTTATAAATTTGTCTCGTATTCCTTATACCTTAGCCCTTTCTAGTCCTAACTCATTCTCTAAAGAACCTATGCGATCCGCTAATGATAATTCGAGTGGGAATCCGATAGCTCCAGCAGACGAAAATTTGACTCCAGTCACAGCCCTCAGTGTCAAAGATTTAAGCTTTTACTACGGCGATCACAAGGCACTTGAAGCGGTATCGATGGAAATCTATCAACGACAGATAACTGCAATTATTGGTCCTTCTGGTTGTGGCAAATCAACCTTTATTAAATCCCTTAATCGGATTAGTGAATTAGAGGGAAAAGTCCGGGTGGAAGGTCGTGTAGAGTTCTACGGTCAAGATATCTACTCGCGCGGTGTCAACCTCAGTCGGCTGCGTCGCCAAATTGGTATGGTCTTCCAAAGACCGAACCCATTTGCTATGAGTATCTACGATAATGTTGCTTACGGCGTCAGGATAGCGAGTTATCGACCTAGAAGAGAGCTAGATGAGATTGTAGAATCTGCCCTTAGAAGTGCTGCTCTCTGGGATGAGGTGAAAGATAACCTGAAGAAATCTGCGCTAGGACTTTCTGGCGGTCAACAGCAACGACTCTGTATTGCTCGCGCCTTAGCAGTGAATCCCAAGGTGTTGCTGATGGATGAGCCTGCTTCTGCCCTCGATCCAATCGCCACAATGAAGATTGAGGAACTGCTGCATACACTGCGCCAAGAGTTAACAATTGTGATTGTAACTCACAATATGCAACAAGCTTCTCGTGTTTCCGACTATACAGCATTTTTTAGTACTGATGAAAGTCGGATTGGTCAGATGGTTGAATTTGGTTCAACACCAGATATCTTCACTGCTGCTACTCATCCCCGTACTCGTGACTATGTTCAAGGGCGGTTTGGTTGAGGCGATGCCTCAAGTTGCTTTAAGCTTAATGTTCCGCTAGAACTGCATTAAGCAAGTTCAAAATTAGACTCTGCTACTGCATCGCAGTCAATCTCAATCGATTCCCATTCTTTACATGCTTTCTCGCAAATCTCTAAAGCTTTACCCCTTAGCCTTGATGTATCTCTCCAGCCAAAGATAATAAGTGAACCTGGATGGTTGATATTATTTCCTGTATGAGAATATGAGATTTTGCAACCGTAAAGAGAGTTATATCCTTCATTGATAAACACTCCCTTTTCCCCCTCATGTTGCCATACAGTTAAGTAGTTACCTCTTCCCAAAATTTCAATCACCTTCAAAGCAAAAAGTTTCTTCAACGCCCACTGTTTTCTTTGGACCGCCTTCTCTTGCTCATTCATATGATTTTGTTAATTGACTTTATTCAGAAGTTTGTAAAAAAAGCCCGTTAGAGGTTCAAAACGGACTTGTAGAATTGAGGGAGTTGCTATGTGCTTTTAGTATGGACCAGTATCTAGGTACAAGTGTGAACTCGGTATATTGATTGAGTAACTTTTCAGTGAAGCGCCTCACCCTTTATGGGGTTCAGCTTCCTATTCAAGCAATAAGGTAAAAATCTATACTTTCTTGAACATCATCTAAATCTCAGCAGTGACCCAAAAGCGGTCAGGCATGTTGAACTAACCGCTTTTTCTCCCGATTTCGTCTAAACTCCAAAAAAGAAGTAATAGTCCCTTATTCTGGTCTTAGCGCCCTGTAAGCAAGGAGTGACCAGATCGTGAAAAAACTGATCAACAAGCCTGAAGATTTTGTGCGCGAGAGTCTAGTTGGCATGGCAGTGGCTCATCCCGATTTGATTAAGGTGCACTTTGACCCAAACTTTGTCTATCGCTCTGATGCACCTATGCAGGGCAAGGTGGCAATCATTTCTGGTGGGGGTAGTGGTCACGAACCGATGCACACTAGCTTTGTTGGGATGGGAATGCTTGATGCCGCCTGTCCAGGAGAGGTTTTCACTTCACCGACTCCTGACCAAATGCTGGAAGCTGCCAAAACAGTGGATGGTGGGGCTGGCGTTCTCTACATTGTCAAGAACTACAGCGGTGATGTGATGAACTTCGAGATGGCAACAGAACTTGCCCGTACTGTAGGCATCCGGGTGTTCAATATCTTAATTGATGACGATGTGGCAGTCAAGGATAGTCTTTACACCCAGGGACGCCGAGGCGTAGGGACTACTGTGCTAGCAGAAAAAATCTGTGGTGCGGCTGCTGAGCGGGGCTATGATTTGCAGCAAGTTATGGATCTGTGCAGACGGGTCAACCTTAACGGGCGGAGTATGGGACTGGCGCTAACCTCCTGCACTGTACCTGCCAAAGGAACACCAACCTTTACACTTGGCGATAACGAAATGGAAATGGGCATTGGTATTCATGGTGAACCAGGGCGCGAACGTATGGCCCAGAAATCAGCAGATGAGATGACTGAGATGCTGGCACTATCAATTATTGAAGATTCTACATACAGTCGTACGGTGCGCGAGTGGGATGAAGACGGAGGCGAATGGGTAGACGTCGAACTGATAGATCAGCCCTTTCAGAGGAGCGATCGCGTGCTAGCTTTTGTCAACAGCATGGGTGGCACTCCCATTTCCGAACTTTATATCGTCTATCGCAAATTGGCAGAAATCTGCCAGAAGCAGGGAATCCAGATCGTGCGAAACTTGGTTGGTCCTTACATCACTTCTTTGGAAATGCAAGGTTGCTCGATTACCCTGCTCAAGTTGGATGATGAGATGATTCGGCTATGGGATGCACCTGTGAAGACGCCGAGCTTACGTTGGGGAATCTGATGAGGGCACAGTTTTAAATGGTAACGAAAGATCAGATTGTGCAATGGTTGCAGGCTTTTGCAACTCTTTTAGAGCAGAATAAAGACTATTTAACTGAATTGGATTCAGAGATTGGTGATGCTGACCACGGCATTAATATGGATCGCGGCTTCAAAAAGGTGATGAGTCAGTTGTCTAGTGTTGCAGACAAAGACATCGGTAGCATTTTGAAGACGGTGAGTATGACCCTAATCTCTAACGTTGGCGGTGCTAGTGGCCCTCTTTATGGCACCCTGTTCTTACGAGCTGGTACAGCAGTCGCTGATAAGCAGGAACTGACTGACGAAGATATGGCCAAATTGCTTCAGGCTGGGTTAGATGGTGTGAAGGAGCGTGGCAAGGCTCAACTGGGCGATAAGACAATGGTGGATGTTTTGTCTCCCGCTGTGACAAATTTTCACCAGGCTCTAAACGAGGGCAAGAATGCGATCACAGCACTACAACAGGCTGTGACAGCAGCTGAGCAAGGTATGAAAGACACCATACCGATGCTTGCCAGGAAAGGTCGGGCTAGCTACCTAGGAGAGCGAAGTGTTGGTCATCAAGATCCAGGTGCTACTTCCTCTTATTTAATGCTGAAGAGCTTGTTAGCAACTCTTGAAAGTTGAGCTTGCACAGAAGGCAACGCTGGAGCTGCCAAAGAGCCGAATGTTGAGTCGTCGGAGCTAACACAGGCGTTGCCTTGAGTGGTCAAGTTATTTTCGCTACAAATAAACAAATAAGTAGATGGGATAAATATAAAAACGCTCTCTTGCGACATACTTGTCAAGAGAGCGTATTTAGGTGGTGTGAGGAGCAAACTTAATGTTTGCTTGATTAAAGTGTAGCGATTAGATATGAAGCCCACATGGCAATCAGGTGACAATGCTGCTAACAGCAGTATAAACTAAATCTCATGCTATATGTGCCTAAACATCTGATAAAGCAGTGGTTTTGCCTCTCACTTTACCATATGCTGAAAAGCGTTTTTGCAACACAACCTCCACGCTAGGCGAAATCTCACACTTGCTATTGTGTTGGCAAAAAAGAGATTTTATAGAGTTTCGGAGGAAGAGTCTTTTGACTCTGACAGCATTTGAGTTGGTATGAGTTGCAAGCGTTGCCACTCTTGCTGCAAATGCTTGCCCCATTGGGCGGCTAGGGGAATTTCTGTAAAGGGAATACTTACAGTAGATGATGTAAGTGTGAATTCTAGGGTGATCGCCTTGCCTTTACTTGGTGGTGACTCCATGGCAACTGGCTGGTCATCTACTAACAAGCGAATTGATTGCACATCTGTTAAGGAAAAGGTTTCCAGGTCAATCGGACCAACGCGCGTAGGTTTTCCCCAAGTCAAATTGCTACCATTCTGACCTAGTACTGCATAAATATCGTACTTAGCACGCTCAAATTCCTGTGCCCAACGACGATAGGCTTCAACTTTTTGATACTCATTCCAGCCCTGCCAAGTTAGCCAGATAAATAACACTAGCAAGGGCAACCACAAAAGACCACGTTCCATTGCAAACTAAGACATTGCCTTATAAAAACAACCTTAGCACAATAATTGATTACACTTCCCTTCAAAACAATTGCTCAAGTCAGCAAACCAGTTCAGGCAACTAAGTGTTCTTCCATACCTAGATCCCTATATTATTTGCGAGACAGTTACTACTTGACAAGTTTTGAAAACTATGTATTCTGAGACTTTCCTATCCGGTAGATAGGCACTACTTAAAGTTCTACTGTTTTTCAAGTTCGGTTTGTAGCACCTCAGAAGTGCCAGACAAGACATCTAATATAGCTTCAGTCACCATATTAAATTAACAAAAATCAGGGGATATGAAGATGCGGGCAATTCAGGATCAAAGTCAAAATTGATATAACCAGAAATTCTTAAAGAGATGAAATATGCATCAACTCAATAAAACTTTTGATCGAGATTGAGAAAATGAAAGAATATTCCTAATATCAATAAGGAGATAAACACCAACTAGTAGTCTCTTTCCCATTCGTCGAAATGATGTTTTTCAGCTAATTGATTGCTGTTACAATTTACTCTGACTACATCTTTGTTACTTGGATTGCAACTGAGCATCTAAA
>JAFASY010000202.1 GCA_019244235.1 Chroococcidiopsidaceae cyanobacterium CP_BM_ER_R8_30
GCTCTGCGGAGATTTAAGCGACAAGTTTCCCAGGCAGGGATTTTTCCCGATATCAAGAAGCATCGTCACTTCGAAACGCCCCAGGAAAAGCGCAAGCGCAAAGCTATTGCCATGCAAAAGCAACGGAAGAAACGTTTTCGCTTTCGAGGGGATTGAAGACGTTACTGCTGGTGCCGACCACCATGTCACCTGTGTGGTAGTGGAATGACTTGAGCAACATTCTGGTGCTGACAGTCAAGTTTGAGACTCATCACTAGGAACGTCTGACAATTTGGCTGACTTGAACCATAGATAGAGCAGACAACAAGGCAAAATCAACCGGAGCTAATTTGATAAAAGGAGTAGAGCAACAACCTATGGCTAACCAGAAATCATCAGAAAATCAAGGGCAGCAACTTCACCACTCTGGCACCGAGGCACTCGAGGCGGCCCAAGCTAAGCAAGCTGGAGCTGACTTTGAGTGGCATTTGGGTCGGGTCACTCGCTTGGGGCACTTCGAGATTGCGGGGGGCAGAGAAGTGACAATTATCTGGGAGGAGGGGGGTGTCAGCTCACAACAGGGTGACATCACCGACGAACAGTGGGAAATTTTCAAGTTGGCGTTTTTGACGACAGGTCGGATTGCTGTGTTGAGCGACCAGGCAGGGGAAGACTGGATGCGCGACTACCGCTTTCTGGAGGCTGTACGGTGAAGCAACGTTTAGTAGTTAGTACTCAGTCTATGTCAGCCTTGAGTTAATTGAGTTGCACAGTTATGACGAGGTTGACCATCAATAAATTTGACTCAACTGACTGGGAGTGCTGAGATTTACGGATTTAGTCATTAAGGGGCGACAATGTAGATAAGCTTAGCAGCAGTAAACGTTTGTGCCATTTCGTGGAATCTGGCGGGTGAAGGAAGTCCGAAAAAAGTTAGGCACTACAAAACCCGGTTTGATTTAGCACAAATACCTGCTGCTTACTCAAGATTCCGGCAATAAGCGTGCAAAAGTAGTCAATTTGCCTTGCACTTGTCTTCTAGGGGTAAAGATAGCAAAGCTGCATCCAAGTGCCACGCGAAAGCTGAAGCATTTGTACAGCAAGGAATTCAAATAAAAAACCTCAAAAATAGCAACTTGCCCATATAATGATGGATGAAGTGGTTGAAGAAGTTACGGTAGAATCAACGTTTCAAGCTCTCAGGAGTTGAAAACTTGCCCATAAATAGCTGTTTTCGGGGAGGTTTTGACCAAATTCCCAAAATTCTCTCGAAAGCATCTCAGGGCAAGAATTCTAGGCGTTACGTGGCACTTGGATGCAGCTTCGCTACTTTATGCCCATTAAGGCATCATCCCTGGCATAAGTACTAAGCGATACAAGGTTATGGTTGGATTCTTGCGTATTTAGATGTCAAGCAAATAGGGCAGTAATGACTTCTTGGCGAAGTTGTGGTCAATGAGTATGGGACAAGCCTTGAGAACGTTGCGAGGGCGTACAGGAATGATTTCGTTAGTGGTCTTTAATCCTCAAGGAGAGACTCTCTTAGTAGCAGCATAGATGAGAGATTAAGCAGTGGGATATGGAGAGTGCCTACTGACGCTGCACCACCTAGATCTGTAGAACTAGAGTTGCTGCTTCTCGCTGCTAACATGCATATCCTCTAGAATTGGTACAAAACACGTCAAAATCCTTTCCTAGGGAAGTTCCAATGGTACAGTCTCCGTCTAAACCCATCACTTTAGAGGAATTTCTAAAGCTGCCAGAAACCAAGCCTGCCAGCGAATACATTGATGGGCAAATTATTCAGAAGCCAATGCCCCAGGGAAAGCACAGCACAATTCAAACCGAGTTCTCTACTGCCGTCAACGTAATTCTTAAACCTCGACAAGTTGCACGAGCGTTTTCAGAGCTACGTTGTACTTTCGGTGAACGCTCGATTGTTCCAGATATATCTGTATTTACTGGGAAGAGAATTCCGCGTGACCAAAACGGTGAGATAGCTAATACCTTTTCACTGGCTCCTGACTGGACTATTGAAATTCTGTCGCCGGATCAAAGTCAAACAAAAGTGACCAAAAATATTCTGCATTGTCTTAAGCATGGAACTCAAATGGGTTGGTTAATTGACCCCGATGAGCAAACTATTTTTGTTTATCTTCCAAAACAACAACCGGAAGTGTTTGACGCGCTAGAGCAAGCACTTCCAGTTCCCTCTTTTGCCAGTGAGCTAAGCCTGAGTGTGGGGACTGTGTTTGGTTGGTTATTAGGATAAAGACAAAAAAACCTGGCATTGCTGCCAGGTGTGAAGGTGACTCAAAGGTCAGCCGGAGTTTTACTCCAGCTGCTGCTTTAAGCAAGCTAAATCTTAGGCGGCAGTGGCTAGCAATCGCTGCTCCTGCTGCTCTACCCAGACTTCGCCATCTTGGTTGACATCAACAACGGCAGTGTCTCCATCTTGAATGTGACCAGATAGAATTGCCTCAGCGATCGCGTCTTCTAAAAGTCGCATAATCGCTCGCCGTAACGGTCTTGCACCATAGCTAGGACTGTAGCCTTCTTCTACCACCCGGTCTTTGAACCGTTCGGTGACTTCCAGCGTAATTCCCTGCTCAGTTAAGCGCTCCGCAACCTCGCATAACATGATGTCAGCGATTTGCTTCACTTCTTCCTTGGTCAATTGTCGGAAGACAATGATCTCGTCAAGGCGGTTAAGGAATTCGGGGCGGAAGTATTGCTTCAATTCCTCATTCACCAGAGAGCGGATGTGGTTGTACTGAGAGTCAGATTGATTCTCCGCAAAGGTGAAGCCGAGTCCGCCACCACCTTTCTCAATGACCCTTGAACCAATATTAGAGGTCATAATCAGCAAGGTGTTCTTGAAGTCTACTGTCCGACCTTGAGCATCGGTTAGGCGACCATCATCTAGCAGTTGCAATAGCAGGTTGAACACGTCGGGGTGTGCCTTCTCGATTTCGTCGAATAGCACAACTGTGTATGGCTTGCGTCTAACAGCTTCTGTCAACTGCCCACCTTCGTCATATCCCACATATCCAGGAGGTGAACCAATCAACTTGGAGACCGTATGGCGTTCCATGTACTCAGACATATCCAATCGAATCATGGCTGCCTCAGAGCCGAAGAAGTAGGAAGCCAACGCCTTTGCTAATTCCGTCTTACCTACCCCAGTAGGACCAGAGAAGATGAAGCTAGCAATCGGTCTGTTAGGATTCTTCAAACCTACCCGCGCCCGTCGAATCGCCTTAGAAACTGCTGTGACGGCTTCGTCCTGACCAATCAGCCGCTGATGCAGCGTATCTTCCAGGTGCAATAGCAGCTCAGATTCAGTTTCAGTCAGTTTATTGACCGGAACCCCAGTCCAAGCAGCAACGATCTGGGCAATATCTTCCTCATCAACAACCAGAGTCGTAGCGTTTTGAGCCTCTGATCTGTTCTCCGAGAGAGCCTTTAGCTGCGCTTCGAGATCCAGTTCGCGATCACGCAACTTTCCAGCTTGCTCGAAATCCTGAGTATCAACTGCTGCCTCTTTAGCTTTCGTCACTTGACGCAGCTCTTGGTTCAGTTCTTTAGCCGCAGGAGGCATTTGGCTATTCCTCAGCCGCAAACGAGAACCAGCTTCATCAATCAGATCTATCGCCTTATCAGGCAAGTAGCGGTCAGAGATGTAGCGGTCAGAAAGCTGAGCTGCTGCTGTTAAAGCGGCATCAGAGATCTTAACTTTATGGTGCTGCTCGTAGCGCTCGCGCAGACCATGCAAAATCTCAATAGTTTCCTCTACTGAAGGTTCGCCCACCATAATTAGTTGGAAGCGACGCTCCAAAGCTGCATCTCGCTCAATATGCTTGCGGTATTCATCCAGGGTAGTAGCCCCTATGCACTGGAGTTCACCCCGCGCCAGGGCTGGCTTGAGTAGGTTAGAAGCATCTATGCCGCCTTCCACTCCTCCTGCACCGACTAGGGTATGCAGCTCATCAATCACCAGGATGACATTCCCCGCTTGACGAACCTCATCTACAACTGCCTTGAGGCGCTCTTCAAAATCTCCTCTAAACCGAGTACCCGCTACCAGCGAACCCATATCTAGACTAACGACTTGCTTATCTTCTAGAAGATCTGGAACATTTTTGCTAGCAATCCGCTGAGCTAACCCTTCGGCGATCGCCGTTTTGCCCACTCCAGGTTCCCCAATCAATACAGGATTGTTCTTCGTGCGACGACCCAAGATCTGAATAGCACGTTCGATTTCAGCCTGCCGACCAACAACAGGGTCAAGCTTGCCTTCTAATGCCTGTCGGGTAAGATTAGTGCTAAACTCCTCTAAAGTTGCTGTTTTGCTATTAGAACGCCCAAAGGCACCCGGCTCTCTTCTACTACCAGCGGCAACAGATGCTGCTTCGCCTAAGACTTTGATTGTAGCGGTGCGAAGTTTCTCTGTGTCAACTCCCAAGTTGTCTAGGACTTTCTTCGCTACACCTTCACCTTCATGCAGCAGTCCTAGCAGCAGATGTTCTGGACCAATGTAGTTATGTCCCAGTTTTCGAGCTTCTTCAAAGGCTTGCTCGAAGACGCTCTTAGCCTTAGGAGTAAATGGAAGCTCTGCAGGGACGAAGCGAGAAGCACGACCAACAATTTTTTCAACTTCACGCCTTGCGTCTTGCAGGGTAACGCCTTGCTCGTTCAATACTTTAGCTGCTATGCCTGTACCTTCTGCGATCAGTCCCAGCAGAATTTGCTCAGTACCGACAAGATTTTGTCCCAGGCTCCGCGCTTCCTCCTGGGCCAACATGATAGCCTTGATGGCTTTATCTGTGAAGTGCTCAAACATGACAAGTTTCCTTTACGAAATTCTGACGAGATATGCTCGAAGCGTGCATCACCCCTGCATTAACATTTATGTAGTTCCTTGTTTATTAATCGTAGATCTGTGAGACATAGGCACTGTAGTGAGAGCCGAAGGTACTTGGCAGTAGTTGCCGTCTATTCTAGATAGAGAAAAATCTATGAGGTAAAGCTGTTATGAGCCTGCCTAATGGTCCCCGGAATCCAAACTTTGTCTTGACGCTCCAGTGGATTGCTAAACCGCTAGAGGTGCTGGAGGAACTAGATCAGAAGTACGGTGACCCTTTTGCAATTGCTGGCAGTAACTTTGCCACTGTATTTTTCAGCAATCCTCAGGCGATTCAGGAACTCTTGACGGCTAATCCAGATCTGTTTGACTGTGGTCTGGGAAACAAAACCTTACAACCTATCTTGGGAGATCACTCACTCATTCTGCTAGATAATGAACGCCACCAGCGTCAGCGACGGCTATTGACGCCGCCCTTTCATGGCGAACGTCTACGTACCTACGGCAAAACCATTTGCGACATCACAGAGCACGTGATGAGTCAGTGGACAGTTGGGGAGTCCTTCTTCGTCCGTTCCTACATGCAAGAGATTTCTCTAAGAGTCATCTTACACACCGTTTTTGGTCTGCATGAAGGACAGCGCTTTGAGCAACTGAGACACCTCCTGAGTTCTTTACTAGACTCTATCGGCTCCCCCTTGAGTTCAAGCTTGCTCTATTTTCAAAAACTCCAACGAGATTTAGGACCATGGAGTCCGTGGGGACGCTTTCTGCGCCTGCGTCAGCAAATTGATCAACTCCTCTACGCTGAAATTCAACAACGTCGGGAGCAATTCAACTCATCTGGTACAGACATCCTAAGCTTGCTATTAGCGGCGCGTGATGAGTTAGGACAGCCGATGACAGATGTTGAGTTACGCGATGAACTAATGACAATGCTGTTTGCTGGACATGAAACTACAGCATCAGCCTTAGCATGGGCTTTATACTGGATTGAGCAGTTACCAGAAGTGCGTGACAAGCTCTTGAAGGAACTCAAATCTTTGGATGATTCTGACCCCAGTGCCGCCGCTAAACTTCCCTACCTAGCGGCAGTCTGCTCTGAAACGTTGCGAATCTATCCTATTGCAATAACTGCGTTTGCACGGGTCTTGAAATCACCATTTCAGTTGATGGGCTATCAGTTTGAACCCGGCACACAGCTGGTTCCTTGTATTTATCTGCTTCACCAGCGACCGGATCTATTCCCAGAGCCTAAACGATTTAAGCCAGAGCGGTTTTTAGAACGGCAATTTTCGCCCTATGAGTATTTGCCTTTTGGTGGTAGCAACCGTCGCTGCATCGGTATGGCATTTGCCCTATTTGAAATGAAACTGGTATTGGCAACTATTTTGCGGAGAAATCAACTGGCGCTTACTAATAGACGGCAAATCAAACCTGTTCGCCGTGGTGTCACTGCAGCGCCTCCTAGCTGGATGCAAATGACTGTTGTGAGTCAGCAAAAGTCAGCGCCAACTTCGAGTGCAGCTTTAATCAGGTAGAATCTAACATCTGAGATAGGGGGAATTCAAAATTGCCTACGCTTGGTGTCAACATTGACCACATTGCCACTATCCGGCAGGCGCGGCGGACAGTCGAGCCAGATCCTGTTGCTGCAGCAGTGTTAGCAGAACTAGGGGGCGCTGATGGCATCACGGTGCATTTACGTGAAGATCGGCGACATATTCAAGATCGAGACGTGCGTTTGCTGCGGCAGACGGTACGGACTCATTTGAATTTGGAAATGGCACCCACAGACGAAATGGTAGCGATCGCTCTAGACATCAAACCTGACTACGTCACTCTAGTCCCAGAAAAGCGGGAAGAGGTGACAACAGAAGGTGGGCTCGATGCCGCTAGCCAGTTGGGAAGACTAGGTGAGATGGTAGAGCAGTTGCAATCAGCAGATATACCAGTTAGTCTGTTTATTGACGCTGACAAAGCACAAATAGAAGCATCTGTCAAGATCAAAGCCAAATTTATTGAACTTCATACAGGGAAATATGCCGAGGCAAGCAGTGAAGCGAGTCGGCAACAGGAATTAGAGATATTAGCCGCAGGGTGCGAACAGGCACTGAAAGCCGGATTACGAGTTAACGCTGGTCACGGTCTTACCTACTGGAATGTCTATCCATTAGCCTGTCTCCCAGGTATGGAAGAACTCAACATCGGCCATACCATTATTAGTCGGGCAGCTTTGGTGGGGATAGAGCGGGCTGTTCGAGAGATGAAGCGAGCAATGCGAGGAGAAATCTAATTTAAACCAGACCCTAGCGCCACACTGCAAAAAAGCGGTAGTTGGCGCTGGTTTCTCTTGTTTACTAGAATTCTATTCATCGTAAATCAAACATTCAGCTGCACTGGGATTCTCATCGCAGTACTTCTCCAGAGAAGTCTTCGGCTGAGTTGCAGCTCTTTGATGCGACGCTTCAGCTTGAAGTTCTTCAACTGCATCCCAGGCAGCTGCACAATCACCAGAGTCACTGCCACTGGTATCGCAGACAGCACGGGCTCGTTCGCGCTCGCTTTCAATCAATTCGTCGATTCTACTGGCAGCTTTTTTAATTTCTTGCTGAATCTGTTCAGAGACGCTATCTGGAACTTGTACCTTGTCTACAGCTTTTTGTAGCTCTTGTTCAATATTGCTCATTGCCTTTTTCTCAATCACTCACATCCCAGTATAGGAAACTCTGGCAAAAGATTAGCGCTCTTTAGTCGTAGAAAGACTATATACTGACTTGAGCTGGCTCAACGCAGCTGCCGGAGGCAACTCCGGCAGAACGTTGAGTTCTCTAAAAGCTTATCCCCTTAAAGGGAATGATAGTCTTACCTTGAAGATGCAAACTTACTACTACGTGCTGGCGAGTCGCCATTTTTTGCTAGAAGAAGAACCACTTGAGGAAGTCTTGAAAGAGCGCCGCCGTCACTACCAAGAAGAGGAAAAAGTTATCGATTTTTGGCTAGTTGTTCAGCCGAGCTTCCTAGAAGCGCCAGAGTTAGCAAAGGTTAAAGCCCAATGCCCCCAGCCTGCGGCTGCGATTATTTCTACTAATCCTGAATTTATTACCTGGCTAAAACTCCGATTAGAGTACGTGCTGACAGGGGAATTTCAAGCACCCTCGACTACAATTCCTGATCCATTGGCATCCCTCTCCTAATAGGCGGGTGCCGCTAGGCAAGAAATAGTTACGCCCAGCGCTGAGCCGACAATGACCTGGACTGGGGTATGTCCGAGTAATTCCTTGAGGCGGTCTTCATTAAACTGATGATTTTCACGGAACAATTCATCAATCATCTGGTTGAGGATGCGGGCTTGCTTGCCAGCTGCTTGGCGGACTCCAGCAGCATCGTACATGACGATAATGGCAAAGGTGGTAGCGATCGCAAATTCAGGGCTTGCCCAACCGATGGTTTGACCAATGCCGCTGGCTAGAGCCGTTACCAAAGCCGAGTGAGCGCTTGGCATCCCGCCCGTTGTGACAAGGACGCGCAAATTGACTTTACGATTTTTGAACAGCTCGATAGCGAGCTTGCTTAATTGAGCGATGAGACAAGCTACCAGAGCAACCAACAGCACCCGGTTGTCTAGGATTTTGCCAAAGTCCTGCATGGTGTTTTGCTTTAGGAGCATTCAGCTCCCTTTCAGTTAGAGGAGCGCAAAGTCCGGGCGGAGGTTCCCTCCGAGCGGAACTTTGTAAGAGGGCGCAAAGTCCGGGCGGAGGTTCCCTCCGAGCGGAACTTCGAGTATAGAGGGGACAACTAAGGTACCCCAGCTATATTACCAGTTGTATATCCCAAATCTCGCTAGTGAGTCCGGCTAATAATGAAGTTAGCAATTGCAGCTAGCGGTATAGATCCCTCACCAAACGGGGTTAATTCTGCCACTGCTGCCTCAACTAGCTGTTGAGCTTGACGTCGGGATTCTTCTAGTCCCCAGAGGCTAGGGTAAGTTGCCTTCTGGGCTTTTTGATCTTTCCCAGCTGTCTTACCCAATTCTTCCTGGGTGGCAGTGATATCCAGGATGTCATCTATGATCTGAAAAGCCAACCCAATATTTTGGGCATAGCGAGATAGCCGTTGTCGGTCACTATCCTTTACACCAGCCAAAATTCCACCACTCACCACAGAAGCTTCTAGGAGGGCAGCAGTTTTGTGGATATGAATAAAGTTTAGGGTTTCCAGGGAAATGTCTGGCTTACCTTCTGAATCAAGGTCGAGCACTTGACCACCAACTAATCCGGCGGCTCCCACGGCTTTAGCAAGTTGGGCAATTACCTGTACTAGTCTTTCAGCTGGAACATTCTGAGTATTAGTGGCAACAAACTCGAAGGCATGGGCCAGCAAGCCATCTCCAGCCAAGATAGCAATGTTTTCACCATAAACTTTGTGATTTGTTAGCTGCCCCCGCCGATAGTCGTCATTGTCCATAGCTGGGAGGTCATCATGGATTAACGACATGGTATGAATCATTTCCAAAGCACAAGCAGTTGGCATAGCCATTTCTATAGTGCCACCAGCCATCTCGCAGGTAGCTAGGCATAAAATGGGACGCAATCGCTTGCCTCCAGCTAACAGAGAGTAGCGCATCGCCTCATAAATTTTCTCTGGATAGACAATTGGGATGGCACCCTCTAACGCGACATCACAGAGGCGCTGGCGCGCTTGCAAATAGGCTGAGATTTCAAAGGAGGCTTGCCCTTGGGGCGTCTTAAGGTTATTTGTTGCTACCATCCCTCTATTCCTTAAGCTGGTTATGTCCGTAATCCAATTTTACGTGGCTTTGGGTGCGTCTGGACGCCACTTACTGTAGCTTAATACTGTATTTTGCAGTAGCATAGAGACGGTCATGGGACCAACGCCGCCAGGAACTGGGGTGATAAATTGCGCGACTTCTCGGACAGAATTAAACTGCACATCCCCAACAAGACGGCTGCCGACTGTATCTGTAATACGACTTATCCCCACATCCACTACGACCGCACCTAACTTAACCATGTCAGCTGTAATGAGTTCTGGACGGCCCACTGCTGGAATCAGAATATCAGCCTGTTTAGTAATAGCAGGGAGATCTGACGAGCGCGAATGAGCAATTGTGACTGTTGCATCAGCTGCTAGCAACATCAAAGCCAAAGGTTTACCAACCAGGATGCTACGACCGATAACAACAGCCCGTTTTCCTTGAAGCTCAATGTCATATTCCTCTAAGAGACGCATAACTCCAGCAGGAGTGCAGCTACGTAATCCTGGCTCTCCCCGGACCAGTCTACCTAGATTGACTGGGTGAAGTCCATCAGCATCTTTATCTGGATCAATTTGATGCAGGAGTGAAACAGCATCTAGATGCTTGGGTAGCGGTAGCTGCACCAAAATTCCATCGACTTGCGCGTCTTGATTAAGTGCTTGAATAACTTGGTCTAGTTCTACTTGGGTAGTGTCGGTAGGGAAATGCTGACCAAAAGAGGTAATGCCTACCTTAGCACAGGCACGTTCTTTATTCCGCACGTAAGCAGCACTGGCGGGGTCGTTGCCAACCACTAGCACTGCTAAACCAGGTGGGCGTCCAACTTCAGTTTGCAAGACTTGAATGCGTGATCGCAGTTCCGTCAGTATCCGCTCAGCTAGAGCTTTACCATCCAATATTTGGGCAGTTTTTATATCCATTGTGCTTAGGATTAAAGTGGACTAATGCCAATGGCATTTCAGAGCGATGTTAGCCAAAGTTCAACTATGCCGAGAGAAGGCAGTTATGCTATCTGCCAGCAATTTTGCCCGTCTAACTGTCTACTTTTTCCTTTTAGCAGAGCTAATGAGTTGTGGCAATCTTACTCCACTCGGCATCAATGGCTCTCTGCTGAGTTTAGGTCTTAACGTAACTGCTATCCGCTGAGGGAATTTTAGCCAAACCATGAGCAACCAAACTACAAGTAGGGTGGCGATCGCTATCCTCTATTGCCAAGGTCAGTTTCTCCTGCAACTGCGAGACAATATCTCTAGCATCAGTTACCCTGGTCACTGGGGTCTATTCGGCGGTCACGTTGAACCGGGTGAAACTCCAGATGATGCTATTCAACGGGAACTCATGGAAGAAATCTGTTATGTCCCGCCATACCTATCAGAGTTCCGTCGCTACATCGATTCTGACCGGGTACGCCACGTCTACCATGCACCTCTCACTGTTGATGTCAATCAGCTAGTTCTTCAAGAAGGCTGGGATCTGAGTTTGCTAACGCCAGAGCAAATTCGCCAAGGTAGTGCATACTCATTAAGAGCTGCTCGGTTGTGCCCTCTAGCCCCTCCTCCCCAACAAATTTTGCTAGATTTCTTAGAGCAAAGCTAGTAGTGCCTAGAACATCTCTCCACGAGGAGTTGGGCTCTGCGTCATATTCTGACTATGTGTCGGCGCCAAAGTGAAAGCATAAATGAGGGGAAGCGAGCCAACGGCAAAGGAGCTTAAAACAGCTACAAACACCATCATAATTTTTTGGCTTACAGTCAATTCCGGCGTGGTAGTACCAGAACCTGAAACCTGATTTAAATGAACGCCTGGATTTACAGCCCGATTAATAGTTTTCATATTTTTCGCCTCTTACGCAGTCATGTTGGTGTAAGATGCGTTCCTTCAGGATAAATCCCTACTTCCGTCTCTCCTAGACCATGACTAAGCGCCAACCCAGATAGAGATGAACGTTCTTAATTCTGTAGTTATTGTAACAGAATCTTGGTAAGTTCTAGTACTAGTGTGAAGCCACTTTGTAATTATTTGTAATGGAAGGTAGCGTCTGTTCTCGATACCGTCTGTACCTTCTCAGAACTGAATGACTGTACTCAGCTACCGATGGGTAGCGATGCGAGCGACCATCTGTTCCCCTATACCACTGGGATGTTGTCGATTTATAGCGATTGGGTTTACCACTGTACCAACTACTTGCAACCTTCAACACAGCAAGATCTTCATCACCTCTACTATCAGCTAGAGCCTTTTGCCAATACTCACCTAGCTTATAGTCAATAATCATGAGTTGTAGATCGGGATGGTGCAAAAACTCATCAGGCGTCAAACGATGACCAAGAAGCTCTTGGCTCCAATCACTCAAGCTACTAGGCATGATTTGAGCTAGTCCCAGAGCCTTGGAGTGAGGATTTAGAGCCAGAAAGTTGGCTTCACTCTCTTTACCGATAATAGCGCGACGTAAAGCCATCACAGCAGGAGCAACAGGAGGATTCGCCTGAAGAGATAGTACAACTGTTTTCTGTGGCAAACTGCCTGATTGCTGCGGTACAGAGTTTTTTAAAAAAGATAGAGACAACGACTTAACAATTAACAGGCCCAAGACCATAGTGGGTGCCAAAATAGCTCCAAGCCTGTAGTTGTCTATTCTTCGGCGACTTCTAGTACGAGTTTTACGAACGCGGAATTCTAATTTTTGAGGGGCATTGTCAGATTCCTTGGCAACTTGCGATCGCTTATGCCGAGGCAAATTAGAAGGTAGTTGCGGTTCTTTCTCATACTGCTTCCAAGTTGTACGCCCTAAAGTTGCCCCTTGATGCCCCATCATGTCTGCTTGAGTTCGACATTATTAGCTCAAAATTCACGATTAATTAGGATGCAATCCTTTATTTTCTGCGATTGTTGAGCTAGTGAGGCTTATTTTCAGCTTTGCTCAATCCCCGTTTCATCTGCCAGTAGTGGTAAACATTGAGACTTACCAGTAGTAGTTTTTTTTGCAAAAGTTATCCCATTTAACTGATAACTAATTCACAATTTCATTGTAGGCAGTCAAGCGATTTTGACCTTGGTCATGAAATTTGACAGAGCTATCTTTAGCAAACCCTTGACGGGGGATAAACGTTAACTCTGCTGGAGATTTGCGCCCCCACTGATTGAGTAAGCGCTGGAGCAGAAGATCCTGATCTTGGCTGAATTCATCCACGTCTTCTCCGATGTTCATAATGGCAAACCAGACAGAACCTTGAGCCTGAGTCGGCATTGCTCCAGCTACAGCACTGACATCCTCCAGAGTTCCCGTTTTGACTACCGATAGCGGAGGAAGTGGACGATCTTGGAGAATGCCTACATCTTGACCTGAGATAGCAAATACGTTAGCAATGGTCATGTGATATGGCTGGAGATAGCCTTCTATTGCTAAAAACATGGCGCAGGCTGCGCGAGGAGAAATCCGATTAGCTGCTGCCCCAGCGCCGTTTTCGAGTTGAATCTCTGCGGTGGGGACGGAAGCAGCTAAGGCAGCTTTTTGAGCGACAACGTTGGCTCCACCCGCAGAATCAGCTAGCATCACTGCCATCTGGTTGTTGCTATACAGATTCATTTGCTTCAAAATCTGGGCTAGAGGTAAAGAAAAATGGCGCACAAGAGGTAATAACTCACCTGGAGCAGAGGGCACAACCTGTACTGAACCCTCAATTGCCACCTGTGGTTGAGGTGCGTTTTTAGGTAAAGTCAAATACTGAGTTTGAGCTGCCGCAGACCATATTTGAGCATTCAACCCCTCCTTGAGCAGATTACCTGCCCTTTCTGGGTTAGAATCGTAGTCCATATAAAACTTGCCTACGACTACCAGATTGCCCTTCACCCGCTCGATACCGATCTGGTTTAAGGTATTGCCCAAGTTGATAGCGTCTTCCCAGATAAAAAAAGGATCTTCAGCTCCTTGGATAACAAGATCGCCCTGTAAAACTCCAGACTGAATTGGTCCTGTTCTCCCAATTAGCGTCACACACTGATGTTTTGGTCCCCATGTTTGCAGTGCCACAAGAGTTGTTGCCACCTTGGTGATCGAAGCCGCCTTCAGCGGAATAGTGCCTTGATAGTTTGCTAAAAGAGTCTGATTAGATTGAATCCATACTCCTTGATTTGACTTCGCAAATCCTTTATCAGCTAGTCTGTTGATATATTCTTGAATTTCTGCATTTGTAACTGGGTCTGCACTACCTACAGGTACAACCTTATATACTGGCTCAGTTATAAGTGTTGTCGAATTTACTGGAGTATTATGACTTTCCAATTGACTAGATGTAGCTAAAGGCGACACAGCCGATGAACATCCGGCAATCAGCGCTAGGACAGCTGTTAAGAACAGGGTTTACCATATCCTAGATCCAGGAAGATAAGGGTTTCTCATGCTACATCCAACGAATTTTTTTGATCTTTCTAAGTCCCAACATTGTGAAATCTTTAGAGACATCGAATTCGTTTGGGACGCTCTTAAGCAAATACCGCAGTATATTAACGCTAACCTCAAACCTAGCATTGATGGCACTATTAGCCCCCTAGCCTACTTAGATGACAACGTTTATATCGGTCCAGGAACGGTGGTCGAGCCAGGAGTTGTGATTAAGGGACCCACAATAATCGGCGCAGATTGTGAAATACGTGCTGGTGCATACATTAGAGGGAACGTCTTAGTAGGTGATCGGGTTGTGGTGGGACATACGACGGAACTGAAAACCTGTTTGTTGTTTGACGAGGCGGAACTGCCCCATTTTTCTTATGTTGGTGACAGTATTTTGGGATGGAAAGCTCACTTAGGAGCAGGAGCGAAAATCTCCAACCTGAAAGTGTCCCGCACACCAGTGGCAGTAAAGGTTAATAACCAGCGGTACGAAACTGGACTGCTTAAATTTGGAGCTATCCTGGGTGACGAAGTAGAAATAGGCTGCAACTCTGTCCTCAATCCAGGCACATTAATTGGCAAGCGGACTCTGGCTTATACCAATCTTTCTCTGTCTGGATACTATCCTCTAAACTCTATCATTAAGCTCCATCAGAGCTACGAGATTGTGGAGAGAAAAGATAATTTATGAAAATAAGAGCTTATAAAACAGGAGATACAGAGGAAATTATGAGGCTATTTTATGACACTGTTCATAAAGTGAATATTCGTGATTATACTCAAGAGCAAGTAGATGTCTGGGCACCAATGGATATGAATATTGAAGATTGGATGAGAGGCTTAAGCAGTAAGTTCACCTATGTGGCAGAGGAAAATAATAAGATCCTTGGTTATGGACAATTAGAGCTAAATGGGCACATACACCACTTCTATTGTCATAAAGATTTCCAAAGAAAAGGAGTTGGTACCCAAATTTTAGAATGGATTGAGTCTAAAGCAAGAGCTTTAGGAATTAATAAGTTATTTACAGAGGCTAGTATTACAGCTAAACCTTTCTTTGAAAAAAAGGGATTTAGTCTTATTAGAGAGCAGCAAGTAGAATGTAGAGGACAAAATTTTATAAACTTTGTGATGGAAAAAGTGATTTGAGAAAGTCATTGATCATCGTTCTCCGCCGCGCTCACGACGCATTTGCGTCAGAATTGCTTCTAATCTCTCTACAGCAGCGTTAATGCTAGCAACATTAGCATCGTTGCGCTGCCGATATTCCTGGAAGTTGACGACATCTTCCTCTACAATTTCTCGTAACTCGTCAACTGCGCGTAGCGTCCGACCAGCCGCTTCGGAAAGAGTATCTCTAACCTCAGCTATGGTTTCTCTAACCTCAGCTATGGCGGCGCTGTTAGCAGCAATTGCTTTAGCGTTCGAGTCTACTCGCTGTCCCAGTGCCTCAAACAGTCTCTCTATTCGGTCAAGTCGGTCACTACTGCTACCGTTGGTCATGGTGATGACTTCTGCTGTAATCAATTAATTTCCACTAAAACTGTAACAGCAACAATAGCTAGTAGCATTTCGTCATAGAGAAGGTATTGGACTCTACTGATAGAAACATCAGCCGCTTCAAAAGTGGTTTCGGCAAACCACTTACCTGCCATTTCTAGAAGAAGTGCAGCTATCATTTCCGGGACTCACACTATCCTTCCTCAAGTTGGCAATACTAGAGATGAGCAAAAAATGAACATTTTTTGATATGGAAGGTGACTCTCAAGTATGTGATTATCCCTCTTTTATCACTCTGGCAAAGGTATAATCAGCGAAAAGGCTTGAAATTAAGGCAGTATCTATGGTAGAGCCCCGACTTGCCACTCCCACCGTAGCGTTTGTCGATGAATACTGTCAGTTTTATCAATCGCTGTTTCCTGAA
>JAFASY010000292.1 GCA_019244235.1 Chroococcidiopsidaceae cyanobacterium CP_BM_ER_R8_30
GTCTGTCCCGATCAGTGCCATGCCGATCGGCGTTGCCTCAAATGCACTGCGAAACCTCTCTTCACTGTCTCTCAATGCGACTTCTGTTTGTTTGCGATCGGCTAACTCAATCTGCACTTGCCGATATAGGTCCGCCTGCTGGATGGCGATCGCTAACTGATTGGCAATTTGCTGCAATAACTCTACCTCTTCTGCCTGCCAATGGCGATGGTGAGAGCAGCAATGGACAATCAGCAAACCCCACACGCGTGTAAAGTTGTTTCCCACATTCTGAGTGATGGGAGCAACTAGCTTGGATTTGACGCCCAGTTCCTCCAAAAAATCAGTCAAGCAGTTACCAAAAGTATCATTTGCTACATCAGATATGACCCGGGGTTTTCCCTGCTGATAGTAATCGTAGAATTCGCTCGTGAGGCACTCGTCTCTATAGCAATGAGATTTAATGACAGGATATCCAGGTAAGACAGACTCTTTGAGGACGACACCTACTCCCTTCGAAGTTAGTTGAAGAATGAGCGCCCGATCTACCTGAAGCGTTTGCCGAACTTCGGTCACTGCTGCTGCCAGAATTTCGTCTAAGTTAAGAGATTGGCGAATCCGCTGGGTGCTTGCTCTGAGTAATTGCTCTCGCTCGGCTTGCTGTCTGAGTGCCTCTTCTGCCCGCTTTCGATCGGTGATGTCCTGAATATGATTGATGATATAGAGTGGTTGCTGTTGTGAGTCCCGCACGAGCGAAACACTCAACAATCCCCAGACAGCATGTCCATCTTTATGCAGGTAGCGCTTTTCCAGATGAAAGTAAGGAATTTCTCCAGCCACAAGCTGCTGATCGCACTTCAGAGTTATCTCCCGATCGTCGGAATGAGTAATTTTCTGATACGTTAATCCCAATATCTGTGACTCAGAATAACCTAACATGCAGCAAAATGTCGGATTTGCTGCCAAAATTCTCCCATCTAGTGAACCTATAGTCATGCCAACTGCACTGGTGGAAAACGCGCCTCGGAAGCGTTGTTCGGATTGTCTAAGAGCTTCCTCTATAATTGGGCTATATTCCTTGCTCTGCTGCCGCCATTCCCCTTGTACCAGCGCCGAGCTTGCCTGAATCAGCCGCTGAATTGGTCGGTTAATCCATTGGGCAATCAACAGTCCTAGGATGAGTGATCCCACCAATGCTCCAATACACAGCAAAATCGTCGTGCCAGTTTTGATATTGATTGATTAATTGTGCGCGTCACTAAAGAGATACTGTCTGCTGGTGTTTACCTAACTAAGTCAGACTTGATTGTAAGTCAATTCGATGAGCTTATTCTGGGTTAGTACAAAAACATTGTGTAACATCTCTAATAATCTTATTAGTTCTTTATTTTCTTGATTTATTCTTAAACTAAGAATCAGCTCGGTCTCCTAACACGGTTGTCACAAGCGCTAAGGTAGTTGCCAGTGTCACTGATGGTGAAAGGATTGTCTATGAATCAGATTAAAACCTTTGTTCTATTAGCATTGTTGTCTGCACTACTGGTCGCGATCGGCTACTTGATCTTCGGTGGTACAACAGGAATCATGATTGGTATTGTGATGGCAGCTATCACTAACCTAGGTTCCTGGTTCTTCTCAGACAAGATTGCGTTAAGTGCCTATCACGCTCAGCCAGTTAGCCCGGAACAGGCACCTAGCTTGCACGCCATGCTAGAAAGACTGAGCCAACGTGCGAGAATTCCTACTCCCGCGCTCTACGTTGTTCCCAGTCCCACAGCTAACGCATTTGCAACTGGTCGCGATCCACAACATGCTGCAGTTGCCGTCACTGAAGGCATTGTTAATCTCCTATCTAAGGAGGAGTTGGAGGGAGTCATAGCTCACGAACTCAGTCATATCATTAATCGGGATACATTGACCCAAGCGGTTGCTGCAACAATTGCTGGAGCAATTTCTTCTTTAGCGTACATGGCACAGTGGACTAGCTTTGGTATGGCATATGGAGGACGTGACAACCGCAACGGGCCTAATCCATTGGGACTGTTGCTTGCGGTCTTTCTAGCTCCCATTGCTGCAAGTATTATTCAAATGGGTATCTCCCGCGCACGGGAATTTGAGGCTGATGCTGGATCAGCTCGATTGACTGGAAACCCCCGCGCCCTTGCGAGAGCTTTGCAGAAGCTGGAGATGGGTGCCCGTCAAATGCCAATTCAGGGGAATCCTGCATTTGAACCACTGCTAATTATCAACTCATTTTCGGGTTCAGGGCTAGCAAATCTGTTTTCGACCCACCCCTCAACGGAAGCCCGCATCCAGCGCTTACTAGAACTGGAGCAAACAATGCCCCTATCTGGGTTTTAAACCATCATCTTTGACACTAGCAGATAAATCCCATCCGAGAGCAGAGCTAATCCTACTAGATAGGGTAGCCGCATCGAATGGCTTGGCAATTGCCTCGACAACACCAAGCCGATGAAGTTCTTGTGGTGTAAACCAGCGCGCCTTAACCGTCAGGAGTATGACTGGAATTGATCTATTTGATGGGTTGTCACGTAGTTGATGGATAAAAGCTACACCGTCCATACCCGGCATCAAGACATCGACAACGATAACATCAGGACGTTCTGTCGCTAAATGTCTCAGTCCTGCTTGAGCTGAGGAAAATGCCTGAACGTTCCAACCGCCTATGTCGCTCAAGCAGGCTTGGATAATTTCCCGAACATTCGCCTCATCCTCAATGAGCAAAACTGACTTCGTTAGCATTGCTCTTTTCGGTTAGCTCTACACACAAAGTCTTACTATGCAAAGTTGAAATTGGGAGGCAACATCGAGACACGGCGAAATCCTCCAGACTTGCTTCTTGTTGAAATATGCTAGATATCTGAAAATTACGCATCAGTTTTAACTTACCTCTACAAAGAGCTAACCTACTCAGACGAAAAGCTGGTATGATTTGTTACGAAAACAATACGATTACCAAAAATACATAATTCTAACCTTACTTGCACTCCTGCTTTAGACGGGTGTTAACGTGAGAAATTCCTGCATCTTGTGAATCCAAGAAATTTGGGATGATTTTGCAACCATCCCAGCAATGAATCACTAATCTTAGCCGCTCTGCTGTAGTTCCATCAGCGACTTACGTAATGTGGGCTTGTCTCTAGGTATTGAGTAGGTACCCAACCACCCTCACTTAACTCCACCCAGTTATTGTCCTGGCGACCGGACAAAACCACTCGTTGCCTATCGTGGAGGGTGCCAGTCACTTTATAGCTATCACCTGGACCCGAGTGGATATCAACGGAGCTGCCGTTCCTGCGAACGATAGCTTCATAACGTTCCACTGCAGTTCTGGTTTCTGAATCGCGGCCTCTAGTCCACAATAGTAGCAGTGGTAGTCCTATTGCTGGTATCAGTAGCCACCACAGCGGTCTTAGATCCGGTGATGCAGAGGTTGTCGCTGTCGAGTCGTTACCAATGGCTGCACCAGATGTTTTGCTGTACCCGCAGGTAAGTTTAAATGGGTGTCCATCACGAGAGAGGTTTAAAATAACATTAGCGCTATCAGTGCCAGAAGGGGCAACCGAAACAATCTGGTCAACTTGAAAACCCTTTGACTTTGCTGAATTGACGCAGGCTTCCTTAGCAGCATTGGCTAAGGAGGCAGAAACGCCTTGGGCGTGGACTGGTGATACAGAAAGCCCAAACCCTAGCAAAATTGAAACAGCAGCTGATTGGACAGCTATGAATTTTGGACTTTTTATTACCTCAATTTGTCTCATTATTTTTGACCTATTTTCTCAAGTAAAGATGACATAACTAGTCACCTCTTTATATGACTGTCATTATTAGAAATAGAACAAAAAAATAAGAAACTGATAAGGTGTGGAGCAACTTTTGACACCGCTGAACTAAGCTTTACACGCTCCAACCTAAAATTTCTGCCACTTGTTCGCTCAGCTCTACTGGATCGAAGGGTTTAGTGATAACTCCCGCCACACCCATCTGTGCAAATTGAGCCCGATCGTCAGCTAGCACCTTAGCCGTTAGCAAAATGACTGGAATGGCTTGGATGGCAGGATTGTCTTGCAGTTCTGTAAAGAAGTGGAAGCCGTCCATTTCTGGCATTGAGACATCTAGGAGAATTGCATCTAAAGGAGTTTCCGCAGCTTTAAAAAGTCCTTCTCGACCAGATGCAGCTACAATTGTCTCCCAACCGCCCAAATCCTCTAGGCAGGCACAAGCAAGTTCTCGGATCGCCTCTTCGTCGTCAACTATTAGGATGCGTTTAGTCATGTTGAACCCTTTGGGGGCACAAGTAGAGTGAAATAGAAATATACTACCTTCCTAGTGGACTCTACAAGGTATGAACCAAGCAGCAAGAGGGACTCTGGGTCCCTGCCTCTTCTGATAAGATATGAACTACTCGCCCTTACTTCGTTGAAGGGCGAGTTTCTGACGCTTCTTTGCCCCTAGTTGTCTCATGCTTCTGCAGAAGATAGAGCTAGGCGACTCCACATCTGAAGAGGGCAGTTCCTGCCCCCTTGCCCAAATCAAATTGACTTGAGCAGCATTAACGAACTCGCGCTTATTCCCTACCCGCTAGAGTTGTGGGGTAGGGATGGCGTTCTGTGGGACGACGCCAGTTTGCTACGCCAGGGGACCCGGCTTCGTGCAACTGGCTCACGATTGCATCTGCGACCAATGCCGTAGGCGAGGGAGGAGATGCATGAGGAGTCACCAATTCATCTGTGCTACTACTGAGAATGCTAGTATTGTGTATCACCATAGTTTGCGCTAGTATATAAGTGATTGCGACCCACCCGAATGATAGGGCTATCAGACAGGCTAGTACAGAGTAGGGATAAAACCCTCGCCGCAGAAACTACAGAGTCGGGGAAATGAACTGTCCGCTGGAAAGCTTTTGCACAATGCCAGTTGCTTCACTTGGGATGCATCCCAAGACCGCACTGGCTCCTCCATGATGGTTCTCGAAAGTAAAAATTGAAACGCTTGTGGAAGACGAGCGTCTGCCTGGTAAGCCAGTGCGGTCTTGGCGCTTTGCGTCGAGGAGCAACTGGCGTGACGCTCTTGTAAGTCCATCACGGGATTTGGTTCCCGACTCGATCTCGGTTGAGTTCCTAACGTGGCATCGGCGGACGAAACGGGAAACTCCGAAAACGAATAAGACCGTTCCTGATTTGAGTTGAGGAATTGGAAACTCCAACGCGACTCGAAGCGGGTTGGAGTACTTCATAAGTCTCTTGCTTTATACAGTAGCGCTTGCTACTGTCTTTTTTTGGTCTGCCTCTTTGCAAAACTTCATTTAACTTAATAAAATGAAATGGTAAAAATAGGTATTTATTCCTGGTAATGCTTAATAGTCAATTGCCTTGGTTAACCTCGTCTTGGAAAGTTTCCTACGCCCTTACGGGTTCGGCAGTCCTCTCGCGGGGGAACCCCGCTCTGGAGGCTGCACTCACCGGGGGACCCGGCTTCGGGGAACTTTCCGCTATAATTTTGTTGCCCCTGATAGCATCCCTGGCTATCCCAGTTCTCCCTGACAACCGGGGCAGAACAGTTCGCTGGTACGCCCTGGGAGTGGGGTTGGCAGACTTATGTCTGATGGTTTTTGCCTTCTGGCAGCAATATGATTTACAGAACTCTGCGTTTCAACTGGTCGAGAGCTATCCCTGGGTACCGCAGTTAGGTCTAAATTGGTCGGTGGCTGTTGATGGGCTGTCGTTACCTTTAGTCCTCCTTACTGGCTTGCTCAACACTCTGGCTATCTTGGCAGCATGGAGAGTCACTCACAAGCCACGCTTGTTTTACTTTCTCATGCTAGTCATGTATACTGCCCAACTCGGTGTGTTCGTTGCCCAAGACATACTGCTGTTCTTTCTCATGTGGGAGATTGAGCTGGTGCCAGTGTACTTGCTGATTTCTATTTGGGGAGGACAAAAGCGCCTGTACGCGGCTACCAAATTTATCATTTACACCGCTGCTGGGTCCGTATTTATCTTGGTAGCGGCTTTGGCTATGGCCTTCTACGGGGACACTGTCACCTTTGACATAACGGCTCTAGGACTAAAGCAATACCCCTTAGTGCTTGAACTGCTAGTCTATGCAGGATTTTTGATTGCGTTCGGGGTGAAGTTACCGATCTTCCCTTTGCATACCTGGCTGCCAGATGCCCACAGTGAAGCTTCAGCTCCTGTCTCGATGATTCTGGCTGGAGTTCTACTAAAGATGGGTGGTTATGGGCTGATTCGCATAAACGTCGACATGTTGTCCAATGCCCATGTTTACTTCGCTCCAGTCATCGCAATTCTCGGGGTAGTCAATATTATCTATGGCGCTTTGGCCGCTTTTGCCCAGGATAATCTCAAACGACGGCTAGCTTACTCATCGATCGCCCACATGGGTTTTGTACTGATTGGCATTGCCTCGTTTACTGATCTAGGGATTAGTGGTGCCGTCCTCCAAATGGTCTCTCATGGCTTAATTGCCGCTAGCCTGTTTTTCCTCTCAGGCGTTGCTTACGAGCGCACCCATACCTTAGTGATGGAAAAAATGGGAGGACTTGCTCAAACCATGCCCAAGGCATTCGCCCTATTTACCGCCGCTGCGATGGCTTCTCTGGCATTGCCGGGAATGAGCGGGTTTGTAGGTGAGTTGACGGTATTTTTGGGCATAGCAACGAGTGATGCTTACAGTTCCAGTTTTAAATTTGTGGTAGTTATGCTGGCAGCTATAGGGGTAATTCTTACCCCCATTTATTTGCTGTCGATGCTACGGCAGGTGTTTTATGGAGAAGATAACTCTGGAATAATTATTGAAGAGTACTTAGGAGATGCTAGGCCGCGAGAAATATTGATTACGCTTTGTCTGTTAGTCCCGATCGTGGGTATTGGTTTGTATCCAAAGTTGGCAACACAGACATACGATGTCAAGACAGAAGCGGTAGCAACTCACGTTCGCCACGTTCTGCCAGTTATCGCGAAGCAGCAGCCATCGACTCTCTATGCTCGGACTTTAATAGCACCAGCAGTGGCTAGTTCTAATGCCTCCGAGTCAAACGCAATCTCTACTCGATGAACTTGCAGGCAATGCTTGGCTGACAGCTGTAAAGCTTTGCAGACAGGCTAAAATTCAATCAGTTCATCTTAAGAGTGGCGTTATGGTCCAGTACAACCCACTACAATATCTCCCCTCGGCCGAGGAACTTCCTGACTCAGATGATACTCCGGTGGATAATGAACTGCAAATCCCAGTTGCCGCTCTACTGCGAGCCATTTTGTCTTGGCTTTGGGTAGAGCGTCAAGATTGGTTCTTTGGAGTCAACATGGGAGTGTACTATCAACCCCCCAACTCTTGTATTGTACCGGATGGCTTTCTCAGCCTGGGAGTAGTGCGACGTAAGAGTGAGCGAGGGCGACCCTCGTATGTCCTCTGGGAAGAGAACAACGTTCAACCACTGCTAGTTATCGAGATAGTCTCCCAAACCCCTGGTCAGGAATATGGCGATAAGCAAATCAAGTATGCTCAAATCGGAGTTTTGTACCAGCGGACTGAACAAGCTCAGCAGCAGCTTGAACAGGAGCGGCAACGGGCCTCCCAAGAACGACGTGAGAGAGAGGAGCTGGTTGCTAGATTGCGATCACGCGGCATCGACCCAGATGCCCTTTAACAGAGATTGAAAGCCTAGAAGGATTTTTGAATGGGGGCAGAGGGACTTGAACCCTCACGACTGTTTAGGTCAACGGATTTTCATTCTCCCGTAACTTTAGCTACTGCCTCTTGATGGAACTTCGAGGCTTTGAGAATTGGACCCTCCCTTTACCCTCGGCTAAACGTTAGGGTAGCTCCCGTCGGGCCTCTGCACCTTCCGAACCTTTAGATTTCGGCTTGGCTCAGGATTGCCATGTCTGTTGCCAGATTTAGGTTTCCCTGAATTTGAGAGCAGTCACTTAACAGGTTTCCCCATTAAGGCTCAGTTTTCTAAGTCCGTAGCGTCTGCCATTCCGCCATGCCCCCAAAAGGCTGCTTCCAGCTTCCATTGCTACTTGTGATTAATCTATTTGAGCATTAAATGGGTGTGCTGTGCAACTTTTTAAGACTCTCGGTTTCAGAAGGCAGTCGATTGTGCTGCTTTTTTTGTCTTCCACAAGGGGTACAATGAGGATAAAGCGTAACATCTTCCCTCTATGTCTGTAGCGATACTGTATCTGATTCTGGCTGGAGCCTACCTCTTAGTTATTCCCTTCACGGTATTGTTCTACCTAAAACTACGCTGGTACAACGCCAGCTCGTTCGAGCGCGGCTTTATGTATTTCCTGGTATTCTTCTTCTTTCCAGGGCTGTTGCTGCTGAGTCCGTTCATGAATTTTCGACCAGGACGGCGACAGATTCAGGCTTGAAGACTTATAGGTTGTAGCACTGATGCGACGGATTGATGCTATTGGGATTGCTCTAGGCGTTTTTGCGGCTGCTGGATTGGTATATGTACTCTTGCAGATTGCTGGGCTAGATAGCCTGAGTGCAGGTATCTGGAGTCAAGTATTTTTGGTAGGTGGGCTGATTGGTTGGCTGGTGACGTATATCTTTCGAGTTGTAGGGCATAAAATGACCTATCACCAGCAACGGCAAGATTATGAGGAAACTTTCCTGCAAAAGCGGCTCGAATCACTCACCCCTGAAGAACTGGCAAAGCTGCAAGCAGAAATTGAACAGGAACAAAAACAGGAGGTTTAGGGCGTCAGGATGAGCGTAATTTCCCAATGCTTTGAGTCTCTACAAGCTCGCTCCCAGTGCGCCCTCATTCCTTTTATTACTGCTGGCGATCCAGATTTGGAGACAACAGCACAGGCATTACGAGTTTTAAACAAAAGTGGGGCAGATTTAATCGAGCTAGGTGTTCCCTACTCAGATCCATTGGCAGATGGACCAGTGATTCAAGCGGCTGCCACCCGTGCCTTGCAACGAGGGACGAGATTGGAAGCGGTTCTGGAAATGGTGCAGGGTATTAGCCCCACACTGCAATCTCCAATCATCTGCTTTACCTACTACAACCCCATCATTAATCGGGGCATTAAACCGTTCTTACAACAACTAGCTCAGGCAGGTGTGGCAGGATTGGTGGTGCCTGACTTACCACTTGAAGAAGCAACAGACTTACTGCTGCCAGCTTCTGATCTGGGTATTGACGTAACATTATTAGTAGCACCTACCAGTTCGTCCGAACGGATTGCGACGATTGCCAGACAATCTCAGGGATTCATATATCTAGTGAGTGTTACAGGTGTTACCGGAATACGTTCTGGATTAGAAGCCAGAGTGCAAGTTCTCCTACAGCAGTTGCGGCAGGTGACGGATAAGCCGATTGGAGTTGGCTTTGGCATTTCCCAACCAGAACATGCTCGTCAGGTGAAAGACTGGGGAGCTGATGCAGCGGTTGTTGGTAGTGCCTTTGTCAAACGGTTAGCAGATGGTACACCCCAACAAGGGCTGCAAGCGATCACAGAGTTTTGTCATAGTCTCAAAACCGCGCTACTCCCTTAGTTGTTGCCGACCATT
>JAFASY010000051.1 GCA_019244235.1 Chroococcidiopsidaceae cyanobacterium CP_BM_ER_R8_30
TATCTTTACGCCTCGCTCTGAGCTCAAATCCCCCCTCCTTTTTTCCTGAGCGCACCAGGCTTTCTCAGCGTAAAAACTCCCATCGTAAAACAGCTTCACGGTCATCTGAGTGTGGGTCGCGTTGGGTGCTGCTCTTGGAGTTTTTGAGGCAGCATATGAACAAATCGTGAGTCTGAAAGCTTTGCCTAGAGCGGGATTTGAGTATTTTGTAAGTCTTTGAGGTGAGGTGAGGTGGAAGAGTTTCAGTATTGGAGTGAATATTAAGAATTATTGCAGAATCGCCCCGCTAATATTTCAGTATAGGCTGAGATCTCCCGTTGCTGCCCTGGTTCCTCAATTAACTCCACTTGAGCCGCTACTTGCTGTAGCAGTGAGGTCGGCTCATTTGTCCGTGCTAGGACTGCTAGTGGCAATAGCCCGGCGTTGCTGGATCAGCAGTTGCTTAAGCGCTCATAAACATAATATTCGTGCTGAAGCAACTGTAAATTCAGCAACGCCCAAAATGCCGCGTCAGAGCAACCCTTCGTGCTTCATTGCAGTTTGCACTGCCGAGCGGGTTAGCATCCGGTCACGCAGGGCAGGCAATGGTTCGGGAATAACGATATCAAACTTGTCCGACCAAAGCAGCATCACGAATAAGTAGCAGTCGGCAACACTGAGTCGGTTACCGAACAAATAGTCTCCATGGAGCCCGTCCGCGAGCAGCTGGAGTCGCTTAGCGATCATCTCGCGCGCCTTGTTTTTTTCGGTATCACTGCCGCCACTAAACATCGGCTTGAAGCTCTTGTGCACCTCAGTCGAGATATAGGCGAGCGTTTCGAGCAGACGGGTGCGGCCCAAGGGGCCGTCGAGCCCTAGCGCCGACTCCTGGCTGGCAATCCAGTCGAGCATCGCAACGTTCTCCGTAATCGTTTCTCCGCTATCGAGCACGAGGGTGGGAACGTAACCCTTGGGATTGATGGCTGTAAAGTCAGCTCCCGATGTGGTTGTTTTGGCCTTAAGGTCAACCCTTTCGTGCTCGAAGGCAAGTTTTGCCTCGTGCAGCGCGATGTGATCAGCTAGACTACATGCGCCGGGGGAGTAATAGAGTTTCACAGTGGTCTTTCCTCTTTAAAGGTCGGCTCAACAAACATGTCCGTGGTGCGACCAGCGTTGCCAGACTTGAGCTGTGTGCACAATACCCAAGACAAGTATACTCTCGACCGGGGGGAGAAGGAATGGGAATTGTTTCAAGGGCATTGGCACCATCAACTTCAGGTGAATGGCACGAAGTTAAGTCGAAACAACTAATTTCCACTCGTCTTCAAAGCTTTAAGGAGTAGGAAGCGCTTTGAGGTGGATACCCTTGAGTAGGAAGATTCTGATTTTTCAGTTTTCCTACCTCCAAAATACTTATTCTCTCAAATCCTTACGAGATAATGCTTTTACGTTAACGAGCGTGCCATTCGCTGTATAATGCCGTCTAGGTAACAAATCTCTCGCATCAGCCCCTCCCAGTCGCCAAATTCCGCAGTCGGCTGTACGTGCCATCGAACAACAGCTTAACTGTCCCAGTTGGACCATTGCGCTGCTTGGTGCAAATTACCTCCATCACATCTGGTTCGTCTGTATTACAGTTGTAATACGCATCGCGATAAAGAAACAGGATCAAGTCTGCATCTTCCTCTAGTCTGCCAGAAGCGCGGAGGTCTGATTGCACCGGACGCTTATCGTTGCGCTCCTCTACAGAGCGATTTATCCCTCTTTTGTTACTTTAAGCAGAGTAAAATAGAGCTATAAGTCTTGTAAGCCAAGCCAGGATTATGGTAGAGCCTAGAGCCGCAGTACCAACCGTAGCTTTCGTAGATGAGTACTGCCAAACCTATCGCAATCTCTTTGCAGATGTGAGGAATTTTGAAGCATTTAAGTTTCTGCACCTGGGGATGATTGCGGAAATCCCTCGCAAATCTTTACCAGCAATTGCTCGTGTAGTTGGCTTAGAAGATGGGCAGGAGTTGCATCATTTCTTACGAGATACACCATGGGATGTTAAAGCATTTCATCAGATGCGATTGTGGCTGATTAAAGTGTCTCTGGGAGAGACACCAATTGTCCTGTGTATTGATGAAACAGGAGACGAGAAAAAGGGGACATCTACTGATTACGTGGCGAAACAATACATTGGCAACTTAGGGAGGACAGCCAATGGTATAGTCTCAGTCAATGCTTATGCAGTAGTTGAGCAAATCACCTATCCCCTAGTTTCAAAGTCTTTAAACCTCGTCAACGGCTCAAAGATGAAGAGCAATATCAGACCAAGTCGCAGCTAGCAGTCGGAATCCTACGGGAACTGCAGAACCTGGGATTTAACATCAAACAGGTTCTAGCAGATAGTATGTATGGTGAAAGTGGAGATGTAATTGGAGCATTGTCTCAGCTCAAATTGCACTTCATTGTGGCGATTCGTAGCAATCACGGGGTCTGGCTTCCCCCGGGACAGAAAGTACGCTACAACCGTTGGCGTGCTTATGACCAGCCGCTATCTGGGCACCCAGCAGAACGACGTTATATTCGTGAGATTGTATTTGGGCAGCGGGGTGCAATCCGCTACTATCAAATTACTAAAGGTAGTACTCAAGACCCTGAACGAGCAGATACCTGGTTTATTATGACGAATTTACCAGGCAATATCATTCTCCAGGTGGGAAATCTTTACAGCCTGAGAAATTGGATTGAGTATGGTTTCAAACAAATTAAGAATGAGTTGGGATGGGCAGACTTCCGACTGACAGATTACCAAAGTATTGAACGCTGGTGGGAGATTGTGTTCAGCGCTTATCTAATGATTAGCTTGCACGCTCAAGCTTTCAAACAAGCAGGAGCTGACAATACAGAGTTTAACTCTCAGTTAATGAGAGATAGCTTAGAATTTAGTCAACATCCTTGGTGGGAAGAAGGAACTAATTGGAAGAGTGCCTTAAACAATTTAAGACTGATTATCCAGCCCTACATCTTCTGGTGTTTAATTGAGCCTTGGTTGCGAGTCTTTCCTATCCCTGGTTTGAAACGAGGTTTCTTTAGACTTATAGTAATCATGAATGATTTTCGAGCTTCTCCTATCAAGCCTGCTATGGTGAGTTAGGCATCTATCTTATTTTTTCTTTGCCAAAGTAACAAAAGGGGGATTAATTGCGATAGGAGGACAATCAGCACTGGAAACGTCACAAACAAGGCTGTTGCATAGAAGTCTTGCTGTGTAACAACTAGGAGTTTCTAAATTTAAGTTTTAGCAGCTCGATTTGTTAAGCTTCCAGATGAGATGCTCCCTTCAGATTTTTATCAATCACTAACGGCTTCTCGGTAACTAGGTAATGCCCCTTCCTCAGATTGGAGTTGAGCCAAGTCAGGGTGAATGTCTGTCCCAAACCTAGAAATGCAGGTGGGTGTGTTCTGCCAGTTGCACTCAGGATTTTGGCAGCAATACTGTGGCATTTGTAGCTGATGGTCACTAAAGACAGCGTGAAAATCCGATGGCATGAATCCAAGCTTGCTCATCTTCTGTCCACACTGGGGACAAGCATTATCACCTACATCTATCAAAACCGATTGTTCTGCCAGTAAGGAGTTTTGCACCTGAGCCAGCAGCGAGATTTGCTCTTCATGCCGCAGCCCTAGTTCCAGGATTGACTTGGGTTGATTAATGTTGTAGCTCTTAACTATGTCTCGCTGCACTACCTTTTGACTCGCCACAGAGACTTTCTCGACGACAACGCGAAATTCATAATCCATAGTTCAGAGTCTAAGTCTTAACTTCCACTAACAAAGAGCATAACAAAAAACGGCAACCAACAAGAAGCGTAAGTATTTATGGTGCTACTGTTGAATTCTACAAATCACATGAAATTGACCTAATTACCAATGACAGAGCCGCCTGTATCCATGAGTTTTCTCTTTGCTGTTCTCAATCAGACCAACAACTGGTTGCGGGTTTTGCTCTCTAGAGGGTGTTAGGAACATCTGAAAAGGCTCGGCTCTGTGAGCCAGTTTCAGTCATGACTCGAAAAGAGCAACGATAGCCCAATTCCTCTGTTAGACCGAGTTCTACAAAAATGCATAACACCCTCTAGCAATCAGTTCCTCTCGCTCACGTTGCTCTGGCTCTACCCATTGTTGTTCCTGTTTTGTTCGCTGCTCTGTTTGTTGAATCTGCTGCCGCTCCTGTTCGAGCCGCTGTTGGGTCCATTGAGTTTGCTGCTCTGTTTGTTGAGTTCGCTCGTTGCTGCGATCACCATCGGTTCCCCTTAGAGTCAAACCAGAACAGCCACTCTCGTTGCCACCCACCGTGCAATCAAGGATTGCAAGTCAGTTGGGTAGTTCCAAAAGCTGAGGGGAGATATTGTATTGGGTTGTACTGGACCATAACGTCACTCCCAGAGACGGACTGACTAGATTCTAGCTTGTGACATGCATCGGGAGCTGTTTGGTAGCCCAATGCATCTGCCAATAGCTAGCTGGTTGGTTTAACCTAGAGTTAACTTGGGTTTAACCAACGCCCATGGGATGGCGATGACCTCAAATCCATCTGAAATTACGGCGGAATTGATGTTTGACTCCCTGGTCAACAGGGATACAGCTTCAAGTTTTCCGGCTCATCCCCAGCGGCTGCAAGTCGGCTCAGGCCAACGTTTCTGATAACTTTCAACTCAAAGTAGAACCCTAAATGACACTAACACCTTCGACTCAAATTAATCCGAAGCAGGCAGAGAAATTAATTAAAAAGAGTGCCAAGCAAGTGATGAGCGCCAGCGGAATTGCGGCGACCACGCACAGAGGTAATAAAGAGTTCAAGTATCTAGTCAAACAGCTCTCCCAGCAGGCAGGTAGCACGAGTGAGCAAGCGGTTAAGCTGGGAGAAGACTTGGGTCAGAAAGTTGTGGCAATGTCTCAAACACTGGGGAAGAAAAGATTGAACCGAGGCGTGATGCGGCAATTAGTTAAACAAGGGGAGATTCCGGCAGTGACCAAGGTGCCCAAACCGCAACCGGAAACACAGCCCTTAGCATCGACTCAAGAACAGGTCACAAGTCAGAATCAAGCAGCAACTCCCCGAAGCCAGCCACTGTCGGACGCGCAATCAGAGACGCCCTCAGATGCGGAATCGAGCGGGAGCGAGACAGCGACAGCCCAGTTGACCACAGCAGTAGCTCAGGCAAGCGAGGAGGTCGTCCCATCGGATGCACCTAAGCTGACTGAAGAAGAGGAACCGACGGTGGAAGATTAACTAGAACCAGCCAAGTCGAATTTAGAGCGCTCACTGCTGCTTTTCCTGCTCAACGGTGAGCAACAGCATTCTCTCTAAGAGTCTGCCCATCAGGATAAGATCTGGACACATGGATGCCTTTGAAATCGTAGAATTCCCCGCACTGTTGTATTTGATACTGCTCTCCCAACAGTAGCCCTAGCCACACTTCAACTATCGGCATTGCAAGTCCCTGCTGTAGTTCTACCAAAGACACTATTCGGGAGGCAGGGTGCTGTTGGAACCAGAGAGAGATCGCGCTTGTCCAGGCAGAAATATCCTCATCATGGGCAAGCTCCTGAATCTGCTGCATCTGCTGCTCTTGGGATTGAATTGGAGCTTCTCCAACTAAATCATCTAAATGTTGCAGCAGAATTAACTTATCTACCTGTTCTACCACTGAGCTATTTTTGTCAGAATTACGAGAGGAGCGCTTGTCTGGATAGTTAACAGTGTCAGGTGGATCAAATAGCTCAGCAACATCTAAGTGCTGCGACTGCACGAACAACTCGATGCACCCATCAATGTCAACGATAGGTTCAGTAGGATTGTAACGTCGTTCCCATTCGGACAGTAAGATCTCTACCCGCGCAGCATAGATTTGTGATAATTGAACGATGACACTAGATGCTACTTGTAGTTGTTCAAAAACGGGTCGCTCAGCTATCTCCAACTCTAATGCAGTGCAAAGGTGGCAAAACTCCGCTATTTGGGGAAATTTAGTAGCTGTCTCTAGGGACTGCCATAAATCCAGCTCAAGCTGTTCAATTT
>JAFASY010000113.1 GCA_019244235.1 Chroococcidiopsidaceae cyanobacterium CP_BM_ER_R8_30
TCGTCAGGTTGCAGGTGGTTGTTCTGGTCTTATTGATCTGTAGTGCTGTCACTATAGGTTGGATCGTGAGTGGAAAACTGGATAGAACCGCGGGTGAACCTAAAGCCGATCTCCTGGTAATTTTGTTAGTGACGCTCTCATTTATCGGAGTGGCGATCGCTTGTTGGACAACATTGCCGCAGATTGCGGCGATTGACGAAGCACGAGAACAGGTGAAAAACTTATTTATCACTGCGGTCGATACTGTGCCAGATACAGTTTTAGTGTTGGATGAAAACGGCATGATTTGTCAGACGAATGCTGCTGCCCAAGAGTTATTTCAATTGCAGACTCAGGAGCTAGTCGGCTATCAACTTAACGAACTGCTCAATGCTCTATCTGGACAACCAGCGCAATGGCCTAGCCGCAGCGAACGAACCATCAAAAGCAAACAAGGCACACATATTATTGAGTTGACTGTTTCACGACAAGCCAATCGTAAGCTGCCAGAATATGTCGTGATTCTTCGCGACATTACTGAGCGCAAGCGGACTGAGGAGGAATTGCAAGCCTACCGCAACCATCTCGAACAACTGGTAGAAGAGCGCACTAACGAACTCAACCGCGTGAATCAACAACTGCAACAAGATATCATCGAGCGGCGGCGAGTCCAAGAGCAACTGCTATATAACACTGTGCATGATGGACTCACTGGATTACCTAACCAAGCCTTATTCATGGAGCGGCTAGAATTTGCGCTAAAACGTACTAAGCAACAGCCAGATTATTTATTTGCCGTTCTGTTCCTAGATTTAGATCGCTTCAAGGTGATTAACGATAGCCTGGGTCATTTGGTAGGTAACCAACTGTTGATTGGCATAGCTCGCAAACTGGAGGCAGTTGTGCGCTCGGTCGATACGGTGGCACGTTTTGGCGGGGATGAGTTCACAATTCTCCTGGAGGATATTAAGGATACCAATGGTGCCATTCAGGTAGCCCAGCGGATTCAACAAGCTCTCACCTTGCCTTTCCATCTCAGCGAACAAGAGGTGTTTACCAACGCCAGTATTGGTATTGCCCTCAGTACACCGGATTACGAGCGACCAGAACAGCTCTTACGTGATGCTGACATTGCGATGTATCGTGCTAAAACTCTGGGGAGGTTACGATATCAGGTGTTCGACAGGACTATGCATAGTCGGGCCGTGGTGCTGCTGCAATTAGAGACCGATCTGCGACGGGCTTTGCAGCGAGAGGAGTTTCAGATTTACTATCAGCCAATTGTGTCCCTCAAGACTGGTCGCATTACTGGTTTTGAGGCACTGCTACGCTGGCAGCACCCGAAGCGAGGTCTAGTTTCCCCCAGCGAGTTCATTTCAGTGATGGAGGAAACTGGCATGATCGTTACTATCGGTCAGTGGGTACTCTCCAAGGCTTGTATCCAGATGCAGCAATGGCACGCCCAGTTCCCCAATAGACCACCCTTGACGCTCAACGTGAATCTTTCTGGTAAACAGCTCGCGCAAGCTGAACTCCCCGAACAAATCAAGCAAGTTTTGCAAGCAACAGGCTTAGACGCTAGCAGCTTGAAACTAGAAATTACTGAAAGCGTACTGATGGATAACAGTGCCTCTGTAGCCCACATCATCTCGCAACTAATAGCTTTAGATGTTGAGTTACAGATGGATGATTTTGGCACAGGCTATTCATCCTTGAGTTATCTACAGCGCCTGCCCATCAATGCCTTGAAGGTTGACCGCTCTTTTATTAGTAATATGAGTATTGGTGACGGAAACTCAGAAATTGTGCGGGCTATCATAACATTAGCTCACAGTTTAAATTTGGCTGTGACAGCAGAAGGAATAGAAACAAAAGAACAACTCATACAGCTTCAGGAGTTGAGATGTGAATATGGACAAGGGTATCTCTTTTCTCGACCTTTGGAGACAAAGGCAGCAGAGGCACTGCTTGCAGCTTCACCACAATGGTGAGAGAAGGGGCAGAGGGGCAGGGGGGAGAACCCCGTTGTAAAATATGACAGTTGTGTTCTGTGGCAGACTTTGATCGAGCGTTATACTTTGCCCGAAATGGGCGAACTGTGGACTGAGACATACAAGTTCAAAACCTGGCTCCAAGTAGAAATTGCGGTGTGTGAGGCTCAAGCTGAACTGGGCTACATCCCAGCTACGGCAGTTGAAGAAATTAAGGCAAAAGCCCAGTTTGACCCCAAACGCGTCCTCGAAATTGAGGCTGAAGTCCGCCACGATATGATTGCCTTCCTCACAAATGTGAATGAGTATGTGGGTGATGCTGGACGTTACATTCACTTGGGCTTAACCAGTTCAGATGTGCTAGATACTGCTCTGGCACTACAGTTAGTCGCTAGTTTAGATGTGTTGTTGGCGCGGCTCTCCGATTTGATTGCCGCAATCAAAGACCAAGCTCGGCTCCATCGCCAGACAGTGATGATTGGTCGCTCCCATGGGATTCACGCCGAACCGATTACCTTTGGATTTAAGCTGGCTGGATGGTTGGCGGAAGTTCTACGGCACTGCGATCGCCTCACTCGTTTGCGGCAGCATATTGCCGTTGGCAAGATTTCTGGCGCGGTGGGAACCTATGCCAATATTGAGCCTAGAGTCGAAGCACTTGCCTGCCAAAAACTGGGACTAAAACCCGATATTGCCTCAACGCAGGTGATCTCGCGCGATCTCCATGCCGACTACGTACAACAATTGGCGCTACTCGGTGCCTCAATTGAGCGGTTTGCTGTCGAAATTCGTAACCTGCAACGGACAGATGTGCTGGAGGTAGAAGAATTCTTTGCCAAAGGACAGAAAGGCTCCTCTGCGATGCCGCACAAGCGTAACCCCATTCGCTCTGAACGTCTCACAGGAATGGCGCGAATTCTACGAAGTTATACCGTTGCGGCGTTAGAAGATGTAGCCCTTTGGCACGAACGGGATATTTCCCATAGTTCAGTTGAACGGATGGTCCTACCAGATGCAAGCATCTTGGCTCATTTTATGATTGTAGAGATGACTGAGCTAGTGAAACATCTGCTTGTCTATCCCCAAAACATGGAGCGGAATATGAATGTTTATGGGGGTGTTGTCTTCAGCCAGCGAGTGTTGCTTGCACTAATAGAAAAGGGAATGAGTCGGGAGGAGGCTTATGCTATTGTGCAGTCTTGTGCCCATCAAGCCTGGAATCAACCGCAAGGCAATTTTCACGACTTAATTACCAAAGATCCTCATGTAACTCAGTTGTTATCTACAGCTGAATTAGAGTCATGCTTTGACCCACAGTACCATTTAAGACACTTAGAGGAGGTATATCAACGATTGGGTATTTAGATGCGGTGGCGAAATCTCACCCCATCTGAAGCTGCGCTTGACTCAGTGAAGCGTGAGATTGGTGCGACGAGCGCAATGGCATTTTCAGATTCCGGTTCACATCTCATGTATTCAGTGCTACCCGGTAAGGGCGTTTCCAATAGCTCCTACTGAGAAAACCGAGAGCTTGTATAATTTCCCTATTGTTAAGCAATCTTCTATAGATTGATTATCTTCTTATACATTCTTATTATTTATACCTATTTCCTTCCTCCAATCACATTGAAATTTTTAATGCCTGTTTATCACTACGACTCAAACTTTCGACCTGTTTCTGTGTTGGTACGATGGTACTATCAAGCAGAGTGCTATTCATTTGAGCAACAATTGCTGCTCCATTATTAATAATCTCTGCCCAAGCTGGATTTAAACCTAAGATTATACCTGCAATCACAATACCAATGTTGGGAACAGTGACGATGGCTATATTTTGGTAGACAAGCTTCATGGTATATTTAGCAACGTCAATGACATCGATCACAGCTTGTAAGTCATGACCTAAGATAATGACATCTGCTGTTTCCCTTTCTAGCTCAGTTTTCTTAGCAAAACAAATGGAGATATCAGCATTGGTAAGAGCTTCAGTATCACTAAGTCCATGTGCAATATAAGCTACAGTTTCACCCTGCTCGTGTAGTTCGCGAACTATCTCAGCTTTCTGCTTAGGACCTGCTTCTGCATAGATATTGTTTGAGCTTATGCCTAGCTGCTCACCAATAGCAAGGGCAACTTCTAGACTATCGCCAGTAACTAAGCTTGATTTTATACCTCTCTCTCTTAAAGCAGCGATTATACCCGCACTTTCTTTACGGAGTGGGTTGTCAAGCAAGATGACCCCCATTAACTCCTTATCCCTAGCAACATAGACAAGGGAATGACTGCCGCTTAAGAGTTGCGGATGTTGCCTATGAACTAAATCTAAATCAATTCCTGCTTCTCGAAGGAAGCGACTGCTACCAACTAAAATCTGCTGTCCATCTATGCGAGCTGTGATACCCATACCGATTTGGTAATCCCATGCCTCGCATGTTCTGGGTTGGATACCGTTTTCTGTGGCATAACCTACAATAGCCCTGGCTGTTGGATGTATGAGTTCTTGCTCGACAGAGGCAGCATATGCTAGTAATTCCTCTATCGAGGTAGCCGCATCATTAGTAGTTTGGATGTCAATAACAGTCGCGCTGGCTTCAGTCAAAGTACCTGTCTTGCCAAAAATGACACTGTTAGTATGCGCTAGGGCTTCTAGAACTTGACCGTCGTGAACGAAAATATTAGAACGATCCAGCAAATTCATGGCATTGAGAATAGTAGTCGGAATAGCAATCTCAATCCCACTGCCAAAATCAAGCTGTAGCAATGCGAGCGAGCGAGGACTATTTCCCGTTATGGCAAAAATGCTTCCACTCATTAATAAAGTTGGTAGAACAAGTTGGTTAGAAACTTCAAGTATCTGGTTTCCTATTTGAGTTTTAGCCATTGGTTTTGCCCTAATAAACTCAGCCATCAGTGTGGCATGAGCCTCAAGCCCTGTCTGCTGTGCTATGAGACTGATTGGACCTTTGACAACTTTGGTAGAAGCTAAGACTTCTTGACCCTCATGGCAGCTTACAGGCTTAATTTCACCAGTCAAGTTGTATTTGTCAATTAATGCTGTCCCGTGCAATATAAGTCCATTAACTAGGATCATTTCACCAGAATGGACAATGATTTTATCTCCTTTTAGTACATGTTTTAGAGGAATCTGTTGTTGCTGTCCATCTCGTTCAACACAAGCAGAGAGACTAGATAAGTCAAGCAATTCTAGGTTCTTATACTGAGTCTTATAGTCAATTCTATCTCGCATAAGTTCGCCCAGCTCAATCAGGCTGATTATTAGAGCAGAAATATATTCTCTAAGTAAAACTTGTATAACGATCAATATTGAGTCAAGGATGTCAACATTGAATTTGTGTTCGTTAACTATACCAGAAATTGCTCTCTGAAAAATTGGCAAGGCTGCACTAATAATGAGTCCGCTAACCAATAAAAATGGAATTGGCAGCTTAAAAGGACCTGCAAGTAATGCAAAACCTAAACCTAGCATAGGCAGACTCAAGCGCTCCCAAGAATTAACTGTTGAGCTAGGCCTCTGCTCTATAAGTGTTGCTTCTATAGGAATTTCTATAGAACCAGCTTGTTGGATACAAGTAATAAGCTTTTGCTGCACCGTCGCACTTATAATCAAGGTAGCTTCATATCTAACAATAAGCGAACTTGCAGCGGGATTGATGCGAACACTGGTGATAAAGTCTAGAGAATCAACTAACCAGTGAAGTTTGCTTGCATATTCTGAATTATAGGCAACTTGAGGGACACGGATACGGAAGCGCCCCTCTGTTACATGAACAACTTGATAATCTATGATTTTGCTCTGGTTGTGTAGGGGAAATTCTGGAGATGATTCCACTTGCGACTTATTGTTCAATTGCATGAGATTTTATTAAAAAGTAAAATTATCAATACTAGATAACTTAGAAATAGGTTAATGCAATCTTATGTGATAACAAACTATTGTTATATCTAACAAAAGTGTGAATGTGACTTAGGAGGGGGTGTTGGGTATGGGGCAACCCACGTTTTAAAACCTGAGCGATTGATGAACTGTGGACGTCAAAAAGTGGTAGGAGCAACTGGTTCAATATCGGGATCGAAACCACCAACCTGATTAGTACGTA
>JAFASY010000233.1 GCA_019244235.1 Chroococcidiopsidaceae cyanobacterium CP_BM_ER_R8_30
CGACGCGGCACACCATCAGCAACGCTAAGTTCTTGCAGGGTTCTGTCTTCTGTCTCAGTTAACGTGATTCGCAAGGGCGCAGGCATCGCGAGAGCAGGCTTGAATTCGCTGCTTCTATGTTACACTTTTCCATGTCTAGCTACTTACCTCTTTCTAGTTAAACTCTGATACACCTGGACCTGCCGCCATGCTTGAATAAGATTGCCCTGCATTAGAGCAGCGATACCACTAAGACCATGAATTTCCGGTGAATTGGGATCGAGGGCAACAGCATTTTTGAGCGCAGCTTGAGCTGCTACAGGACGCCAGTCATATAAATTAACAAAGGCGAGATAGGCGTAAGCATAGGGGTTCTGGGAGTCCAAGTGAGTTACTTGTTCGAGAGCGGTGATCGCATGGTTCACCTGCCGTCGCAATACTGTTGATAGAGCCAGACCATAAGTCCAGTCTAAATTTTGTGGCTCCATTTGCAAGCGATAGGATAAAGCCATCTGGGTTTGTACTACGTAGTCCTGGATGGGATCGTACTCATTGATCCGTCCAATTTGTTCAAATATTGGTCCTAGAGCCTTTATCCCTTTAGGTAGGCTAGCTGCTAAAATCCGCAGCTGAGTCACTAGATCCAATTCTGGTGCTGATGTTATTGGGGTTGATTCTGGGTCAATCACAAGCTGGACTGGAGGCACTAAGATTGGGTACCTAGCACCTGTTTGCCGATTGATATAAGTTGCTGCCAGAGTATACACCCCAGCTGGGGTATTAGCTGGCGGCAGCATTGCTGTTTGCTCAATCACTTGAAACTCAGCCCCCAATTCCACAACATGAGTATGCGATTGCATCCCTCCCATAGCAATACCGTGGTCATGAAGCCAGCGATGCTGAGAATTTTGCCAAGTCAGCAATACCAAGCCCGATTGCAGTTGCTCCCAGGGACCGGACCACTCATATGTAACTGGTACCGGGACACCGGGAGGAGATTTTGCCGATACAACTACCCGGTCTAACTTTACTGCTAAGGGTGTATGCCCAGTGTTCCCCGCTTTCTTCCTAACCTGCAGCGATGGCACTCGACGATGGTAGAGGTTCAGAATACTCTGGTCAGGCAAGTTCCAAGTTTTGTCAATCTGGAAATCGGGCGATGACGCGACTGTTTGCACGATGGCAGCCTGGGCAGCTTTCGGCACCGATCCTTGGTCGCCACTTTTCGTCAGGAACCAGTCAAGCGATCGCGCATCCTGAGGTACATCCTTTTGTCTTGTCCCCACCTGACGACCGTAAACCTGAAAGTTTTGCAACGCACCGTAATAATTGAAATTGTGCTGGTTAATTTCACCTGTAGAGGGTAATACTCCTAAGGTTGAGCGTAAATACGGAGCTTGCTGAATAACTTCATCAATTACCTGAGGATGAGGCCACATAGGTCCTAGGTAAGCATAGTGCTCGGCATTGGGGCTTAGAGCTTGTGTCATGCCATAACCTAAAACTCCTGCTCCTGGGAAAAGATTCAGGAGCAACAGCAAAACTGCTAAGCCCGCAGTTCCCCACCTAACCCGGTATCCCCATTTAGTCAAGCCATATGCCAACATTATTGCCACTACAGGCAAATAAGGCATGACATACCGCTCATCTTTATTAATGTTCAGGCAAGAAAGTACATACCCCCCCAAGCAAAATCCTACTAACCAACCCAACGCTCTCAAGTGAGCTAGTCGCCTCCAATAAAGTAACAATCCCACAATGGGCACAAGCAACAACAGCCAAGAAACCTGATAAGGCAAGACTTTCCAGTAAAAAGTCCAAGCCGATAATTTATCGAGAGATGGATCTCCTTTAGCAATGGCAGAGTCAATTGTTGCCCGTTTACTAGCAGTCAGGACAATCAGCCAATTGGTACGGTACCAGGGACCAAACACCAGCACCGACAAACACAAACCTCCGACGAGCTGAGCGACACGTCCCCAACGTCGGTAGCGAATCTCCTCCACTCCAGCCCATACTACTGGTACTAAAAGAAACAACAAAGCCGTCTGCTTCACCATCAAAGCCAACCCAAAGGCAAAGCCAAACCCTGCTGCCCAAAGGAGTCCCTCCCTCTGCGCTCTCTGCGTCTCGGCGGTGAGACAGCGCTGCAGGAGGGTTTCCCTCAGTAGGCGACCTTTGCGTTCCCGAAGGGTTCCAAAATCCCGCCAAACCGTGAGACACCAAAAACTCAACATCACCAGCGCAGTGAGCGGGTAATCTAGCAAAAAAGTAAGCTTGTAGTGGTAAAGACTAGGTAACAGCTGGCACAGTCCAGCTGCCCATAATCCCACTTCAACACTAAATAGCTGCCTACCTAGTCCATAAACAGAGCCTAAGAGAACAGCGCTAAACAGTAGCTGCACCAGGGTAGCTTGCTCTCTCCCTAAACCGAATAAATTCTGAGCAATAGCAGCCGTGATGTAAGTTAAAGGGGGAATTTTAGAGGAGAGCAGCCAGAAACTCTTCCACCACTCACCATTAAACAGCTGGAGATGTTGCAAAGCTCGCCAGTAGTTCAACGAGCCAGTCAAGTACTGTGCCTCATCCCAGCCCGGAACAGAGTGATCGAGGGCAAACCAAATGCGATCGACCACTGCCCCCGCCAGCCAGATGCTCGCCAGGATGAATAAGATTCGAAACCGATTGTGTTTGTCTTTAGCAGTCACAAAATCAGATGGACGAGATCTCAACCTTCAAAATCTAATACACTTGCGGCTCATTATTCACTTTGGGTCAGTATAACCGTTTTCTTTACTTCTCTCGCGGGACCAGACGTCCTGTCGCATAGCGATGGATGATGCTCGATAGGAGAGTCTGGTACGGCAGTCCTTCTTCGACCGCAAGGCGCTGAATAGCCTCCAAATCATGGGACGAGAGACGGATATTAACCCGCCGGTCTTTCTTCATGGAAAGTCGGGCCGCCTCTTGGTAACGCTTTTTCTCGGTCTCCAGATTCAGGACCGACACCCACTCCCCGCGTTCGTAAGACTCGAGGATATCGTCGTCATCATGAGTAGTCATTGATACCTCCTGGTTGCTTTCCGCGAGGGGTAGATGGTTTTCAGGAAGATTGATTCCTCGTCTTCGACATACGGCACAAGGAACACGTAGTCCTGAACCCGCACCACAAAGATTCGCTGGTGCGGATACCGCTCCTTGTTCGGGTGTTCCAAAACGTCAAGGAGCTGTCCTTCGGCAATTGCCGCTTCGATTGCCTCGAAGGAGACGCCTCGCGTGGCGATGAGAAGCGTATTCTTTTCCGGCTCCCAACGAAACGGCTTCATCCAATTAATTATATGACAATGTATGCCGAATGGCACCAAAAAGCCCGCCCGATCGTCGGCTCAGTTCCACGACCGCTACTGTCAGAGAACGGGTCAAATTCATCGCTGACACAAGGTAACAATTCTCTGCCTGTACTACCAGAAATTGAACTGGCACTAACGGCTAACCAAGTATTCGGCTGGTCAAAAATGGGCAGAAGCGTGCATATAAATCTGCCCTGGCAAAAGCTCTTCCTAATCTGCTCCTTCAATGGGGGCAAAGCCCTGGCGTTGGATATTTTCTGTGATTGTGCGCGGTTCTAGGAATTGGAGTAGGTAGTCTGGACCTCCTGCCTTAGAGCCAACGCCAGAAAGTTTGAAACCACCAAAGGGTTGCCGCGCTACGATCGCA
>JAFASY010000014.1 GCA_019244235.1 Chroococcidiopsidaceae cyanobacterium CP_BM_ER_R8_30
AGCCTAAAAGCATCTGGAGTCCAAACTGACCATATATATATGGATGACGCAGCTAGTTCTGGTGTGGCGGTAATTGCAGTAGATGACAAGAGTGAGAATCAGATTATTATCATTCCTGGAACAAATGGACAGGTCAATGAGGCAGATGTAGCGCAAGTTGTGAGTTTGTTACCACAGGCGAGCGCCCTGCTTTTACAGTTGGAAATTCCGCTGCAGTCTGTGTTGCTAGCTGCCCAAGCTGCTCAAGCTGTAGACGTGCCAGTGATTCTCGATCCTGCTCCTGCCGATCAGGATGTGCCAGAGCAGCTTTATCCTTTAATTGACATCATTACGCCTAATGAAATTGAAGCCGGACAACTCGTGGGCTTCCTCGTAGACGGACCAGAAGCAGCTACCCAAGCAGCCAATATTCTCCGGCAACGAGGCGTAGGCATTGTCATTGTGAAACTGGGGGCGCAGGGAGCTTTATGTGTCACAGAAGCTGAAACTTTCCTGATCCCGGCTTTTCCAGTGCTAGCTATTGACACAGTGGCAGCTGGAGATGCATTCAATGGCGGTTTGGCAGCCGCTCTCTTTGAAGGGCTACCCTTACGGCAAGCAGTTGTGTGGGGAGCGGCAGCAGGAGCAATTGCTTCTACCAGATCGGGCGCACAGTCTGCTATGTGCGATCGCCAGACTTTAATGAATTTTCTTAAAGAAGTTGTTAGAGACAATTAAACCTGAGGAACTAGAGTACTACAGTTGTATTGGGCAAGAAAGACACAATCTTGCAGATTTTATCAACGATCTAGGGGAGTGTTAGCTTATCACTAAATTCAACAGAAAACGATAGCACATGAGCCTTTCAGTTCTTGTGTAGTCATCTACAACTGTAGTACTGTTTGTAACACAATCGATAATACTCAACGAAAATGAAGTAGCTGAAGTTTTGTAGGAACTACTTAATAATTAAACTGCTCTACTTTGATAGGCTGTTTGAATGAATAAGTGAAGTTAATAACTCCACCAAAGGTATATAAGTACTATTACTTGTATGAATAACTCCATAAATCAATCTTAATATAATTATTTCTATAACTTAATAAACTTCTTGTAAGTTTTTAAGTAGGCTAAATTTTGAGCTAGATCTTATAACGAGTTCTAGCTCCACCACAAATGCTTCATGCTAAAATTTAAAAATAAATAGTGATGATTTAGACTGCTCGTCAGCCTAAACTGTCTCATTAAGACTATTATAAATTTACTTATCATCAACTTTAATTCTGGCTGGAGCTTTGTTGCGGTAAATTTTAGTTCTTGTTGAGTTGTAGTTCTCAATACTGATTACTACATGTCTACAGAAAGGTCTGCAGAAGAAATATGTTTTGTGGTTGGGTAATTGCTTAGAGGGGAATCGCCTTTAGGTTCAAGATAATCCGTGGTCTACATAGATATAAAATGCTTTGTCTAGGGCAAATGTATGTTAGTCAGAGATTGCTTTCGCTTACACTTCTCAAAATAAATGTTTTTTTACGCACATGAGTGCAGGCAGAGAACACCTGTCTTCTCCAAGAGGCTGTGATAAAGTGATCGCTATTTTCCTTAACTCGCCTAAAAAACGCTATGGAGATCGAACCAACTATGACGATAGCAGAACACTTTGTCAGCGTACAATCTCAATCAAATGAACAGCGAATTACTATAGGTGCTACGTTACAGGAATTACCACTTAAAGAAGCTCAAATAGAGTTGGATTGTCTAGGAGAGGAAGTTTTCAAGATGTTTGAGGAAGATCCTTTAATACCTGGCATAATCCTTACAGAGCGAGGTCAATTTATGGGGATGGTTTCGCGACAGCGTTTTTTTGAGTACATGAGCCGCCCCTATAGCTTAGATTTATATTTGAAACGACCAATTTACGTATTTCATCGCTGTACCTCTCATGAATTTTTAGTTCTTCCCAGCAATACCTCAATTATCGTAGCTGCTTTAAAGTGTTTGCAGCGCTCGCTAGAATGGCTCTTCGAACCGCTTGTAGTGGCAATAGAGGCAGGAGCCTATAGGCTGTTAAACGTGCATGAGCTACTGTTAGCTCAGGCTCAGATTCATCAGATCACAATGGAGGAACTGCAAAAGAGCCAACAGTCCCTCTTCCAAGAATTGGCGAAAGGTCAGCAGATTCAGAGAAACTTTTTACCTGCTCAATTGCTGCAAGTACCTGGTTGGGAGATTGCTGCTTTCTTTAAACCAGCTGGTCAAGTAGCTGGTGACTTTTACGACACTTTCGAGCTCCCTGATAACACAGTAGGTTTAGTCATCGCTGATGTATGTGACAAAGGAGTGGGTGCAGCGCTCTTTATGGCTCTTTTCCGCAGCTTAATCCGACTCTTCTCTGGCCAAACTAGCTTGGATAGATTTGCCTTGCCAGGTCATGACGAATCTACAAGTTTATGCAGCTTGACAAGTCAAGAATCTATGAAGACTTCTACCCACGCGAATAACCTCAAAGCTGTTCGGCTCATCAACGACTACGTAGCAAAAAATCATAGTGATTTAAGTATGTTTGCTACGCTCTTTTTTGGTGTGCTAGACCCAGCTACTGGCTTACTAAACTACATTAATGGTGGACATGAACCTCTATTTATCATAACTCCGTCGGGTGGTGTGAGGGAGTGTCTCAACCCTACTGGTCCAGCAGTAGGTATATTGCCCAATGTCAGTTTTGAGATTCATCATATTAATTTAGAACCAGGTGATATATTACTAGGTTATACAGATGGTGTTCCAGAGGCTCGATGTCCAAGTGGTCAGTTTTTTACAAAGGAAAGATTGCTATCAATGTTGGAACAATCTTTCCCTTCTTCTGCTATTTTGTTAGAAAGAATTACAACGAGCGTATTAGCTCACACTGGCAAAGCTAGCCAGTTTGACGATATTGCGATGTTAGCAGTAAGGCGATTGCCATATAGTGCTACATCCTGAATCAACATTTTGTTCTTAGGGACACATTTACCATTCTTCGCTTAACCTCCAAGAACTGACTTTGTTCAGCCATTGAAGGAATTATTTTGCTGTTTTATTACTCCAAGCTTTACAAATTAGAGTTTAATTTCTGATTTAACTACCTGGTACTGTAGGTTTGTGGCTTTGTGACCCAAGGCTCAATATTCTGTTATCTCCCACAAACTATCCACCTATTCCAGACTTGTCCCAACGTCTTAGCACTATTCGCATGGCGTGTTTACAGCGACCGATGTGAAGAAATTGACTTATACTCACTATTTAACTTTAGCTTATTATCCATCTCTTTAAAATCAGTAGAAATGAGTTTATACAAGTAGCTCTATTTGTATGTACAAAATTATAATTGACTCTTAATAAAAATGATCCTTGAGTTTAACAAACACATTTTATGTTAGAGGCAAGACAGTTAAGGCTGTTTTTTCTTATAGATCTCAATACTTCCTGTTTGGTATGTAGCTTCTACAACAAGAGCATGCTTTTTCAAGCATTTAGTTAATAAAAGAGAAATGTTAACTGTAACTGCGAATACAGACAAAACAGTATTGCTCTTTCCAGAACTCAGTTAAGTTAGCAAATTAAGAGGACTGAAGTGTGAAAATCGAACAAATTGAACATAAAACATCTTCTGCTCTAAGTAAGCATTTGAGAGGGGTTCATCATGTTGGCGTCACTGTTGAAGACATGGGAAAATCTCTCGAATTTTACACGGAGGTATTGGGTGGAAGAATAATTATTGCTGAAATTGGTCTTGCTGGTGATACTATGCACAATACTTTGCTACAGAAGGAGGAAATCGACGCAATTGAAAAAGGGGTTGATCCAAGAACCATTGGCGTTCCCAACCTTAGAGAAGGTAAAGATAATTTGGATGTCTACTTCATTCAATTTGATAACGTTGTTTTGGAGCTTCTACAGTATAGAAGTGCTTCAGCACCACCTAACAGTTCTGCTGCTTTTGCAGCGAAAAATCCATACTCTAGTCCGGCTTACATCAACTCAATGCATATCTCCTTTTATTTAAATGACGAGGTGGATGTGGATGAGTTTGTGAAAAATTTGGAGACCGAGTGTCAAAAGCGTGGTATGACTCAGGTTCGGTTTAACCGGATTATTCAAGTCAGATCAGAAGAAGAGAGAACGAAAGTCAATCCTAAGTATAATTCCTGTAAACTTTTTGACCCATCTTTGGGAGATTTCGAAGGATGGACACTAGTTTACTTTAAAGGACCAAATGGAGAGCAATTGGAATTCAACCAGGTACTACGTAAAGCCAAACTACGGTTTCAATCTGCACAAGAAGAGTTCTTGAAAGCGAGAACTCAAGGATAATGTTTCTAAGGTCACACTTGCTAACGATAAGGAGGTAAATAGCTATGGGTAAACGGATTAACTATTACAACGAATTATCTGCGGATTATTCTAAGCCTGGACTTGTTTCTGTAGAAATGCAGAAAAAACTTATTCAAGATGCTGAAAGTTTCATTTCAAAGAAAGAAGCTTTTTTGCCACCTATAGGGTCTGACTACTCTTCAGTGCAAGTTGAAAAAGAGAACAAAGAATGGTGGCCGACTCATTGTGAAGCTTTAAGGCAGGGACGAGGTGATATTTTAACTGCTGAATATCGTGATGACCTTGTTTATTTATGTCAAGACGGTCATTATATCGGTTTGAAGCAACAACAAGAGCGAGAGCTACACTGGTGGGCATTAATTGCACAACCGGGAGTCACTATGTGTTGGCCGATTGTCATGTTTCATCATGATGTTACCTATTTTGAATGGAAGTGTTTAGACGACGAGACAAACGAAACTCTAGCTAAAGGAAATGTTACCTTCCTTCGGCGCGGTCATAGGGGAGCCGTTTACTTAAAAACAGAGCAACTGACCTTTTACCGTGATGTGTATGCGCCTAAAGAACTCCTAAAGCTGATTGTCGTATAATCTATATCTAGCATGAGAGAGCAGAGGCAAAGTGCAAATAAAGGAAGTTTTTTGAAAAATTATTTATCCTCTGTCTCTCTTCATCTCTGCTCTCTTTGCTCGTGAAAGTTGTGGCTGCATCTTGATTAAGTTTAGAAGGGAAGTTAAAACAAATGGCAATAGGAATTAAGGGTAAGATTGGTGTAGTTGTTGAAGAACACTTTGATGAAACTGAATACCAACAATTTAACGATTTCTTCCCTAGAAATGGCTATGAAGTGGAGTATATCTCCAATCTTTGGAATCAGGAGAAGCTTACCTTTAAGGGAAATGACCATACAGAAGAAGTTACGGTCACAGTAGATTTTAACAATATCAATCCGACTGATTACAAAGGTCTGATCCTCATCGGTGGATATGCGATGGATCGCTTACGATATCAAGTAAATCCTAGACCAGGGCAACCTAACCAGTCTCCAGCTGTAGAGTTTCTCCGCAAAGCTGTGAAAGCAATGGATACTGAGAACCTTAAAATTGGCACAATTTGCCATAGTGTGTGGTTGTTTTGTGCTGACCCGGAACTAATAAGAGGTCGTAAAGTTACTTGTGCTCATAACATCATTTGTGATGTAGAAAATGCTGGAGGAATCGTTATGTATAAGGATGGTGAGACTATGAGTACTTATATTGATGGTAATCTCATATCATCGCAACACCCTGGAGTTGTAGAAGAATTTATGCAAGTTTTCTTGGAAGAAATTAAAAAGTAATAGTTAGTAATATGCTTGATACCCTAGGAGAGCATATAATGATGGACAACGTAAATTTTCCATTTTCAGATTTGATTGCCGGGTATGTTACTTTTTTTGATTCAGACAATGATATCTTTGGGATTCAATGTTCAGATGGTAGGGAATTTCTAGTGGCGTTGAGCCCAATCACATACGCTAAGCTAATACAAAATTTGGGAGAGCCTTATCCAGACGCTACTGGTGCTATGAGATCGATGCTCACACCTGGAAGGTATCTATTTACGTATGGAATCTTTTACCCTGATAGTCCCAAATTTGAAGCTAAGCAAGTTATTTTTGTTGGCAGAACATCCCAAGATTACATTTTTGAAAAACCACACTGGTGGATCAACCAGGTACATTCCTTGGCAGAATTTTACCTGAAAGCCCAGTTTAGGGATGAGGAGATTGATTACCGCAACTATCGTACCACTCTAAACATAACTGGGATTAAGCCCCTTGATAATTTCCGCCAAGAAACAGACACCATTTCGCGTCTAATATATGGATTCGCTACAGCTTATATGATGACTGGCGAAGATAAGTTTCTGGAAGCCGCTGAAAAAGGTACAACATACCTACGAGAACACATGCGGTTTGTGGACTTAGACGAAGGAATTGCCTATTGGTACCACGGTATTGATGTGCAGGGTGACCGCGAACAGAAGCTCTTCGCCTCAGAATTTGATGATGACTATGATGCCATCCCAGCTTATGAACAGATCTACGCTCTAGCAGGTCCCATCCAAACTTACAGAATTACTGGCGATCCCCATATTCTGGATGATGCAGAGTTGACTGTCAAACTATTTAATGACTTTTTCCTAGACAAAAGCGAATATGGTGGCTACTTCTCCCATCTTGACCCCGTCACTCTAGATCCGCGCAGTGATTCCCTAGGTCGTAACAGAGCGAAAAAGAACTGGAATTCTATCGGTGACCATGCCCCAGCTTATCTATTTAATCTCTGGTTAGCCACTGGGAAGCAGGAATATGCCGACATGCTAGAGTACACCTTTGACACAATTGAGAGACGATTTCCAGATTGGGAGCATAGCCCCTTTGTTCAGGAACGATTCTACGAAGATTGGTCTGCTGATACAACCTGGGGTTGGCAGCAAAACCGCGCTGTAGTTGGTCACAATCTCAAAATTGCCTGGAATCTAATTCGGATGTACAACCTGAAACCAAAAGATAAGTATGCTGAACTAGCAACAAGAATTGCTGAAATCATGCCCTCTGTTGGCAGCGACCAACAACGTGGGGGATGGTATGACATGGTGGAGCGTAGCTTGGAAGCAGGTCAAAGTCATTACCGCTATGTCTGGCACGATCGTAAAGCCTGGTGGCAGCAAGAGCAAGCTATCTTAGCCTACTTCATTGTGGCAGGAACCCTAAAAAATCAGGAATATCTCCGGCTAGCTCGTGAATCTGCTGCCTTCTATAACGCTTGGTTCTTGGACATTGAAGATGGTGGTATCTATTTCAATGTTCTAGCCAATGGAATTCCCTACCTAACTAGTGGAAATGAACGCAGCAAAGGTAGTCACTCCATGAGTCTTTATCACTCAACTGAGCTATGCTATCTGGCTGCTGTATATAGCAATTTATTGATCAACAAAAATCCTATGACATTCTACTTCAAGCCGATTCCAGGAGGATTCCCTGATAATATCTTACATGTTTATCCGGATATTTTACCCCCAGGCAGTATTAGGATTGGCGAGTGTGAAATTAATGGAGAAATTTACAGTAACTATGACGCAGAAAAACTCATCGTCAAGTTGCCCTTAGACGAGAAAGAGATAAAAGTCAAGGTGAAAATTGTTCCAAATTAATCCAGGAGTAGTAAACTCTAATTTTATTTTCCAGTAATATTTAATATGAAAATCAATAATTTAACAATTGAAGAAGTAACGTTAATAGATCTAGCTGGTAATGTGGATGCGAATACAGCACTAACGATTCAAGAGAAGGTTTTACCCTTAGCCCAGACGGGGAGAAAAATCCTTATGGATATGACAAAAGTGCCATACATGTCTAGCGCTGGCTTAAGGGTGTTGCTACTGCTGTACCGACAGGTATCTGCTAAAGATGGAAGGATTGTGCTTGTAGGGCTTTCAGAGGAAATTCAAGACACTATGTCTGTAACTGGATTTCTTGACTTTTTTACCACTCGTGAAACGATTCAATCAGGTTTAGAAGCATTAAATTAGTTATTGTCTGTTGTCTTGTGATAACTAAGCAATTAAAAGCTAGTAATAGAAGGGATTTGGAATGGAGAGAATAGATATTCATCCTACCCACGCTTACAAAGATTTTAAGCTGCGTCGTGGACGACCATTTCCTTTCGGTGTAACTCTAGTACCAGGAGGTGTTAACTTCTCAATCTTTTCCAGTCATGCTAAATCCTGCACGTTAGTACTATTTAGGAAACGCGCCTCTGAACCGATGATAGAAATTCCCTTTCCAGATGAGTTCCGAATCGGGAATGTTTTCAGCCTGATTGTATTTGACCTAGATTACGAAAACGTTGAATACGGTTATCGAATGGATGGACCGTTTAACCCCAAAGCCGGTCATTGGTTTGACAACAGTAAAATCCTTATGGATCCCTATGCCAAGATCGTAGGAGGTCGGGATGTTTGGGGAGTAACGCCAGACTGGAATAATGTGTATCAGCATCGCGCTCGAATTGCATTTGATGACTTTGACTGGGAAAATGACCGTCCTCTAGAAATCCCACCTGAAGATCAAATTATCTACGAGATGCATGTGCGCAGCTTTACCCGCCATCCCTCTGCTAATGTAAAGCACCCTGGAACCTTTGCCGCCATCCGCGAAAAAATTCCCTACCTTAAAGAGTTGGGTATCAACTGTGTCGAACTGATGCCAGTTTATGAATTTGATGAGTTTGAAAACAACCGTCCGAATCCAGTCACAGGGGAAAGGTTGCTGAATTACTGGGGCTACAGCACAGTTGGCTTCTTTGCTCCTAAGGCTGGGTACGCAGCCACTGGTAAGCTGGGGATGCAGATGGATGAATTCAAAGCGCTAGTTAAAACACTACACAGAAATGGCATTGAAGTCATTTTGGACGTAGTCTTCAACCATACAGCAGAAGGCAACGAGTACGGCAATACAATTTCTTTCCGGGGGCTCGACAACCAAACTTACTACATGTTGACACCAGACGGTTACTACTTTAACTTTAGTGGCTGCGGCAATACCCTGAACTGCAACAACCCAATTGTGCGGAGTGTGGTGCTGGACTGTCTGCGATACTGGGCATCTGAATATCATATCGATGGGTTCCGCTTTGATTTAGCATCCATTTTAGGTCGCGACCCTTGGGGGGCACCACTGGCAAACCCGCCACTTCTAGAAATCCTTGCTTTTGACCCAATTCTGGCTAAATGTAAACTGATTGCTGAGGCTTGGGATGCTGGTGGTTTGTACCAAGTAGGTTCTTTCCCAGCTTTTGGACGTTGGGCTGAGTGGAACGGTAGATACCGCGATGCTATTCGTAAATTTCTCAAAGGAGAAATTGGCATGGTGGGAGACATGGCACAGAGACTACAGGGTTCACCGGATCTTTATGCCTCAGCGGCTCGGGGACCAACAACCTCGGTCAACTTTATTACTTGCCACGATGGTTTTACCCTAGCAGACTTGGTTGCTTACAACGAGAAGCACAATGAATCAAACTGTGAAAACAACCAAGATGGCACGAATGATAACTACAGTTGGAACTGTGGCTGGGAAGGTCCAACTGACGAGCCAGGAATCAAGACTTTGCGACAGCGACAGATGAAGAATGCAGTAGCCATGCTGATGGTAAGCCAGGGTGTCCCAATGATTCTGATGGGAGATGAAATGGGGCGTACTCAGAACGGCAACAACAATACCTACTGCCACGACAACGAACTGAACTGGTTGGACTGGACGTTGTCAAAATCCAATGCAGATATATTTCGGTTTTTCAAACACTGCATCACCTTTCGTAAAGCTCACCCAGTGCTGCGAAATAAACACCATTTTCGTAATGTGGACTATGTAGGTAGTGGTTATGCTGATATCACTTGGCACGGTACCCAGGCATGGAATGCTGATTGGTCACACTTTAGTCGCATCTTTGCTTTCATGTTGTGTGGAAAACATGCCAAGGAGGGAACCGTTCAAGATAACTACATTTATGTGGGCATGAATATGCACTGGGAGACACACTGGTTTAATATCCCAGGCTTACCTGAAGAGATGAAGTGGCATGTGTTTGCCAACACTGGCGCTAACCCGCCGGAGGACATCTGGCAATCCGGTACAGAACCAGTACTCGAAAATCAGTATGGATTACTCGTAGGTGAGCGCTCTGTCATCATCCTAGTTGGCAAGTAGCTCCTTAATTCTTGATCTCTGAATAGTGGCAACTAACAACTGTTAACTGTAGAAAAAAGTATGGCTCTCAACACGACTCTCGAAACAAATAACGGAATCACTACAATTACTTTGTCTGGAGAACTGGATGCGAGTACAGCACCTTTATTTAAAGAAAAGGTGGAGGAGGCGGCTAGCCAGAAGGTGAGACGTCTTGTTCTGCTAATGCAAGACTTGGAATACATGGCTAGTGCTGGTCTACGGATGCTGATCTTTGCAAAGCAAAAGATGGGGAGTAATGTTGATATTTATGTAGTAGGTGCTCAGGAGATGGTAATCGATACTATTAAGAAGACAGGCTTTCACTATAGTGTAGTTATACTTGATAAGTATGAATGATTTCTGACTTATACAAAGCGATCTGCCTAATTTTAGGGTAATAACTACACAACGCTAAGTATCGAATAAGGACTATGGAACCATTAACTGTAGTAGGGAGTCTCAACTCCTTGGCAGCAATAGCGGAATATGTAATGGCAGCAGCAGAAGCAGCTAGATTGGATAAAAAAGTCTCCTACAAATTACGTTTGGCAGTAGACGAGATCGCCACTAACATTATTCTTCATAGTTATCAAGAAGCGGGTCGCTCAGGGGTATTAGATTTGCTTGCAGAGTTCGATGAGCAAGCTTTAATTATCTCGATCGAGGATACTGGTGACCCCTACGATCCCACTAAGGAACCAACTCCAACTGATTTAGATCAACCTCTCGAACAGCGACAACTCGGCGGACTAGGAGTGTATTTAGCTATTCATTCAGTTGATAAGTTTATTTACGAACGAGTTGGAAATAAGAACCGGAACACTTTTTTTGTGAAATATAAGAGTAAAAAAAGTCAGGAGGATGAATCGAATTCGCAAAATCTTTGACTAAGGCATACAAATTATAACATAATGGTTTTGTAAAAAATTAATTAGATATAAAAAACAAAAAAACAACAGGCAATCTCACTAGTGACAGCTAATCCTGCTCATGTGCTAGAGTTAAGCGATCGTGGCGAAATTGCTGTTGGCAAGCGAGCAGATCTAGTAGCTGTGCAATCTGTAAATAATCTACCCCAAGTAACCACAACATGGGTTGTGGGTAAAGTTGTATATTCCTCCTGTGGATATCATTTGTGACAAGGGTTGCGTTGCAAACACTAAATCTGAGTTGGGTGTAAAACCCTGTGCTTAAGACAGGGTTTTACGGTAATTAAATCCAGTTGAGCTTAGAACGTAAAGGTGGTTCGCAATGTTCCTACAATGTCCGCAGCGTTGCGACTGTCAGCCTCTGGGTTGAAAATGACAAAAGCGCCGGGAGTGATGGCAATATGGTCAGTTAGCCGGTAGCGGTAGAAAATCTCTGCCTGATATGAGACACCACTATCTACACGTCGTCTCCTGACGAAACCACCTTGACCAGGTCGAGCTGTTTCTCGCGTGCTGTCGTTAGAAGTCACCCGTGGCGGTTCACCAAACAATATCCCTAGCATGCTGCCCTTTGAGCCGATGTCGGGCAGCGCAATGCCTCCAGCAAAGTACCAGATATCGGCTTTCGCTCCCCTAGGTCCACTTACGGTGGCGCCATTTGCCACGTTAGCAGCACCAGCTAGGGTCGTGATACTTCTAGACGCATACGCCTGAGTATAACCGCCCCAACCAAAGATAATCAAATGTTTGTTAGGACGAATGCCGACTTCCACACCGTAGTTGTTGGCGGAAGTGGGAACGTTACCAAAGGGACTGTTTGCTAATTGAGTCCCTGTATTGTCAAAGATAGCGATTGAACCGTTTCGTCTTTCCAGGTTGTCGTAAGTGTGAGAGTAGGTTAGACCCAAGTTAAAGTATTTGCTGGCATTGATATCAACCTGAGCTACAGCAGCATAGGAACCGTTGGTAATGCCGAATCCCGAATTTGGGCTATTAGAGTTTGGAGCCAGATATGCTAGGTCCAAGCCAACAATCCCTTGGGGATTGAGGTGAATACTAGCTCCCGCCCCTGGAGATGAAAGCACACTGTTATTGCCGTTGTTTAAGCCATTATTACCTACCCGGTAGATGGGACTGAATCGCCCATAGCGAGAAATAGAACCTAGTCCACTGCTTTCAGCCCTCTTTTATCACTCTAGGCAGAGGAAAAGCGGAAATTCATCCTATTAACAGAGAGAAGTTTCGGTAGTCTGAAGCTGTTCATTTGTTCAATCAGCCGTGGAAATCCAAGGGATAACAGTGAATTAGCAAAGACAAGCAACCAG